>CALCCE010000048.1 GCA_937899835.1 uncultured Flavobacteriales bacterium | reverse complement strand
GGAACAGACAGCAGTTTTTTCGCTGATACATTGCTCTACTTTCAAGGAAACGAACGTAAAAAAGGGTGCACTTGCAACGGCTAAAGTCGCGGGTGCACCCTTCGTTAATGTTGAGAAAACAAATTACCGGTCTTTCACCAGCTTGCCTTCTTTCACCGTTTCTCCTGCCTGGTTTTTCAAGGCGTAGAAGTAGGTCCCAGCTGGAATACCTTGCAATTGGTTGACCGTCAAACTATTTTTTCCTTCGTTGGTCAAAAATTGTTGTTGCAAGACCCTTTTTCCATTCAGGTCAAACAGCTCTAACGATACCTGTCCTGCGGTAGGCGTTGCGATCACCAACTGAAATTGGGTTTGAAAAGGGTTGGGAAAGGGGGCCTGCACTACACTTGCCAAAGTACCTTCCAGCTCCAACTCAAACCGTCCCAAGCGTTGTTGTGTATCAAAAACTGCATTTTCATCTACTTTTTGACTCAGGTAAATTTTATCCCGTAAGGTGGGTGCCGATTGTTTTACCCTCACTTGCAAGGTGACCAGGGTGGCGTTGTTTTCCAGAGAAGCACCTTCCAAACTGGCCGTAAATCCAATGCTCCTGCCATCGTTGTTCAGCACTACTGCGGCTTGCTCCAATTCACTGGTTAAAGCAGGAGTTTCAATCGAAATAAGTTCCAGGTATTCCGCATCTATTTTGAGGCTGAGCTGGTAACCCGATTTTCGTTGAAAGGCTTCTACCCTGACAGGAATTTCCAATACCTCACCTGCCTGAAGGCGTTGATCTTCCAGCTTCAATACCACCTTTTCGCCGGTGGCTTTTCGCATGGAAGGATCGACATTCCCGTTGAAGTCTCCCATTTTCACACCAATAAAATCCTGGTTTTGATACGATTGAGAAAAGTTTAAGCTCAACACCTCCGGGTATCCGTTGGCGATGGGGTTCGTGGTGTTGGGAAATTGAAAATTCGCCGGAACAAATTTCCAGGAGGGCACAAATTCAAATGCATCGTCAATGAGCAACAGTCGTTTTTTTAGCAGCAATTTATCCACGGTGGTTACCGTGCCACTGTTGTTGAGATCAGCCGCAACAAAATGGTAAGGCGAAGTAAAAGGTTGCGTATTGAGAATGTGCACGTGCAAGGCTTGCAGGTCGAGTATCGTGACCCCGTTGAGGTCATTGATGTCTTTGGCGGGAGTAATGTCAATGCTCTGGCCAAAGCTGAGGCCTCCAATGCTATAGTTACCATCCAACCCGGTGGTTACGGTTTGGTTGTCCGCAGTTACCTCTACCTGGGCCACGTTACCACCCGTTTCGGTACGAATATTTCCTGCCACAAACCCAGCACCAGCACTGCTTAAATGCATGGTAAAAGCGCCTCGACCGTGGGTAAAAACAAAAAGGTTCAAATCACTTTCCCGAAGTTCAAGGTCAAAAATGGGCACATTGGGAATGGACTCCTCTTTGAGCCAGTGATCGCCTCCATCTTCCGTAAAATACAGCCCATAGTCCGTCCCAATGTATAGGACCGTTTCGGGCGCATCCGGATGCAAGGCAAGGCAATTGACGGGCAGGTCATCCGGAAAATTACCACTAATGTCATTCCACAACTCAGGCGAAGCGATAGGATCGGTGGTCGTGGCGTTGGATACTTCATATATTTTGCTGTACTCGCCATTGCTGGCAAAACACACATAAATTTTTGAAGGATCACTCGGATGAATATCGATGTCATTTAAGAAAGAGTTCAACAACTCAGATGGCCTGTTTACGGTAAGGTCTACTCCATCAGTTCCTGTTGCCGTCAAGGCATTATCAATTCTACCCAGTTTGTTAAATCCGCCATAGTACAAACTTGGATTCGAGGAGTCCTCTATTTCCAAAGTGTTAATCGTGTAGATGGTATTGGTGATTTTATGTGCCTGGTAGCCCGGCAAAACCCCGGTCCACTCAAACAACCAAATGCCATAGGCTGTGGTCATGAAAAGTTGATCCTCATTCGATTCCCGAACCCTGAAATACGTTTGAAAAGATGATATTTCGCCGGCAGTACCATAATTTGGATTGTCGGCAAGTTTGGCGGTAAAACAATCCGTCATGGTGGTGCTGGTCACACAATCCGAATTAAAAAATTCTGTCGTTAGATTGGTTTTCCGAGTTACTGTCCCAAATTGACGGGAAGTAAAACCAAAATCGCTGGTGGTTTTACTCACATAACACTGCATGCCGTCTCCAATATTGATCTTTTCAGAAGGATTGCCGGTGCCATTCATGTACCAGGTTCCGTTGTCCTGAGTTCCTCCAATGGCCGCCTGACCGCTGGGAAAATAATCTCCAAAATAGAATTGGACGGTATTGTAGCCGTTGTTCAAGTTCTTGTTGGTGCTGAGCACCGAATTCCAATCGTATTCATAAACGCCACCATCATTGCCAATTAAAAATCGGGTGGTATTGGGAATGAGATCATAGGCATGATAATCATCGTGCGAGTCAGAAATAAGGTTCCAGGTTTGTCCTCCATCAGCGCTGTATTTCATTTTCACTCCCCCTAAAATAACCTGATCGGGATCGGTAGGGTGCACCGCTATGGCCAGTGTATAACGGCCATAGGTAAGCCCTCCAGGATTGACCACCGCATTCCAGGTTTGCCCAAAGTCTGTACTTTTCAAAACCGCTTGAATGCTACTTGTTGTCAACACCGCATACACCAAGTTTTCCTGTGCCAGGCAATTGGCAATCTCAATACGGCCGGTATTGATGGAATTGTTCATGGCCTGTAGCGAGCTGAGTGTTTCATCCGGCGAGTAGTAAATATCGTCCTCGGTAGCGATCAACACTGCGCCATTGGTAAAAGAAATCACATCAAATACACGCTCACCGGCCAAATATTTCGTCCAGGTAGCTCCTTCGTTGTCGGAAACCAACAAGCCCTTGGTGGTGCCAGCATATATTCTTCCAGCGGTGGCCAAACTATTGGAATAGGCGACCGTAAAACAGGAGCTAAAATCAGAGTTATTGTCAGTTGAGGTGATGGAACTGAAAGTTTGCCCTCCATCCACCGACTTCATTAGCCCCACCCCCGTATTCAGGGGATTTGTAGCTGAGGCAAATTCTCCGGTTCCATAAATAATTTCGCTGGTATTGAAAGGGTCTTGCGCAAGGCAGGTTACTGCCAGCGATGCCGCCTGATCGTCTACCGGGGACCAGGAATCACCGGCATCGGTAGAGGTCCACAGGCCACCGGACACACCTCCGGCGAGGAAGTGTTTTGGGCTGGCTTTGTCTGCCAACACCGCTCTTGTTCTTCCCGAAATGCCAAAGGGACCAATGGAATTCGCCGTATTTTGGTTTTTAGCTGTATTCAGCTGTTTGGTGGAGTAGGTGGCCAGATAATCTGCTTCCAGTTGGGCATCGTCATTGGCCCATTTCATAGGCGAAATCCGTGGAATTATTCCTGCCTTGTTTTTTTTGATCTCAAAAAGCTGCTGAAATCCCGCCGGATCTTTAGAGATGTGGATTGAATCTTTCAATTGTGCCATTTCGGAGGGTGCAGGAGCAGGTTCCGAAGTGCAGGAAAAAAGGCATGATAAAAGCGTGGTACTTGCCAAAAGTACCTTCCAGTAATGTTTCATGATGGTTGAATTGGATGCGTATTTCGAACGAAAGAAATACCCCTTAAAGTGGGCAATAATAAGTTGATGGATTAGGAAAGAAAGCTGGCTTCAAGGATAGAAGCCGCTTCCGATAACGGTCAGAAAAAACCGAAAAGAAGGCGTGTATCGAGGCATGATTGTATAGTGAAGAAGGTTAGATTGCGGTTGAATTCTTCTGATCAGATGCTTACAAATAACTCGCAATCTTCTCCCTCCGACAACAATAAAATCAGGTATGCGCCTACATAAATTTCTGTATAAAATCGGGCAAAGCGCTATTAGACAAGCCCTTGCTCAATGGCAAACCGCATCAGTTTTATCTCTTTGTGGATGTCGAGCTTGTCCATGATGTTTTGTTTTTGTCGGCTTACGGTGCTGGTGGTCGTTTTCCGAATCTGGCCAATTTCTTCCACCGAGAGCCCACGACCAATCCAGCTCAACACTTCCCGTTCGGCTTTGGTGAGTTCCCCAAGGTTTTCGGAAGGAACCGGTTTTACGCCCGAATCTCCCACCAGTTGTTTAGACAATACTTTACTCACCGTAGAAGAAAGAAATTGCCGCCCGGCTACAACCTGTTGAATGCCGTAGACGAATTCTGCCGGGCTGTCGTGTTTGAGCAAACAACCGTTGGCCCCCGCCTCCAGGTAGTTTTTCACCAGTTGCTCATCAATCAAAAAGGTGAGCATCACCACTTTCAGTTGCTTGTTGTTTTCCCGGATCTGGTGCATAATTTCCAAACCGGATTGACCAGGCATCTGGTGATCGAGCAACACCAGGTCTACTGCTTGCTGCTGCAAAAACTGCATGCATTCGGCTCCATTGGAAGCTTTGCCAACGATACTCAGGTTGTTTTCTTTCGCCAACATCAAACTGAGGCCCTCGCTAATCAGCGGCATGTCGTCCACCACTAAAATTCTAACCACACTCATCCATTCAAAGGGATTCTGATTTTCGTTATCTGACCTTGTGGAAGGGTGGGCTCCACCACCAGCACGCCTCCCAGCAATTCAACCCGGTTTTTTACATTGTTTAAGCCGGCACCTTTGCCGATGGCACTGGCATAGTCGAACCCTTTGCCGTTGTCCTCCAAGGCCAATTGCACCTGTTTAGGAAAATACACCAACTGAACCGAAAAATGACTGGCCTGGGCGTGTTTCAGGGTATTGCTTACCAACTCCTGACACACCCGGTACAGGTTAAATTCCAAATAGCGGTCCAAGCGCTTTTCGGTGTGGATGGCATCCAACTCCCAAGTCAATTGCCGGGGGTCAATGCTGTACTTTAGCAATTCATTCAAAGCAGCGGCAAGGCCTGCTTCCTCCAGCATTCGGGGCATCATGAGGTGGGCGGCATCGCGCACCTGGCCCAACGCTTCGCCGATCAACTGATCCACCTTTGCCATTTCTTTGGCAGACACTACTCCATTTTCCAGACCGGTATTGCTTTTCCAACCGTAGAGCTGCATGCGCACGGATGTCAACAACTGGCCCAAGCCATCGTGCAAGTCTCTCGATACTTCTTCCCGCACCTTGTTTTCCGCCTCCATCAAGGAACGAATGCCTTTTTCGCGTTCTTCCAACAAGCGTCCGCGCCATTGGGTTTGGCTGCGGTAGCGCATGCCGAGCAACAAGGCCAGCAACAACCCCAACCCTAATACCAAGGTCAAGAGCAACCACCGCTGCCCTTCGGTGCGCGCCTGTTGCAACTCCACGCGCTGCTTCTCCAGTTTGATGCGCTGCTGCAGGTATTGGGTCTGCTTGGCATGGTAATCGGCCCGAATCTTTTCCAGGGCGGCATAACTTGTTTCCCTATAAATGGAATCGATCAACACCTCGTGCCGTGCTGCATACCCGGCCGCTTCAGCTGTTTGGCCTTGCTCTTGATAATAGGTGGCCAGTTTCTCCACCACATTGCATTCCACCTTGATCAATTGGTGGCGCTGGCACAGGTGAATGGCCTTTTCCCAGTAGACCTGAGCACTATCTGAGTTTCCCAAGTCTAAAAAGACATCTCCTAAAAAATCATAGGCCTTGGCCAGGTTTTCCACGTTGGCGCCCTGTTCAATCAAGAGCAGGGCTTTGCGCATAAACTTCAATGCTTCACCGGGCTGCTTTTGTGCTAAAAACACGTTTGCCAAACCCAGATGTGCGATTCCTTGCCCGGGCAGGATGTCATTCTGCTCCAATACCGCCAAACTTTGCCGGTAGTAGTGGTGAGCGGAATCCAATTGGTCGAGCTTGAAATAAGCACGGCCCAGGTAACGACAAGCGTTGGCCATTCCCAACACATGGTTTTTCTCCTTTCCAATCTGCAAGGCCTCTTGAAAACACTCTATCGCCTCTGGCATCAACTCATATTCTAAAAAAAGCCCCCCGAGGTTTCCGAGGGTAACACCTCGTTCCAGGCGCATGTCCAAAGTCAGCATTTGTTCCAATGCCTCTGAATAATACAAGATAGCACTGTCTGGCACCCCGGTAGCACTATAAGCTGCTGCCAGACTTTGGGCGTACACAGCAATCCCAACCGAATCGCGAATGTCTTGACTGATCTCGTAGGCTTTGCGGGCATACTTGATGGCACTCTGGCGGTCGGAAAGGCTGGAATAAACGTTGGCAATGTTCCCCAAACAAATGCTTAGGCTAAGGCTATCGTTGTTGCGTTCAAAAATTGCTTTAACGCGTTGAAGGGATACCAAGGCCTCCGTTTGCCGGCCCAGAACATCATAGATCGATGCACTGTTCAACAGTGTTCCGGCAATCCATTTCTCATTCTTTAGCTCAAGGGCCAACAAATGGGATTCCTGAGCATATTCCAACGCTTTTTGCGGATCTGAATTGAGGATGCGTTGCACCAATTGGTTGTAAACCTTTAGGCGCGCCAGCCCCTCTGTTTCAGGTAGAACTTGCTCCAGGCTATCCAGGGTTTTATTGGCTGCACCTACTGCCGTGAATACACCTTGCCCTAAGAAGAGAACGACACAAAAAAGCCGTAACCAGATGAAGAAAGAACTGGGAATAAGATGGTTCGATCCCCCAAAAAGCAAGGAAAAACAGGCGAAGCGATGAATTACGAGCGAAGGCAACAATGGAGCAAAGGTGAAACGCCAGTGTTCAGAAAGGCCCTTCAATGTAATAAAAAAAGGAAGGTTTGATTTCGCTACCACCCGCAAAAGAACACAACTAACATCCTATGCTCAGCCTATCTCAGCACTCCCCAAAAGGACATTTACCCATTAGAAATCAATTGGCGCTTGGGTTTAGAAGCCATCCTGCATTCTTCCCAACGCATCGAACGCCTCGTGGTTGATGAGCATCGGCCTGAACGCCTCAAAAGATGCTGTCGATCAAGACTTGATGCCTGCTATTTGATAAACAAGCTGAAATCACCCTTTGGTGATCAGCTGCAAACTGTCAATCCATTAATCGCAAAAACAAGATTCATTTGCCTAAGGAAGACACTATTTCCCGTGGGAAACTACGAGCGAATAGAATTTGACCGTGGAGTGGCAACCAGCTTCTTTGGACTGTAAATAGTTGCCCACGGTAAAGTAGTTTTCGAAATACCATTGGCTCACACTAAGGTCGCGGAACACAATCGGCTTTTCCTCATTCACCTGAATGGTAATTTTTCCCTTTTTGACTTCGATGCGAATGTGCACTTTTTCAAACCCAACCTTCTCTTTGGCGTATATGGTGCTTTCTGTTTCTTTCCAAGAGCTTTTCAGCAATAGGTCATCGCCTACCATCGATTCGTCTTTCAATACTTTCCGGGTGACCCGCAAACGTTCGTTTTGCCAGTAGATTTTTACCATTGGCATGCTCTTGGGCTTCTTTAATCCCAATTTTTCGGTTTGCTTTTCAGTGGTGCGTCCGTCAATTTGAAAGAGAATGGTGCGGTGGTATTTGCCATTTTCTCCTTTCGACATTTGGGTAACCTGAAAGTCGGCCTCCAATACTGCCCCCTCTTTCATGGTCCAATTCACATCGTTGCTGCCCGCTTGCATCTGTTCGCGCAGGGTGTTGCGGGTGTATTTGGATTTGGAGGTTCCTTCCGAAGGGTAAGCCTCCATCACGATGGCACTGTCCAGGGTGTCCAGGTGAAAAAAGGGTTTGGCAAAGCGGTCTTTCTGATAATTAGACAACTTCCAATCGGAGGCTTTGTAGCCACTCGGCAGCTCCAGTTTCCAGTTCCAAAGGTTGATGGGCGATTCTTGAGCAGCTGCCGAAAACCCGAACAGCAACAACGAACATGCGCCAAGAAAAAAGCTTTTCATTTCAATGACTAACCTCTAATTCATAATACTTTACGATGGCAAAAGAGCCCTCGTCTCGGGACTGAAAGTAGTTTCCAGCCTTGAAATAATTTTCAAAAACACCCCATCGCTCCATATCGATGCCCTCGTAAACAAAGGTTTCGTTGTCGTTCAAGGTCACTGTCATGCGTCCTTTGCTCACCACCACTTCCAAGGTAAACTTGTCCGTACCCACGATTTCTTTAAAATTTTTCCCCTTATCGTCTCCCCAAGCTTTTTCGTGCAAAATTTCCTCATCAGAAGCATTGGGGTCCTTCAATACTTTGGTTTTTACCCGAATTCTGCCTTCGTCCCAATAAATTTTAAGGATAGGCGGAGCATTGTTATCGTCTTCGCCAATTTGGTCCCGTTGTTCATTGGTGAGCCTTCCATGAATTTGCATGATGATGACCCGGTGGTAGTCACCTACATTGTTTTGCGTCACTTCTGGCACAGCCAACGTGCCCCGCATTCGTCCACCTTGCGCAAAGGTCCAATTCACCTTGTTGCTTCCGGGTTCCATCTGCTCCCGCAACTCAGAACGGGAATACTTGGTATTTCGAGTTGTGTTGGCGGGAAAAGCATAAAAAACCAAGGCACTGTCAGTAGAGTCGCGGTAGAAAAAAGGCTGCAGTGTAGGGTTGTTTTCAAAATCTAAAATCTCGGGAGGCTCCACTTCGGAAGGTTTGCCCTCCGGAATGGTAATTTTCCAATGGCTCAGGTCGATGTCCTGCCCTTGGGCAGTCATCAACACACCCGCAAAAGCCAACAGGCATGCAATCGTTCTAATCATGGCTCACCGTTAAATCATAGTATTTCACGCGGCTGTAGGCACCAGCGTCCTGGGTAACCAGGTAATTTCCTGCTTTGAAGTAATTTTCAAAAACACCCCATTTCTGCATGTGTATGTCATCGTACACAAACGTTTCAGTATCATCCAGGGTCACCGTCAATTTGCCAGCGCTGGCTACTACCTCTAAAGTGAAGGGTTCAGTACCCACCTCTCGCGAAAAGTATCGGCCATCATCGTCGGTCCAGGCATCGGTTTCAAGCATTGCTTCGTAAGTAGCATTTAGGTCTTTCAACTCTTTGGTGCGTACGTATACCCGATTGTCTTGCCAATAGATTTTAAGCACCGGCGGAGCATTGTTGTCATCTTCCCCTATCAGATCACGCTGTGCATCGGTCAAACGCCCGTGAATTTGCATGATGATGGTGCGGTGGAATTCGCCGTTTGCCTTTTTAGACATCTCCGGAACCGACAGGGTTCCCCGCATCCTTCCACCACGGGCAAAAGTCCAGTTGGTGTTGTTGCTGCCCGGCACCATTTGTTCCCGCAACTCCGTGCGGGAGTAAGAAGAATTGGCGGTGGAGACACCCGGATAAGTATAAAATACCACAGAGGCATCCGAAGGGTCATCGTACATGAAGGGCTTCAAGGTTTCGTTGGTAGCGTAACTTAGAATTTCAGGTGGTTGTACTTCTAAGGGCCTACCATCGGGCCGGGGCACAGGCAAGGTTACTTTCCAGTTGCTAAAATCGATGTTGGCCAATCCGGCAGGATCATCATTATCATCATCGCCTGTAGTGGGTTGCTCCACTTCCATCACATCACAAGGAGGTTCAGGGCGTTCGGGCAACTTGTTGCATCCTGCCCCCATCCACCACAACAGGGCAAATCCCACAACAGCTCCTGCATGCAGGAGCTGTTGGATCGCAGGAAGCGACTTGGTTCTTCTTTCAATCATTGCTGTCTTTGCTGCTTACAATTCTTCAATGGAAAAATCGTCTAAAAAGGTTTCCGACTCTTCGGTACTTGGATCTCCGTTTAGCGTATAGTCATTGGTAATAAACAATACAATTTCGGTACTTGATCCCGAATTGAAGGTGATGCTGGCCTCTGTCCATGTATCCGTATCATGTCCGGTAGAAGCATCGTAATCTTCGGAAGCAAGAATGGCCGTAGGATCGCCAATGGTGGATGCAGTAGAAAAAGGAGCATCGTAAATGGCAAACGTCACCGTGGAACCTACACCCCCATCTTTGTTTCGAATCCAGCCTTTGATTTTGTAGTCGGTATTCGGGTCTACCGTCACCGCTTGGTACAACCACCGGCGGGGACTCGACGAGTTTTCCATGGTAGGTAGTTTGCCTGCATAATCGCCAGTACGGGCCGTGCTCGATGTTTGAAGCACATAGGAAGAAGCTCCAAATACCACATTCGCATCTGCCTCGAGATCTTGATTACGCCAATCAACACGGTTGTCATCCCGCACCGGCTCGTTGTCAAAACTTGGATTGGTGATCATCACATTGCTGGGTGGGCTCACATTGATGGTAGACATGGCTACATCCATTTCTCCTGCCGGGTTACTGGCGGTTAAGGTAACGGTGTAGCTACCATCCATGGCGTAAGTATGGGTTGGAGAAGCATCAGTAGACGTATTGCCATCGCCAAAATCCCAGTCGTAGCTGGTGGCATTGATGGAAGTATTGGTAAAGTCTACTTGCAAATAATTTCCAGGATCTTTCGCATGGGTAAAAGCCGCTGTTGGAGGAATGGTACCTTGGCCAATATCGATAGAGAAGTCATCCAAGCGGGTTTCTACTGAACCATCGTTGAAAAAGTAGACGGCCACCTCAGTGCTGGCGCCCGAAAAGAACGACACCGTACCACGTGTGAAATTTTTCGGGTCCGATTGATCGTTTACCGTCACCGATCCAATGGTAGCTGCCAACGCCTCGGCATGGCTCGTCACCGGACCACTTAAGATCGATACAGTCAATGAACCGGGCTGATCGTCTTCCATGGTATAAAAGAAAGACACATCGTACACCGTGTTTTCAGTTACCGTCAATTGCTGAAAACCAATGCGCTTATCGCTGGGATCGCCGGTAAGTTTAGCTGCCTGATCGCCCGATTTCACCGGATCGCTGGTGATTTGTATCACGCCTCCCAAGTCAGAATTCCGCCAGGAATCCCTTCCGTCACCACTACCACCGTCGAGCTGGCCGTCTTCGAAGCTGGCTTCGAGAATGGGAGGAATGAAAGCGGCTGGCTCTGTAAGGGTAAAGGTTTGTTCACTCACGCTATTGACCCCCAATTTATCGCTGGCGGTCAATTTCACGGTATAAGTTCCATCGGCTGTATACACGTGTACCGGCTCGGCTTCGGTAGAAGTAGCACCATCGCCAAACTCCCATAAGTAGTCGGTAGAGCTGGTAGATTGATTCGAAAAAGTCACCTCCAGGTAATTGTCTGGTGAAAACTGATCGAAATCAAAAGCAGCACTTGGCGGAGTAAGGTCCTCAATAGACCCTGCTTCGGGTAAATCTTTCCGACATCCCCATACGGTAACTAATAGGGCGATTAGACCAACAACCAAACGATAAGGATACTTAACAGTCAATTGATTCATAATGCTATTGGTATTCAGATGAGCAGTTTTAAATAGTGTAGTACAGGATCAATACCCTGGGTTTTGGCTTAACAATCCGCCACTTACATTGATTTCACCTTGTGGGATAGGCAAAAGCAAATCGGTAGAGGAGAAAAGATAGCCTTCGTTGTTGCCAAAATTGGTGAGCACCGTTTGTGCCTGTCCCGTGCGGATCAAATCGTAGAGCCGGTGGTTTTCAAAAGCCAACTCGTACCGCCTTTCGTTCAACAGCATATCTAAGGTAATTTCTCCGGTACCGTCCATGGCTACAGAATCTAATCCTACCCGGCCACGAATGGCGTTGAAGGAAGCAATGGCATCCAGGTTTTGGGTCGCCAATTGGCCGGCCATAATGGCCTCTATGTGGAGCAAATAAACATCGGCCAACCGCAAGACAATCCAATCGTTGCCACACAAGCGTACATCTGAACTGGTGGTCATGAATTTTCCGTTCTCTTCCAGGTTGTCAGAGTTTTGAAGCACCGGTAAACGCTCCGCATCGTTGGGAATGAGGTTGGCGATAAAATCATCCGTCAAGTAATTCAAGCCACTGCGAACTCCACCAGCCGTCATCTCAAAAGAGAAATCCTGGCTTTCGTTACCATCGTCGTTGATGTAAGGAATGGCAAAAATGATTTCATCGTTGCCCTCACTGTAAAACACATCCCGATAGTTTTCTTCCAGCGCATAGTTTGGATTGGCAATCAAAGACGCCAAAATGGATTCGGCTCCGCTGTAGTTACCGGTGTTGAGGTACACCTTTGCCAGCAAGGCATTGGCAGCTTCGGAAGTAGCCCTACCAAATACCAAGGCTCCTTTTGCAGGCAACAGCATCGCTGCCTCTTCCAGGTCTTGGGTAATGAACGCCATCACTTCCGCAACCGGGTCGCGTTCAAAGAATTCCGATTCGTCTCGTTCAATTTCCCGGTCCAGAATAGGAATATCCCCATAAGCCCTCACCAAATTGAAATGGGACAAAGCCCGGCAAAATTTCGCTTCGCCTTCAAATTGCAGTTTCAAGGAAGGCACATCAACGGCATCCAGGTTTTCCAGCACCCGGTTGGCCCTAAAGATCACATTGTAGTTCACCGTCCAATAGGTGCCCACCTGCTGGTTGGTCGGACGTACCGTCCAACTATCGAACTGCCCCCAATCGCCCTCTCCCGAGTTGGAACGAGCATTGTCCGAACGCATCTCTGTGATGGCAAACTCACGCAAGGGCACATCTTGCAAACCATCATAGATAGCAATGGTAGCCCATTCCAATTCTTCAGTCGAGTTGTAGAACTGTGTTTCACTGATTTGTGAAATGGGTTCCTGATTCAAGGGGTCTTTGCTGCAAGCCCCCAATACAATGACAAACGCCAGGAAAAAAATAGAGTACTTCATGATGTTCGTATTAAAAATCGAGGTTCAAACCAAATGTGTAAGCGCGGTAGATGGGAGCGGGTCCACGTTGATAACCGTAGGTCAGCGGGTTGCGCAAACCTTGATCAATTCCTTCAGGATTGTAGCCTTCATAATCGTCTGACCAAACGTAAATCAGGTTGGTAGCCGATACGTAAAGCCGCAACCGCTGGATACCAGCCTTTTGCATGGCTTTTTTAGAGAAGGAATACCCTACATTGATGTTGCGAAGCGCTACATAAGAAGCGTCCTGAATATCGTCGTTGGTAAAAATCCGCTCCGTTACCAGATTGGCATCAGCAAACTCAGTGGTGTAGTCCTGATTGCTGGAAAATTCGTTTTTGATGTATTGCGAAGAAATGTTGCGCACCTCAGCCCCGTGAGAGCCTTGCACCATGAAAGAAGCATCAAAGTTGCGGTACTTAAAATTGTTGGTGACGCTCCACACCAAATCCGGATAGGGATCGCCCAAAATAGTACGGTCATCGGGATCAATCACCCCATCGCCATTCAAGTCGCGCACGTAGATATCTTGCGATTGGGCATTGATGGGATAGTAAGGATTGTTGATGTATTCCAGTGGAATTTCCTTATCCACAACGTACCCATAAAAAGAAGAAATCGGCTGTCCTTCTTTGGCGATCCATTCCGCCGGGCGTTTGTCATCAACGATGCTGATTAACCCGTCAGCCCCGGCAAAATCCACCAAGGTATTCTTGTTGTGGGTGGCAGTGGCTGTAGACGTCCAGGAGAAATCTTTGGTAATGTAGTTTTTGGTCGACAATTCAAACTCCACCCCTTCATTGCGCACTTTACCGCGGTTTTCAAGGGCCTCATCAAATCCTACTACCGAGGGAATGGGAACATCCAACAAGAGGTCTACACTGTTTCTTACATAGTAGTCGAAAAACAGGTTGACGCGTCCGCCCAAGAACGCCATATCCAAACCAGGATTGAACTCGGTAAGGCTCTCCCACCCAAGGTTGGGAGAAGCAACGTTAAACGGGTTGTATCCGTTTTGGCCAAAACCAGTTCCTACCGGCACGAGCAAGCCGTAATGTTCGTACTCATTAATGCCCGAGTTGTTGCCCGTAACGCCATAACTTGCCCGTACCTTTAATCGGGTCAGAATGTTGTTTTCGGGAAAGAAGTTTTCTTTGTTGACAATCCAACCGCCAGAAACCGCTGGAAACCACCCGTATTTAGAATCCAAACCAAATTTAGAACTACCATCCCGGCGAATGCTTGCCGACAGCAAATAGCGCTCTTTGTAGTCGTAAGTGGCTCTGGCAACATAGGAAATCAAATTTTCACGGTATTCTTCTCTGAAACCGTTCACCAGGTTGGCTTGCGGTATGGTTTGGATCAAATCATTATCAAAACCAGCAGCCTCCAAACCCGTTTGCTCTCTCGACCACCACTCGTAGGCAAAAACACCAATCGCATTGAGGCTATGATCACCAAATTTTTTCTTGTAGTTGAGGATACTTTCATTCACGGTATGCCAGCGAATTTGCGTGCTGAGGGTAGACTCGGTGTCGCCAATTCCGTTTCGGGAGGCCTCTACCCCCGCCCAACGGGTGTTGCTGGTGTAGCGAAAATCCCCTCCGAAAGTTTGCTTGAAATACAGCCCATCCATGATGTCAAACTTGAGGTAGGTATTGGCATATACCTTGGTTTGCCGTTTTCTGCGGTCGCGCTCCAACACTTTAGCCAAAGCATTTTGATTGGAAGTAGAAGAGATATCGACACCAGAAAGGTTAGGATCGGGTTGCCCCAACAACAGGTCGTAATCGTCGAACATCCGCTCCATGGCATAGTCCCCAATTTGTGCATCAGCCCACCGCCCGTTCTCGCGAAAGCGGTTGACGTATTGAATGTTGGTTTCATCCAAATAAAGGGGCAACCAAGGGTTTTGTCGAATGGCATCGTGCACCCCGATCGGAAAACGCCGTTGGTTCGTGTGGGAAGGGTTGAGGTTGAGGCCCAAGGTTACCCGGTTGCGCAACTTGGTATTCATGTTCACCCGGAAGTTGATCTTTTCAAAGTTGTCGGTCAACAACACGCCTTCATCGCGCTGATAGCCAAACGAAGTAGTAAATTTTGTATTCTTTGTACCTCCCTTAGCCGATAGCGAATGGCTGGTAATGAAGCCGCCATCAAACATCACATCTTCCCAATCCGTGTAAGTCCCCAATTGGTTGATGTAATTCAAACGGTCGGTGAGCTCTCCACCGTTGTTTTCCCGCACAAAATTGCTCCACTCGTCGGGGCTCGATAAATAATCGTTTTTAGGAACATCCTTATAGCCCAGGTAGCCGTGATAAGAAAATTTGGTGGGACCTTCTACCCCTTTCTTAGTGGTGATCATGATGATACCATTGGCCCCGCGTGAACCGTAAATGGCACCAGAAGAAGCGTCTTTTAACACTTCTATCGATTCCACATCGTTCATGTCCAAACTGGAAAGGAAATCACCGTCATTTCCGACCACAATTCCGTCCAACACAATCAAAGGATTGGAATCAAAAGAAATAGACCCTTGTCCACGTACCCGCATCACTGGTGCTTCCCCCGCTGCAGGGTTGGTTTGTTGTACCGTTACCCCCGACATTTGGCCTACCAAAGCATCATCTACCCGCGAGTGGGGCATTTGATCCAGGTTTTCAGCCTGTACTTTGGAAACGGCTCCGGTGAAATGCGATTTTTTTACCGTGCCGTAACCCACCACCACGTGCTCTTCAAGCGTTTCAACGTCTTCGCTTAGGGTGATGTCGATTTTAGTACGGTTTTCAACCACCACCAACTGGGTTTTGAAACCAATTCCTGATATCTCCAATGTAGCGTTTGGGGGGACAGATAGGGAATACTTACCATCCATATCGGTAGAAGTACCAATAGAAGTACCCTGTACCACAATATTGATTCCGGGAATCGTGACACCGTCATCTCCTTTCACCACCCCTGAAATGGTGATATTCTTCGCTTGCGCAGGTGTTGGCTCCTGCGCCTGAACGTGACAGGTGAGCAGCATCAGTACTGCCATATAAAAGCATGAAACTAATCGTGATTGTATCAACTCTTTTCGATTCATCATGGTAAACTATAGAATGAAAAAAACGGCCTTAACTGGTCAAAAACGGAACAGCTGAGACAATATCCGCCAAGTATGCAGTAACAAACTGCTTCGTTTAAATCGCTTGTGGATGACGCTTTTTAAGCGCCAATCCCGCTAAAAACAAGCGGTTTTTTAAGGTGATTTTAAATGGAAGGAACCAATGCTTTTGGAGAACAACATAGTTGCCTACAAGGCTATCCAAACCCTTGATGAACAAGCCATCGACCAAGTAGTGCACTCATTTGAAATTAGGGCCTGTTGGATAAGAATCCGCGATCACTTAGGTAAACGTCTTCTTTGAGGTGCTTTACGTATTCGCTAATTCCATCGAGGTGTGCCAACAAAGATGCTACCGCTTTGTCTGGATTTTTTTCTACAATGTGTTGCAGCAACTGTTCGTGTTGATCCACCGCCACATCAGACCTTCCTGCTCCACAGACATCATGCTTCTTAAAATACTGCATGATGTCGGGTGCAATGATGAGCATGAGCGACTTCAACACCGAGTTCTTGCTCGAATCGGCAATTTTGAGGTGAAAAAGAAAATCCTCGTCCACTGCATCCTGGTTTTTCTGCACTTTCAACCGATGTTGGTGGAGCGCCTGCTCCATTTCCTTCAGGTCTTTAGCGGTACGATGTTCGGCAGCCAACCGGGCGGTGTTCATTTCCAGAATCACCCGTGTTTCGACCAACGATTTAAAATCGTTGCCTTGCAAGGCCAGCATGTCGGTGATCAAACCTTGCAACGCAGGAATGCCCAAGCCTGCCACATACGTTCCACTTTGAGGAACAGTCTTCAAAATCCCGTAAAACTCCAGTTTGCGAATGGCATCCCGCAGGTGGGTCCGGCCCACGTTGAGGCGTTCGGACAACTGCCTTTCGGAAGGTAAACGGTCTCCAGGTTTCAACTGACCCGATGAAATCAAATCCCGAATTTGCTTGATGATTTGATCAACCGGAGTATCAAATACGATTTGAGAGAAATTGTTAAGAACTTCCATCGAATTAATTTAAAAGAAAAATCTTGTGTGTGAGGGCTTGATCGTTGATTTTCACGTGGACAAAATACAAACCTTCTCCATAAACCGACAAATCAATTGACTGTCGAAATTGCTTCACTTTCGCTGCTGGGTAGGTGGCCACCAATTCGCCAGTAATGGAATACACCGCCACTGAAACTTCGGCAGGTTGTTGGAGCAATAAATCAACGTTGGTGATGCCTTGGGTAGGATTCGGAGAAACGGAAAACTGTTCCAAACCACGAAGGGCTGCAATGCCTACCACGTTATCCACGTCTACGTCTGTGCTTTCGGTGCAACCGTTGGCATCGGTCACAACTACGTTGTAGGTACCCATCGGCAAACCGGTTGAATCGGCATCGCCCGTATTGCCATCCCAAGTATAGGCGTAAGGAGGAGTTCCACCCGTTACCGATACGGTGGCAGCCCCCACACTGGCATTGTTGGTGTCCGAAACTATCGTGCTCGAAATGGCCAATGCAGCCGGTTCATTCACCTGGGCATTGTCCACAATCGTACAGCCATTATCATCGGTAATGGTCACCGTATAGCTACCCGAAGCTACTCCGGTAATATCTTCAGTAGTTTCGGCATTGCTCCATGCAAAGGCGTAAGGCGCCACTCCCCCAGCAACAGAAATATCAATAGCGCCATCGCTGTCACCATTGCAAGAAACATCTGTTATAGTAGCAGCAGAAAGGGCAATGGCAACTGGCTCAGTAACCGTTACACTATCAAAAGAAGGACACCCGTTGCCATCGGTAATGGTCAAGGCATAATTACCAGCCATGATACCGCTAAGGTCTTCGGTAGTGTCGGTGGAGCTCCATGAAAAATCATAGGGAGCAATGCCCGAAGTGATGGAAATGTCGATGGCACCATCGCTGCCGCCGTTGCAACTAACATTGGTGACCGAAGCGCTAACTACGGTAGCGGCTACGTTTCCACACAATGTGGTGAAACCAGCAGGAAGACTGGCTGTGCTGGAACCAATCGGTCCACAATCCCCAATCACGTAAAAATCATAAGAGGTTCCGGGCATTAGCGCAGTGGTAGTGGCATTGGTATCACCGGTAACGGTTCCTGAATCTACCGCTGGACTCATAGGCCCGGCACCAGCCGGAACAATTTTCCAATCGTACGTGGCGGCTGCTACTACCGGGCTCCAACTCATGGCAGCCGAGGTAGAATCAATGTTACTCACGACCAGGTCTACCGGCACCGCACAGGTGTTGAGCGAGTAGACCATCTGAATGTTGGCCCGCTCATCTTTCACATCGCTAATGCTGGTAGGAGCTGAAGAGCTTCCGGTGCGTTTGACCACCAGATCGTCGGGAGCGGTAGACTGCCAGCGCCACTTCAAAGCGCCATCGCCATCGAAAGCAGGAGTGGATACCGTGGAACAATCCCAATCCACTGCGATTTCCAGTGCACCACCCGTGTAGGCAAAAGGTTGATTGAATTCAAAATCCATCCAGCCATTAGCTCCCGGAAAGTTGTTGGTGGTGTTGTAAAGGTTGTCTACCACCAGGGCAGAACCTGTAATAAAGGTAGACCAGTTGTTGGATACCGCTACAGAATCGGTTGAGTTTTTGATGTACACTTTAATAGAGGCATTGCCTGCACCTGCAATGATGTTGGAGGAGGCAAGCTCCCAATTCAAGGCCGTAAGAGAATCACCCGCAGAAAGGCCGGCAGCGGCCAACTCACTGGGCTTGTAAACCTGCACAAAGCGCGAAAAAACGGTGGAAGAATTGGTATCTGAGCGCTGTAACGGACCGCGGGTGCTGGAAGAGGAAGAACCCGTGCCAATGGTTATGGTAGTAGTGGCCACCGGCAGGGTCATAAACGCAAACGGACCAGTAGTGCCACTCGTTCCAATGGTGCCACAGTCGGAAGTCACGTAAAAATCATAGGTAGTAAAAGGCGTGAGCCCAGTGACCAATTGTGTGGTGTTGGCCGTAGCGCCCGAATCGATGGCGGGAGCACTGGCTCCAGCACCAGCGGGGACTACCTTCCAGTTATAAGAAGTGGCATTGGTAGCACCGATCCATCCCAAAATGGTGGAGGTGCTGGTAGTACTGTCTACATACAAAGCAGTGGGTGGATCACAAGCCGCGGCATTGTATACGATTTGAATGTTGGCACGCTCCGTTTTTTCATCGCTTATGTTGGAGGAAGGGCTCGAGCTAGAAGTTTTTTTCACCACTGTAGTATCTGGCGAAGTCGACTGCCACCGCCATTTGATCGCTCCATCGCCCGAAAAGGCTGGTGTAGACACCTGAGAGCAGTCCCAATCCACGGAAATTTCCAGCGCACCTCCCGTATACGTAAAGGGGTTGTCTAAGGCAAAAGGCATCCAACCGTTAGCCCCCGGAAAGTTGTTGGTAGTGTTGAAATTGGTATCGAGGGCCAGCGTAGCGCCTCCAATCAGTGTGCTCCAAGAACCAGGAACCGCCTGTGTTGCGCTGGAGTTTTTAACGTAGATCCTCAAATTGGCATTACCACTACCCACAATCACATTGGAGGAGGCCAGCTCCCAGTTGAGGGAAGTAATGGATGCTCCACTTGGAATCCCTGCACTGGCCAATTCACTGGCGGTATACACATGCACGAAGCGGGAGTAGACGGTAGAAGAATTGGTATCTGACCGTTGGAAAGGCCCACGCGTGCTGGACGAGGAAGATCCTGTACCAATAGTAGCGGTGGTTTGCGCCTGAACCGACGACTCGAAGGCCGAAACGGAGAGAAAACAGAGGAAGAACAGATTGAGTAAACGTAGGTATCGCATAAATGTGTGCTGTTGGTCGACAATTCATCAAACGGGCTACCAGATTTAACTGGTTGACCAGTTTATTGGTCGACCAATTTTAAGTCAAATATTTCCGCTATCCAAATATCTACCCAGATAAATGTAAAAATGACGCTTAGTGAAGCTTGGAGCGCAAACGGATCAAAAACCTTTATAAATCAATTCATTCAGTGATTTCAACCTCAATGGAGACCTTATAACAGCGGCTACGCACGAGGCGTTTGTCACCATCCCCTTTATCGCACCTACTACATACACATAAAAAACATAACAATCTGTTTATCAACACTTTAAAAAATAAAATCACGAAAGGGAAGCATTAAGAAAAGCAGCTTTCCACCACAAATAACTGTTAATGAGGAACTTGTAGTAAAAACAATGGAGTTTAGTTGGCGATTGAAATTTTATTCTATTTTTGGTCAACCAATTTTTGGTTAACCAATTCAACATTTATTCATGGCTGACGGCGATTCAGCATATTTCAAAAACTTCAAACAGATCTCGGTGGAATCGCCTGTAGACCTAATCATTGCTCAGATCAAGGGCCTGATTAGCGCAGGTGAAATTAAACCGGGCATGCGTTTGCCCCCCGAACGGAAGCTGGCAGAGCAATTAGGAGTTAGCCGAGGCTACGTGCGCGAAGCCATCAAGCGCTTGGAATTTTACGGCATCGTACGCACCATGCCGCAAAGTGGCACCCAGGTATCGGGATTGGGCGTAACGGCTTTGGATGGTTTGATCACCAACGTATTGGGGTTGCACCGCGAAGATTTTGCCTCCTTGGTAGAAACCCGCTACTTATTAGAAACGCAGACGGCACGATTGGCAGCCGTTCGCCGATCGGAAGAAGATTTGCAGGAAATGCGCAGCGCTTTGGAAAATTACGAAGCGAAAATTCAAGCGGGGCAACAGGGCATTGATGAAGACCTGCTCTTCCACCTCAAAATTGCAGAGGCCAGCAAAAATGGGGTATTGCAATCGCTTATGATGATCATCACCCCTGACATTTTGCATAATTATGCCACCAAGGACGTGTGTGGGGAAGGCCGGGCACTGGCCACTTTGAAAGAGCACCGCTCGATCATGGATGCCATTACTGCCAAAGACGCGCAAAACGCTGCCCAACACATGGAAGAACACCTGAAAGACATCGTAGAAAACTTACCGAACAACGCTTAACCGCGCTTTAGTTGCACCAAATGATTCACACTATAGTTCCTTTTCTTTTCACCAGGCTCCGCAAGAAAACTTCACCTCAGCTCCTCTGCTTCGGAGTGGGGTTGTCGATTTTGCTGGTTAGCAGTTTCGGGTGCTCGGCCCCGAAGTCTCCCGCCGATGCCTCTCCGGGTGCTTTCGATCAATTGCAAAAACAACTGAACGAAGCCCAGGCGGGCGACACCCTTGTGATTCCTAATGGAACCTGGAAAGATGTTGTACTCCACTTTGCAGCCGAAGGCACCGCCGACCAACCTGTGGTAGTACGTGCCCAAACGCCCGGTGAGGTGATTTTTTCGGGGCAATCCAAACTTTACCTCTCGGGAAAACACGGTGTTTTTGAGGGAGTATGGTTTCAAAATGGCCATTCGCCCAAGGGAGCAGTTATTTCCTTTGAATCTGAGGACGGCCAAACCAAAGCCAGTTACTGTCGGGTAAGCCACTGTAGCATCACTGATTTTTCGTTGCCCCACCGTTTGGAGATGGACCACTGGGTGGAAATTCACGGCAACCACAACCGCTTTGATCACAATTACTTAGGCAACAAACAAAATTTGGGTACTACCCTGGTGGTGCGCTTAAATCATCCGGAAAGCCAGGAAAGCTACAGTAAGATTGATCACAATTATTTTGGGCCACGTTCCCGAATGGGGTCGAATGGCGGGGAAACCATGCGGGTGGGGTCCTCCGCTTTCAGCCTCTCTCCGGCTCACGTCAAAGTCAACAACAACTATTTCGACCGCTGCAACGGGGAGGTAGAAATTGTTTCGATCAAGGCCACCGAAAACGAGATTTCGGGCAATGTGTTTCACGCTTGTGAAGGGGTGCTTACCCTACGACACGGCAACCGAAATGTATTGTCCAACAACTATTTTCTGGGTAAAAACCTGCCGTACACCGGAGGTATTCGGGTAATCAATGCAGGCCACACCATCACTAACAATTACTTCTGGGGCTTAACCGGACACCGCTTTCATGCGGCTCTCCCGGTGATGAATGGGGTACCCAATTCTCCCATCAACCGCTACCATCAGGTGAAAGACGCTACGATCAGCCAAAACACCTTTATACATTGCGATGAGGTGGCGTTTGGAACCGGTGCTGACCGGGAGCGCACTGCCTTTCCGCAAAACACGGCTTTTATTAACAACCACATTTATACCGATCGGGACGATTGGAAGATCACGGTACTGGACGATGTTTCTGGCATTCGCTTTCAAGACAATTCCATCAATCAAGGCGCGGCCATGCCGGGCTTTTCGATCACGGCCATGGAACTCTACACCACGGAGGAAGGCTTGCCGGCCATCAAAGGGCAACCGGCACCTCAACTTCCGGTGCAAGCCACAGCAACCGGCCCCCATTGGTGGCAAGCCGCGTTGACCGAAAAACCGAGTACGGCTTTGCCTACCTCGCGGCTGCTAACGGCGGCCGAATGCGATAACATTCAAGCCGTGGTAGACGATTTGAATCCTGGAGATACGCTTTGGATTGCAGCGGAAAGCCGCTTGGCGCTAAAACAACCTTTGGCAGTGAAGAAAGACCTTTTTCTATTGGCAAAGGGCGGTTTTCCATTGGTAGCGCCTGGGGCCAACCTCAAAAAACACGGCCTGATTGAGATTCACGATGGAGCGCAACTCCACATTCAAGGCCTGCACTTTTCGGGCCGCTCCAAAGCAGGAGATGCCAGCTACGGAATTACTTCGGTAGCGCCCATGCTCAACCATTACCAACTGCACGTTGACGGCTGCCGCTTTTCAGATTTCAACGAATCGCGGTTTGCAGGTGTGCATGGCGCCAAAAGCACCTTTGCCGATAGCGTATCGGTAACCAATTGCTGGTTCAAGGGCTTTTCGGGACATGGCATTGTGTTTTCGGCCGAAAAAGAAGACCGAGGACGCTACAACGTGGAACACATTCGGGTAAACAATTGCGTGTTTGCCAACGTGATGGGCATGGCCATCGATGTGTATCGCGGTGGCAATGATGAAAGCACTACCGGTCCTTTTGCCTGGGTTTCGGACTGCCATTTCTACAATGTCAACAACAAGGAGTTGGGCAGTGTAGTACGCATGTTGGGCGTGCAATACGCCCGGGTGGCACGTTGCGAATTTGTGCAATCGGGCGCCAGTGGCCGCAGCATCTTTTTTGAAGATCCTGCGTGGGCCGATGTGGTGATTGAAAGCTGCAACCTTCACGAGTCAGGTCGCATTCAAACCTTTTATGAGCATCGGGTAAACCGATCGAGCATTACGCAACAGGCACGCACCATGAACACCGCACAGCTGGAAACCTGGAGCCTGTAATTGCTAGAAGATCAATCAACGTGAAGCATTTTTTCCATATAGTTTTCTTGGGGCTGTTCCTGTTGGGTGGGCTTGCCTGCAACCAACCTGTGCAAGACCAGCCGGTTGCTACTGCCAACGGCGAGGAGGGGCCACGGCTGTTGCTCACTGCAGCCGGTGTGCAAGCCATTCGGGCGATGGAAGGCACTCCGGTGATCGACCGCGCTTTGCACCAACTCCAAACCAAGGCAGAGAGCGCCATGCAGCAGAAGCCGGTGGTACCAGTGCCCAAAGACCCCGGCGGAGGCTTCACGCACGAGAAGCACAAAGCGAATTACCAAGACGCACTGGCTACTGCCACGTGGTATTTGCTCGATGGCAACGAAGCAGCGAAAACCTATTGCAAAGAGTTGCTTTTAGCTTATGCTCAACTCTACCCTACGCTCCCACTCCACCCACAAGCCAAAAAGCAGGCACCCGGCAAGCTCTTTTGGCAAGTGCTCAACGAGGAGGTGGCCCTGGTGCACTTTATTCAGGCATACGATGCCATTGCAGCGGATTTAACGGCCGAAGAAAAGCAACAAATTGAAGAAGGCTTGCTGCTGCCCATGGTGGTATTTATCCGCGATGAAACCTCCAAAACTTTCAACAGTATTCACAACCACGGCATGTGGGCAGTGGCCGGTGTGGGCATGACGGGCTTGGCACTGCAAAAGGCAGAACTGGTAGAACAGGCCTTGTACGGCACCGATCCTTCGGGCAATTGTGGCTTTTTCAAACAAATCGAATCGCTGTTTTCGCCAGACGGTTACTATGCCGAGGGCCCCTATTATCAACGCTACGCATTAATGCCCCTGGTCTTGTTGGCGCAAGCCCTGGAAAAAAATCAGCCCGAGCGCAAGGTGTTTGCCTTTAGGGATGGCGTGATTTTAAAGGCCATTGAAACAACGGTTCAGATGAGCACCTCGGGTGGGGCCTTCTTTCCGATCAACGATGCCATCAAATCCAAAACCATTCAAACCCCGGAACTGGGCATTGCGCTGCCGGTTTGGTTTGCCAACGGTGGAAAAAACCAAGCCCTCATCTCCTTGATGGAATCCAACGGCAACCTGATGCTAACGGATGCAGTAGTGGGCCTGGATGCCACGCCGGCACCGTTTCAGCGGCAGTCGGTGGTGCTGCAAGATGGCCCCAAGGGTCAACAAGGCGGCATTGCGGTGTTGCGTGAAAAAAATGCCCCTACCGGACTCGAAGTATTGTTCAAATACGGCACCCATGGCATGGGCCATGGCCATTTCGATCAACTTGGCTTGCTGGTGTACGACGATGGTCGGGAGCTGCTTTCCGACTACGGAGCGGCACGTTTTCTCAATGTTCCACAAAAGGAGGGCGGCCGGTATTTGGCCGAAAACAAGTTGTATGCGCAAAAAACCATTGCCCACAACACTTTGGTGGTGGACCAAATGCCGCAACACGCCGGCAAGGTCAAAGTGGCCGATGCAGCTCATCCCTGGCAGGTTTTCGAATACTTTTCCGATGGTATTCAGGCGGTTGCTGCTGCCGATACCACGGCCTACCCGGGTGTGGCCTTGCAACGCACGGTGGCCTTGGTGCAGGCAGAGCAACACACTTTTCTGATCGACATTTATCAGGCACGCAGTGCACAAACGCACACCTATGATTTGCCTTTTCATTACCACACGCAGCGCATCCATTTAAGCCCTGAAGTGCCACAAGCTACTGCCCTGCTCCAACCGCTGGGCGAAGCGCAGGGCTACCAATATTTATGGCACCTGGGCACTGGCGAACCGAGTTTCACTGCTGCCTTCACCCTACTGGACCAACAACGATTTTTTACGGTGCACACTCAATCTGACCAAGCTTTTGCGGTGACGCAAGCGGCTATTGGCGCCAACGATCCCTTGCAGAACCTCCGTCGGGAAAATGCTTTGATCTACCGGTCTGAGGCTCAAAACCAAACCTGGGTGAGTGTGATGGCCGCTCATGGCCACTACGATGCGGTGACAGAACGCACCGAGCAAGCCTATAGCCCCATTGCCAACGTGCAATTTCAACCCGATTATGCAGCGGCACACCTCAACATTCGAATCGCACTAACGGATGGTTCTGCCTACACCGTGACCGCTTACCAGGGCAACAGTGCCCTACCTACGAAAAATAGACCATTTTTTTCAATCGAAATCAACTAATCAACCATGAGTACTCCACAGCAAAGCGCACCATTTCTACTTGAAAGTGATATTCCTTGGGAACGAATCGACGAGCACATCACCCGGCAGATCGTGGGCTACCACGACTCGATCATGATGGTGAAAGTGCGGTTTGACGCCGGTGGGGTGGGCCAAATGCACGAGCACCACCACGCGCAGGTAACCTATGTGGTAGACGGCACCTTTGAAATGACCATTGGCGATGAAACCCGCACCTTGCGCGGTGGCGACTCTTTTTACATTCCGCCTCACGTGATGCATGGTTGTGTTTGCACCGAAAAAGGGATGCTCATTGATGTGTTTAGCCCATTGCGGGAAGATTTCATGTCATCCGTCAACCCATGAAAATCAAGGGACTTCGCTGGTACATCATCGGGCTGATCTGCCTGGCTACGATCATCAACTACATCGATCGGTCGGCTTTGGGCATCATGTGGCCTGACATTTCCGAAGATTTGGGCATGGACAAAAACGACTATGCGCTCATTCTCAACATCTTTTTGGTGGCGTATGCCATTGGCCAATCCCTCACGGGAAAAATGTTTGATAAAATTGGCACGAAACTGGGCTTCGTGATTTCCATCACGGTTTGGGGTATCGCTACTTCGTTGCACGGCCTGGCCCGCAGCCTGATTTCCTTCAGCTTGTTTCGGGTATTGCTCGGATTGGGCGAGGCGGGCAACTGGCCGGGGGCTGTAAAAAGCAATGCCGAGTGGTTTCCGTCCAAAGAACGGGCGCTGGCCCAGGGCATCTTCAACTCCGGAGCGGCCATGGGTTCCATCATTGCCCCACCCCTCATCGCGATGATCTGGGTGGCCATTGGCTGGGAAATGACTTTCGTGCTCTTGGGCGCACTGGGTTTGCTGTGGGTCATTCCATGGCTTATTTTCAACAAGGCCTTGCCCAATAAACACCCGTGGATCACTCCCGAAGAGCGGGAACTCATTCGATCGGGGATGCAACAGCAACAAGCAAGCAGCGCGCAAGAAGGCCTCAGCATGGTGCATATTTTGTCGCACCGCGCCCCATGGGCAGTGTTGATCTCCCGGTTTTTCATCGAGCCCATTTGGTGGCTTTTTGTGGGCTGGATGCCCATCTACCTGGCGGATGTTTATGGCTTTAACGTAAAAGAAATCGGCTTTTTTGCCTGGGTACCCTACGTAGGCGCTGCCGTTGGCAGCCTTACGGGAGGCTATTTTTCAGGACAAATCATCATTCGAGGTGGATCGGTAGATCAAGCGCGCAAGCGCACCATTTTGATCGGCTGCATCATCATGTTTTTGGGGCTGGTGGCCACCATTCTCTTTGGCAACACTCCCGAACGTTTTGTCCTCATTGTAGCGGGAGTCTTGTTTGGCTTTCAATTCATCATCTCCAACATTCAAACGATTCCAAGTGACCTTTTGAGTGGAAAATCAGTGGGCTCTTTGGCCGGCCTGGGAGGCACCGTGGGCATCTTCTCGGTGATCCTCATGAACTTTCTGGTACCGGTCATTACCGAACACTATTCCTACACTCCCATTTTCATCATGATCGCTGTGTTTGTACCACTCGGCTATCTATCCATTCGCTTTTTCGCAAAAGAAATTAAACCTATAGACCAATAAAAAACATTCGAAAACCATGAATACATCAACCATGAACCTACAAGGAAAAGTAGCCGTTGTGACCGGTGGTGCTCGGGATATTGGCCGCGCCATTTCGGTCAACCTTGCCTCCAAAGGGGCCAAAGTAGTTGTGAACCACCTCAACAACCCCGACGATGCCACCACCACGCTCGCCCTCATCAAAGAAGCGGGTGGAGAAGCCATTGCCGTAAAGGGAGACATGACCAGCAAGGCTGACATTGACGCCCTGGCCGCTGCAACCAAAGAGGCTTTCGGCGATGCGGTGCACTACCTGGTGAACGTAGCAGGAGGCCTGGTAGCGCGCAAAACCCTGGCCGAAATGGACGAAGACTTTCTCAACTTTGTGGTGCGCCTCAACCTCAATTCGGTTTTTCTGGTTTCGCAAGCCATTGTGCCCATGATGCCAGAAGGCAGTGCCATTGTAAACTTTTCTTCGCAAGCCGCTCGTGATGGTGGTGGCCCGGGAGCCGGAGCGTATGCCGCTGCCAAAGGGGCGGTGATGACCTACACCCGGAGCATGGCCAAAGAACTCGGTCCCAAAGGCATTCGGGTCAATGCACTCACCCCGGGAATGATCAACACCACGTTTCACGACACCTTTACCAAAGATGCGGTGCGCGAAAAAGTGGCGGCCGCCACTCCGCTGAGGCGTGAAGGAGAAGCCGATGAAGTAGCCGATTTGGTGGTTTACCTGTTGTCGGACCAAGCTTCGTTTGTGACGGGCAACAACATCGACATCAACGGCGGTCTTGCATTTTCTTAAATGCAACCGCCCTGCGTTGCTTCAGCCAGCGCACCTTGATCCTCTCCCCCACTCCGGAAGCGGTGTGGACATGCATCCAAAACATTCAATTCAATGAAAAAGATTGTCACTTTCGGAGAAATCATGCTTCGGCTTACGCCTCCGGGTTGGAAACGGTTTTCGCAGGCCACCAATTTTGACGTGGTCTACGGTGGCGGTGAATCCAACGTAGCCGTCTCCCTGGCCAACTATGGCCTCCCCGTGGAATTCGTTACCCGACTGCCCGACAACGATATTGGCCGTTGTGCGCAAATGGAATTGCGCAAACGCAACGTAGGCACTTCCGATACCCTGTTTGGTGGCGACCGCCTGGGGATTTATTTTCTCGAAATAGGGGCCGTTAACCGGGGCAGCAAAGTGGTTTACGACCGCAGCCATTCGGCTTTTTCTTCCATCGAACCGGGCATGGTAGATTGGGAAAAGGTTTTTCAAGACTCCCAGTGGTTTCACTGGACGGGCATTACACCGGCCATTTCGGCATCGGCGGCTGCCGTTTGCCTGGAGGCCATTCAAACCGCCAACCGCATGGGCGTTACGGTATCGACCGACTTGAACTACCGCAGCAAACTGTGGAAATGGGGCAAACCGGCCAGCGAAGTAATGCCAGCTTTGGTGGAAGGGTGCGATGTGATTCTTGGCAACGAGGAGGACGCAGAAAAGCATTTCGGCATTGCCCCCCAGGGGGTAGACATTCACCAGGGAGAAAGCATGGATTCCAAAGCTTATGAAAGTGTTTGCCAGCAATTGATGGAACGTTTTCCGAGAGCTAAAAAAGTGATCATTACCCTCCGGGGCTCCATTAGTGCTTCGCACAATACCTGGTCGGGTATTTTGTACGACGGGCAGCAATTCTACACCGCACCTACCTACAACATCACCCACATTGTGGACCGGGTAGGTGGTGGCGACTCTTTCATGGGGGGCCTCATCTATGGGCTGATCCAACAAGAAGATCCCCAGTATGCCTTGAATTTTGCCGTAGCGGCCAGTTGTTTGAAACACACCATTTATGGCGATGCCAACCTTGCTACCGTAGCAGAAGTGGAGAAATTGCTGGCCGGAGATGCTTCTGGCCGCGTAGCCCGATAATGCCTATGAAAAAGGAACACGTAGTTAACCTCATGCTTCAAACGAGGGTCATTCCTCTTTTTTACGAAGCAGACATTGTGGTGGCCCGGCAATTGATCGATGCTTGCTATGCAGGTGGCGCTCGGGTCATTGAATTTACCAATCGCGGCAACCATGCCCCGGTGGTGTTTGATGCCCTCATCAACTATTCGAAGCAACACTACCCCGAGTTGGCGCTTGGGGTGGGCTCGATTGCCAACGAAAAGCAAGCTGCACTTTTTATCGAAATGGGTGCTCACTTTTTGGTTTCGCCCTTTTTGGACGAGGGCGTGTCAGAAACTTGTCGGGCGCACGATATATTGTGGAGCGGTGGCTGTGGAACACTCACCGAGATGCAACGGGCGCACCTCATGGGCATGCCCATTATCAAAGCCTTTCCGGGGAATGTGCTCGGGCCGGCCTTCGTGAAAGCGGCACAGGCGCCTTGCCCCTGGTTCAACATCATGCCTACCGGTGGCGTAAAGCCCGAGGAGGAAAACCTGAAAGCTTGGTTTGAGGCGGGTGCCAAATGCGTAGGCATGGGCTCCAGGTTGTTTGTAAAAGACGACGAGGGGCACTTTCAATACTCGAAAATCACCGAACTGTTGCAATTCAGTATACAACTGGCCCAAGACCTAAATACTTCTGCTTAAAGCAATTTCGATTGCCAAAAATACCCAGCATTTCCATTGCGGGATTAGCGTGCGCGGAGCGGTTTAAAATTCACTTTAAACCCTCCGCGTTTTTTGTTTCGATCCTCCATCGCTGCGCTTTTGCACGGGCACTTCCGCAGATTCAATGGTAGCCTAAAAGCTGCCTGCATTCGGCCCCACATACGGTCGTTTGCCTTTTGCAACTGTGCCCTTTCGGAGAAATCCAAAAAATGGTGAGGCAGTTTCAGCTTTTGAACAGGATGGAGCTGTCTCCAAAACTCAAAAAGCGAAAATCATGGGCAAGCGCATGGTCGTATACCTTGCGCCAATCGGGCCCGATAAAGGCCGCCACCAGCAGTAGCAAGGTGCTGTTGGGCTGGTGAAAATTGGTAATGAGCGCATGGGCCATGCGGATGGTGTAGCCCGGTGCAATGAGCAGCTGGGTTTGGCCAGTGAGTTCAGTCAATTCACGGCTTTGCATCCACGCCAACACCGCATCCAGCGCTTGGGCAGCAGGCAGCGCCTGCCCGGCCAACTCGTAAGGGTCCCACTGCCCTACTTCCAGTTCGGGCAAGTCGGCACCAGCATGTAGTTTCACCCCAAACCAATAGAGGCTTTCGATGGTGCGCAGCGAAGTGGTGCCCACCGCAACAATGCGTTGGCTTTCAGCCGCAGCACGCATTTTTTCAATCGATTTTCGGGTAATGGCAATGCGTTCGCGGTGCATTTGATGCCCTTTCATGGTGGCCGCCTTCACCGGCTTAAAGGTGCCTGCCCCCACGTGCAAGGTGACGAAGATCGGCTGCACTTGCCGGGCTTGCAAATCGTCGAACACCCGCGGAGTGAAATGCAAACCTGCCGTGGGCGCTGCCACCGAGCCCTTGGCTTGGGCGTAGAGGGTTTGGTAGCGTTCCTCGTCTTCGGCTTTGGTTTCGCGGTTGAGGTAGGGCGGCAAAGGCAGAATGCCCACATCGTCCAGCACCTCGGCAAAGGTTTGGACTTGGTCCCACAAAAATTCTACCAGGGCGCTGTCCGCCTCCTTGGCCTTCAGGGTGGCTTGCAAGGTGTAGTTTTTACCTTCCAAAACAATCTCCTTGGTCACCGCAGTGCCCACTTGCCAGCGCTTGCCGTTGCGCACCAAGGCGCGCCACACGGTGCGCTCGGTTTGCGCAAAAGCCTCAGTAATTTCCACCGGCTGCACCGGTTCCAGGCACAACACCTCCATGTGCGCACCGGTGGGCCGCTGCAAGTGCAGCCGTGCGTGGATCACCCGGGTATCGTTGAACACCAGGCAATCTTTGGGTTGCAACAAATCCGGCAATTGATGAAACACCTGCTCCTCTACCCTGCCCTCGCGGTACACCAACAGCTTGCTCGTATCCCGCTCCACCAGCGGATAGCGCGCAATGCGCTCATCCGGCAAGTCATACGTATAATCCGAGATGGCTAAATGGGCTGGGTGGGTTTCGGAAGGTTCCGCGGACATGATCAGGTTGCTTTGTGGGGGCAAAGTTCGGGATTGAGCGGGACGTGAAGATGAGAACCCGTGGTCAAATGATGGATGCAGTTGGAAGTGGCTTGGGCGATTAAAGCCTACTCGAAACAGCTCGACATGCCATATTATTAATCTCTTGAGGGGATTTCCATGGTTGAAGCACCATTTTTTGCCCAATGGATTTGGAGCAAGGCGCTGGATTCAATTAAATTTCCAATTGTAAATATGCTTTGGAGCGGATGTACCACCATGACATGTTGCTCCTCCCACTCGGATGTCTGGACCATCCGCGTTGGCCACCCGTAGTTTCAATTGAAAAAAATATGCACGACTTATCGCAAGCCAAACGGCTGATTCGAGAATGTTTGGAAACCCAATCGACTTTTTTGGATTTGGGCAACTGTGGTATTACCAATCTTGGGGATTTGCCAGAGTTGTTTGAGTGTACGCAGCTTGAAACGCTTAACCTATCGGGAGGATCGTATGATTATTTGAAAGAGGAAGAATTCACGAGTCAAAATACAGGTTCACATAACAACATTAAGTATTTAACAAAGGATATAAAGAATCTCAATCGATTAAGATGCCTAATAATTGGAGAGAGCAACAACTTCAAATTAAATTCAATTACAAACAAAGAGAACATAATAATTGATATTATTTATATCAATAAATTACAGGAATTGGAAATACTAAAGTTAATTGGATACAAAACATCCAATATATCCTTTTGTAAAAAATTAGAAAATTTAGAAGCATTAGACCTTAACACAAATCTAATTTCAAACTTAGGTCCAATAAGAACTTTGGGCACATTGAAATTTTTAAATCTTAACCATAATAAAGTTACAGCAATAAGTCCACTAAGGAATCTCAAAAATCTAAATTACCTAAGACTAAGTAACAATAGAATCTCAGACATAAAACAACTCAAGTATTTAACAAAATTAACTGAATTAAATCTTAGCTCGAATCAAATTTCAGAGTTAGAACCACTCAAAAATTTAAATGCTCTTACCTTTTTAGATCTTCACAATAATCAAATTTCGGACATAAAAGCGCTCAAAGAAATAAATGGATTAACCTATTTAGAACTCCGATCAAATCGGATTTCGGATTTAGAGCCACTCAAAAATTTGAACACCCTTACTTATCTATATCTTGACAAAAATCAAATTTCAAATATAGAGCCGCTTAAAGATTTAACTGAATTAACAGACTTAGACCTCCGACTAAATCAAGTTTCGAATTTAAACCCATTAAAGCATTTAAAGAAATTAAAATCTATAGACCTTCAATCAAATAATGTTTCAGATTTAAATTCATTAAAATATTTAAAGGAATTAAAATCTTTAAACCTCCGATCAAATCAAGTTTCAGATTTAAATCCACTAAAACATTTAAAGAATTTAAAATCTATAAACCTCAAATCAAATAATGTTTCTGAGTTAGGGCCACTCAAAGATTTAAAAGGCTTAAATTTCATAGGCCTTGATTCAAATAGCATTTCGGATTTAGAACCACTAAAATATTTAAAGGATTTAATAACTATATCCCTAAATTCCAATAACATCTCCAAGTTAGGGCCACTCAAAAAATTAAAGAATTTATCACAATTACAACTTAAATCAAATCAAATTTCTGATTTAGAACCACTCAGAGAATTAACAGGTTTAAGAATCTTATATCTCAATTCAAATAAAATTTCTAAACTACCCTCATGGATCACTGATTTTAAAGCTGAAATAGGCTCGAATGAATTTTCCTCAGGTATTTCTTTATACGATAACCCACTGACAACACCACCACCTGAAACTGTTGAGCAGGGTAAGGCGGCTATAAAACGTTACTTCGAAGAACTAAGTAAAGAAGACATAGAAGAAGTACCCCTGTTCGAAGCCAAAGTCCTGCTTTTAGGTGAAGGAAAAACGGGAAAAACCTCACTTCGATACAAATTAGAAGACGAAGACAAACCTTTACCTTCCGACGAAGATCGAACCCGAGGTGTAGACATTTACGACCACAAATTCCCAACTTCCAAGGACAATTTTATTAGTCATATCTGGGACTTCGGAGGTCAAGACATCCTATACCAAGCCCACCGTTTCTTTTTGAGTGATGATGCACTTTACATTCTGGTGACCGATTCCAGAGCCGACCAGGGAAACAAGTACGAAGAATGGCTACAAACCATTGAGATATTTACCGAAAGGGATGACAATCCCATCTTATTGCTTCAAAACCTGAAGCACGGAGATACACCGGCAAATATTGACATTGCAGAGTATAGAAGCCTTTACTCCATTGTACGCCACCAAGTGTATAATGTTGACCTCAGTTTCTCTACACCAGAACACCTTGAGAACTTTAGAGAGCTTAAGAAAGCGATCGAACACTGCTTGGTTGAATTACCGCACGTTCGAAAGCCCATTTTGAGCCATCAATTGGCCATTAGAAAGGAACTGGAAACCTTACTCTACCAAAAGAACAACCTGATTCGATTTAGCGAATACCGAAAAATATGCGCTACACACACCTTAGACAATGGACAAGCTCAAAAGGACTTGTTGAAGTACCTCCACAAGTTGGGCATTGTATTGTGGTACGGTGACTATCCCGCCATCAGCCGAACCATTGTTCTCAACCCCGAATGGGTCACCACCGCCCTGTACCGCATCATCGACAGTAAGAGCATTCGGGAAAAGAATGGGAAACTGGAACAATCGGATGTTGAAGCGTTGTGGAGTGAAGCGGAATATGAAGACTACCACAACGAGTTGCTGGAATTGTTGCAGATCTTTCGACTGGCTTATAAGCGGAAAAATGAAAACGCCTACATCGTCCCTTCTTTAATGAATACCAAGATCCCGGAAAACCACGAAAAGTGGAACCCGGCCGAACAGTGGACGATCCGGTACAAGTATCCGCGCCTGATGCCCCGAGGAATTGTCAATCAACTCGCAGCAGAGTTATGCAGTTACGTTGAATCCGATTTTGAGGATGTGTGGGCCTTTGGGGTAGTGTTTACTGCACCAAGTGCTAAAGCCAAAGTACAGGTAAACCGAAGTAGGAAAGAAATTGTGGTTACCACCTTTGGCGATGATCGTTTGCAGCTACAGCAGAGCATTGTAAAAGCATTGCAAGACATTCACAGCACCTACAAGGGCTTAGAGTTCGACATTGAAATACCCTGTAACTGTCTCCAATGCGTTAAGCCTGCTACAACCAACCCGACTCATTTCTTCTACACCAATGACATCATGCTTGAAATCAATGAAAGTAGAGATGATATTCATTGTAGAAAATCAAGGCGCAATCTCGATATCGCGCCAATCTTGCGCGACTCTGGCTTTGCCCTGCCCTACCGCCTCGCTGAAATGATCAAAGCGAAGGAAAAAGCAACGCGTGAGGAACAAGATGGCCTCAAAAAATCAGTAGACGATATTAATAACCGCACCAAAGGAATAGAAACACTTACTAAGAGCCTTGACGATCGGACCGAAAAAATAGAAGGGCGCACTGAAAGAATCGAAGAAAATACGGAAGAGATAAAATTGGCCTTGGATAAACACTTTACTACACTAATCCAACTGAACGCCAAAGCCAGTACCAACTCCAATCTCACCGAACAA
>CALCCE010000047.1 GCA_937899835.1 uncultured Flavobacteriales bacterium | reverse complement strand
ACGAAAACAGATAGTGATCGAAACTACCTTCGACACTTTCGTTTACCTCACCGTTGTGCTCAACTTATAAAGAATAGTTATGAAAAGCATTGTTAAGCTTCTTCTCATTGGTTGCTTCATTACCCTTGGCAATTATGGGTTTTCGCAATGTTCTTGCCTTGACATTAAAATCATTGAACTAAAGGATACAATTACAGCATCTGGGCAAGTGGGGTTCACGTTTAAAATGACTTCTGACTCTAGTAATTGCAATTCAGGCTACTCCGACTTCTGGTTTGTAGACCAGACAGGAGATACCATTAATCAGTGGACAGGGGCAGGTATGTGGATGCCAAATCCAATGGATCCGATGTTTGACACCACTGAGTATGTAATTGCTTTAAAACCTGGATATCCTAGTTTCCCAGCCAATTTTTCAGGGAACCTCCAAGTTTGGAACCCAGATTGCACCATCCCATTTACTTTTGCTGCTTTGAGTACAAAACAAATGATTGGTTCAAACCCAGATATTCAACTTTTCCCAAATCCGACCAGCAACACGGTTAACGTATCGAACCAATCAAATTTACGTTTAACCTCTATCGAAGTATATGGTTCCGACGGGAGATTAGTTTTGATGGAATCCTCAACTACTCACTTTATTTCAGTCAAAACATTGAAGCCCGGTATTTATTTTGTAAAACTCCTTTCCGAGGAGAGGTTGATAACCGTTAAAAAATTGATCAAAAATTAAACGCAACAATGTGTATGGTGCATTGTACCCTCTGAGATACTACGAGACTATCCATTTACGATTCTTAGCTCACACCCTTAGCCCAAGGCGATCGATCGCAATCAAAGCCTCCTAATCACCCATTTGTCACACGTAAGAAATCAATATTAAAGAAGCCCCAAAGCCCTAAAACTGTTTTGGGGCGCATGCCGTCCGAAAAGTAGCTATTAAGAGTCAATAGAATGCTGAATCTCATGCAACAGAGGTCAAAACAATCCATAAATCTGACCGCCACCTCAACCAATCAAAAGCCACGAGCCATCGTGGCTTTTTCATTTTGCAGTGCATGGGCCAAACTGGCTTGAGTGATGAGCAGCAAATGAAATTTTAGCCTTCCGAACGACTGCTGCTGATGATGCTCCCCCCAAAAGAATCCCGCACCAAGAAAGCTCCTCCCTCCATCCAACGATTTGAAAAGAAATGCACTTGAATGTGGAGCTTTTCAGTTGGCTGTAGGGAGTTATAATCCAGATGCCCTTTCAGCTGCCTCCAATAAACGATGGTTCTCAAGATAGTTTCCTTCTGTGACCGTTCATTCCTTGAGTGCCACTATGCCTTGCGCTCCCTTAAAACCCAACCGACTGGCAAACTTTAATGAAGTGGGTCAGCGATGTAAACCTTTGCTTTTTAAGTGGAAACCTCATGGTACAAGGGAAAACCCCGTTCCTGATGCGGTCTTGCACAAAGGGCCCCAAATGGCCCGCTAAAGCCCCAAATGATGAGAAAATGACATCTGTTTCCATTTACCTTACATCCGTTGACATGCTATTCAGGCGGAGCCGAAGATATTTGTGCCAAACACCAACCCTCCCAAAATGCACAAACAAACTGTTTTAGTAACGATGGTCCACCACCGGCCCTTTTCCAAATTCAATCTTCTTCGGGACATGTGATTCCCGCTATCCCAAAATAGATGGATAGGCGGTTGCTTCCCCTCTCCTAAGAGCAACCATTTCAGAGAAACTACCAATCACCTTCCTTTTCGCGCTACCAATAACGCATCATACACCACTGTGGCGATCGTTCGCACACGGTTTTCTCAACTCACCAAATCAACCTTTTAAAAACGACCCATGAAAAAACAATCTATCGTACAGCTGTTTATTGCCATGATGCTTTGCTGGCATACGCTTCCGAATCATGCCCAATTTATTTCTGCTACCACGCCAGATCAATCCATTGCTGGTGCTGGCACCGCTCCAAGCGTGACCCGAACCAACATTTCGCACGTGGAACTCCCCCTTGGTGGCACACCATTAACTGTGATGGTTTGGGATGGCCCAAGTGCCAAATTCGGATGGGATTATGGTGGAACCACGGGTTTCGCTCCCATTGGGGTAGGGGCCGTTGGCACTCCCTATCGGGCAGACATTGTGACCAACCCCAATGCTACTGCTGGTACCGAAAAGGTGCTCATTGTTTACCAAACCGGATTCAATAGAATGTACTATGAGGTACACCAATGGGTGGCGGGCACGTTTGTTAACGTGGTGCCTGCAACGCTTATCGCCGGAGGAACCGGCTCCAGTGTAGACCACTCTAACGTGGATGTGTTTGCCAACGGACGAGCGGTATTGACCTGGAGTGAAGACGGCAGTGTTTATGGAAAGGGATTTAATTTCGCATCCAACACGCTTAGTGCCAGTACTTTTAACGCGAGTGCCTGCTCTGGCTCTACGAATTGTGGCCGAGGCGATGTAGCCGTTTTCAGACCCACCACCGGAGGCAACCGTGTGAATTTTGTATTTGTTGCCAACTATGGTAGCACCGAGCGCTTGTTCGTTCAACGGGCAACGTTTAGTCAGGTTTGGAGTGGTGCGGCTGCCACCTGCAGCGGTGGATGGACGAATGTGCTGGACAATGTGAACCTTGCAGATCAACAATTTGGAATTCCTCGAATCGCATGCCCTAATCAATTCATTGGTTTCATGGACCTGCTCGATGCCAGTGTGGTTTGCCTGAAACAAACCACCTCTCCGTTTAGTTACGACATTGTGAACTACACCCACCATCGGATGGCATATGGCCCCAATGTGTTTGTTCCTCACTCGTTGAACACTTCCCCCGAGGACATTTCAAAGTGTTTCAACAAATACCCATCTGTTTCTTATGTTGGTAGGTTTATCATCGCCACCTGGACACACCGAGAGTGCACCGGAGCTACCGGTTTGGAAGGCTTCGACATTGTGGCGCGCCAAATGAATGTGGATGGAGTGCCCTGGAGCTTATTTGGAACTTACTCCATCGTAAACCAAGGAATTGCTGGCACACAATCCAATTCAGGAATTGACGGCAAGTTTTCCCTCGATTACATAGGGCATTACGTCTGGGCAGATAAATCCAGTTTAGGCGTAGAGTACAAGCGCAGTTATTTCTACAACCAAAGCCTTCGTGAAGCGACCATTCAGGAAACAGCCGAAGCATCGAATGCTGAAATAGTGGGTTTACAAGCGTTTCCCAACCCGATAACGGATGAGGTTGTTTTCACCTTCGAGTTGAACCAGGGAGAGCAAGCCAACGGTTTGGAAATCTATGACCTCACCGGCCGTCTGATGGATCAAGTGAGTTTAACTGGCCTGACGGCTAACACCAACCGAATCGACTGGCAGGTTCCGGGAGACCTGCCCGCAGGGGTTTACCTCGTTAACCTATTGACGGATCAACGCCTATCGACTGTTCGCATCACCAGGCAGTAGTGGCTGCTGTTGCAAAAAAGCATTCAACCGAGGCCGACTCATAACCGAGTCGGCCTCTTTGCCTTTGAAGTGACCACCCTCACCCGATTAGGGCAAGCTGCTCATAAGTGCATCAGGATGGAGCATTGGTTCACTGGTCTTTGCCTGATGAAGATGAGCGATCACCAGGGTGCATAGAGCTCTTCTTCGCCTGCATCGCACCCACATGCGCTACAGCTCATGGGCACGGCAACCGCACAGCTCTGGCCGCTTTGAAGGGTGCAGCAGTGTACATACACATGGCCACCGATGTTGGCACTCAACCAATTGGAATACGCCTCTAAAGAAGGCACGTTGCTAATGGCATCGCTCACACCTTCCCAATCCACACTTTGCCCACCTTCGTTGAGGTTGTTTTGAATGGCCGTTGTGAAAGGTTGGTATCCGGGATGCGTGACCTCAAGCACCAATTCAGGGTTGGTTTCACTGCCAAAACTGTAATGTCCTTGTCCGAAACCATTGGCCACAAAGGCAAAGCATAGTGCAAATCCTAAAATCAAACTTTTCATCTTTTAATTGTTTTTGGGTATTCCCTACTCTTTTTGGAAGCTTTTCGGGGTTCGCTTTGGCATAAACTTAGCCCCAAGTGCTAGCAATTGGGCGAATCGTTTTACGATTGCGCCATTTCATTGGACAGTTGCTACATTTGGCGCGATAGTGTTTCGCACCACTCGTTATGGCACAGAATGGCTTGGAGCAAAAGTGCAGCTCTAACTCATAAAGGCTCCCTGCCTGCCAATACAACCAATTTTTGAAATTCATTTTATTGCCACCCTAATTTCGGGTAGCTTATGCAGGTTTCGCCACCTAGCACACAAGAGGCAATACAACAATCATCTTACAATCAACATTGTACGGCAAATTCGGGTGTGCTAATTTTCCCGCACAACAAAAGGCGCACAACTTTGCTGATTTCCCATCGATTACCAAGGGAATTACATCTGGGCGGATAAATCAAGTTTAGACGCTGCGTGTAAGAGCGGTTATTTCTACCACCAAAGCCTTCGTGAAGTGGCCATTCAGGAAAAAGCCGAAGCATCAAGTGCTGAAACAGTGGATTGGCAAGCTTTTCTCAACCCGGTAACCGATCGGGTTGTTTTCACCTTCGAGTTGTAATAGGAGGGGCAAGCCAGATGAGGCAATATTAATTTTCGCTAATTCAGGCACCATATTTGTTTAGTAGGGCGTTCAGTAAAAACAATAGACCTTAAGACACCCCTGAAAGGCACATTTGATCACCTCTCATCCACTACAACAAAATCATGAAAACACTCATCACTACCGCATTCATTTTCATACAATCGATCGTTCTATTTGCACAAGTCTCAGAAGTTGAAAAATGCGGCCTGGACAGCAGCCCAACCTTGAATACTTTTGAAGCCAATTATTTCAACGAAGTTTACCAGGACAGAAAAGGTGAATTTGATTTCTCAGGTAAGGTCATCGCTTTTTACAAAGGTTCAGCTGGCACTACCACGTCCAGCAAATCGGATTATTTTTACTTTATAAAAAATTCAGGCCGACCAGATACAGAAGTACACCAATGGCAAGCGCGCGGAACTCAATTGTTGATTTTAACCGAGGAGGAAAAGTTATGCTCAGGTGGTTTTGATGCCATTTTAGTATCATGGTCCAAACTCCAAAAGGAAGGTAGAAGCAGAAAAAAATTGGTTAAACGACTAAACAAAATATCCAGCTAAATGAAGAAATCCTAATTAATAAGTTTTAGACAGGGCATTTGCGACCCAACATCAGATACCTGAATTCCACATATCGGCTTGTTAAAATAAACATGTTGCACTGATGGCTAAATTCCACTGCGATCGGTATTTTAAATCGGTCAATTCCGCGGCACCTCACACTCGCTTTTGCTGCTGCTCTTTGAACCCGGAAGGAGACATGCCCAAATGAATTTTAAAGGCACGGTTAAAGGCCTGCCTACTGCTGAACCCCGTGAGGTCGGCCACCTCGGCCAGCGAACAGGATTCCTCTTTGATCAATTCAGCCGCCTTGTGAATGCGCAGGTTGCGAATAAAACCGGAGGCATTGTGGCCGGTCAAGGCCTTTAGCTTCACATGTACACTCGACCTGTTGAGTGCCAACTCTTGACAGAACTGCTCAATCGTCCACGTATCATCATCGAGGTGAGCTTTCACTATCCTATTGGCTTTGTCAAGGAACTCCCGGTCTAAAACCGTTAGACCATCGCTTGTTTTTTGCGTACTAAGCGGAGCACTCCCTATTTTTTGACGCAGCCGTTGTTGCTGCTGAACCATATTTCGGGTACACAATTGCAGCTCTTTCGGACTAAAGGGTTTTTTCAAATAATAATCGGCCCCAGCTGAAAGCCCGGATAATTTATCTTTTTGATCAGCCTTGGCAGTCAGCAAGACCACGGGAATATGACTCGTCAATAGATTTTTCTTCAGGGTGGCGACCATTTCCAATCCATTTTTATGAGGCATCATGATGTCACTCACGATGAGGTCTGGAAATTCCTGGAGTGCTATTTCCTCGCCAGCTTTTCCATCACCAGCGGTCAATACGCGATGATCTCCTGAAAGGATTTCAATCAGGTATTCGCGAAGGCTGGGATCGTCCTCCACAACCAAGACGGTGCTGGGATCATCCGCTTTAGTATCCGCATCCCATTCCTTTACGAGCGATTCGGCAGGCAGGTCCTCTTTGACCTCTTCCGTGAAAGAAGAGGACTGTTCGGGAATTTCCTGGTGCAGCGGCAAGAGTATGGTAAAACGGGTACCCTCTCCCACCCTACTTTCGGCATCTATCGTCCCCCCATGCAGCTCTACCGCTTCTTTTACGATGGCCAAACCAAGACCATAGCCTTGCTCCTGGTGATTGTCAGCACGGTAGAATCGCTGGAATAAGCTAGACAAATGTTGCGCTTCAATTCCTATTCCTGTATCGGATACCTTCACACCTAGTCGGCCCTCCACTACAGAAAGCAGCAGGTGAATGGTGCCGTTTTTCGGGGTGTAACGCAAGGCATTGCCCACGAGGTTGAGTACCACCCTTTCCATTCGATAGGTATCCATGGAACAGTCTATCCCATGGCTGTGGTCTTCGAAAACGAGCTTCACCTGTTGCGCTTCCGCTTTTGAAGAAAAGCTGTCGAGTTGCTTTCGAAAAAACGCTGCCGCATTTATTTTTTCAGGGCGAAAAGGCAATGATGCGTTTTCCAGCCGTGCCACGTTCATTGCCTCATCCACCAATTTTAGAAGTCGGTCGGTATTAAAATCCACCTGTTCCAATGCTCTGGAATCAATTGATTCCGGAGCCTCCTTCCATTGCGAAACAGGTCCTTTTATAAGCGTTAGCGGAGTACGAATTTCGTGCGAAATGTTGGTGAGGAAGGAGGTGCGCATCTCGGCGATTTCGAGTTGCTGAGTGGCTTTTGCGTGTTCTTGTTCCAGCCGATAGGATTCGTTTTGCAACACCAACTCATCGGCCTTCACGCGCAGCTTGTATCGGTTAAACAACAACCATCCAATAAGTAGCAAGGTGATGGCGAAAACCGCAATGCCACCACCAACCAGTCGGCTTCTCAAAAGTATTTGGCTTTGGGATGCCAATGCGAGTTCTTGCAATGCCTGCTCCTGCTCCAGGAGTTCAATCTTCAATTCTTTCTGTTCCGACTCGTAAGTTTCTTTGAGTTGGAGTACTGCTGCCGTTTTTTCTAAACTAAACAGGCTGTCTTTGATCAGGTGGTATTGCTTCATGTGCTCCAGGGCCTTCCCTGGTTGCCCAATCGCTTCATAAGCCTGCCAGAGTACCTCGTGGTTATGCAAGGCCCCTTCTGCCCAGCGCGATTCCCGGGTCATGAGCAAAGCATGCTCGGCGTGGAAAATACTTTGAGTATAGTCTCCACTTTTATAGCTCAACAATGCTCCCGTGTGGTGCATCTGCGACACCACCACTGATTCGGTGGATCCGGGTGTTAGCTCGGCAATTTCAAAGGCTTCCGCTAAGGCTTGTTTTGCTTTTTGCAACTCCCCTGCTTCCAGCGCTAACCGACTCTTGGCGGCCAAGGCCTCCATTACCTTATCCGACTGCTGGTATTCGCGGGCTAAACTCAAGGCGGAATCAATGTACAGTTCAGCCTCCTCTAATCTTTCAAGCGCCTCATAGATATCCGCGAAATCGAGGTAGTTGAAGTAGTTGGTATGAAAAGTGATCGGCTTATGGCTGGCTAAATCATAGGCACGGGCTTCCTGTTGGTATTCCAGGGCCAACTCTGGTTCTTCAAGGGCAAGGTAAAGATCAGCGATCTTCGCATAGACAAAGGAAACAAGGTAGTCCACCTCAAGGGCCACCTCCTTCACCGAAAGGATTTCCTCTAAGGCTTCTAAAAAACGTCCTTCCTGTTCAAGGATGGCACTAAGTTGGAAAGAAGACTGAACGAGGTAAGTGTTAATGCTAAGTTCCTGAGACAAACGCTTGAATTCTTTGGCATAAACGAGCGACTCCAGGCCATTTCCAACGGTCACCATCTCCCGCAACTTGAACATGTTGTAATCAATAAGCCCCCGTTTGTTTTGCAGGGATCCAGCCAATTGATCGAGTTCGCGTAACAGCTGCGCCTGTTGGGTAGAATCATAACTCCCGATGCCAAAATTGGCAACATACATCAAAGCCGAAAAGGTATAATAATCGCTTTGTATTGACCTTGAGAGAGAAAGCGCCTCGCCCCGAAGGGCTTTTGCGGCATCCAGGTCCCGCTCCCGCATGGCTCCTAAAGACATGGTGAGTTTTACACCAATGATTCCCTCGACCGCCTCAGCTTTCTTAAAATAAGCCAAAGCATTGGCAAAGTGATGCGGCACCGAATCGGCTTGATAGCCATTCCACAACGAAAAGGTCTTCATAGAAGAAAACTTTCCCATCAGCGTAGGGCTATCAATCTCCTTGACCAGTGCGTTGCATGCATCGAAATGTAGGTTAAAATTGTTCTGATCATAGAGCCAATGGTAGGTGCTGGCCATTTCATAATGCCCATTGAATTCCTCATTGGCGTAGCCCTGCCGTTTGGCAATTGCCGTTGCCTGATGAAGTATTGAAATGGCGCGCTGAATACTTCCGCCGGTATATCGTTTCCATCGCCCCATACTATTGTATCCTTTGGCGAGTAGCAGCGAATCTCCTTGATCAAGGGCAAGATGAACCGCTTCCTCGGCTGCGAGGTAAGCATTAGAGGGGTCATCCATCCCATAGGCATAGGTAAGTGCCAGGTAAGCTTCTCCCCTTTCGGAGGCAGGAAGCGATCGGGTCATGGCTTGAATGCTGTCAATGATGGCCTGGTGTTGGGCAAACAAGTACCAAGGGGACAAAAACAGGAAGAGCCAGAAGAGCCAGAAGAGCCGAAACTGCAACTTTCGGCTGATAGCGAAACAAATTGAGGAAATCATAGAAGATGCTGGTTTAGTTCAACAAGCCTAATCTACTCCGCATCTTTTCAGGTGATTATCAACCAGTCATGCTGGCAGGGAACAGCATGTTCGATGCTGGGGCGAACATAATGTTAAGGAAAAAAAACATGGTGTAACACCCTTCAAACATATTGGCAACACTTTTTGAACTGGATGAAAGACTTTTATCGCAATAATTTTTTTCACCACTCAAACTTTTTATCATGAAGAAAATAATGAGCACATGGCTTGCATTGGTTGGTCTTTTAGTTCCAATCTACGCCCAGCAAGTAGTGATTGATCCCATTGATTGGGTGCCTGGGAGTGTATTCTCGGGTGTAACCAGTCCACCCATTGATGGCTTATGTACAAACACCACCTACACGATCTCCTCCCTGAACGGAGATGGCTTTTACCCTCCTTCGAGTACGATCCCCGGCGTGTCGATGCCAATTAGTGCCACCTCCCTCGCTTCCGTTTACAACATCGTGTTCAGTAATCCGGTAAACAATTTGGGGATTTACATTACGGATTTGGATGTTGGAGAATCTATCCAATTCGTAGCCCCTGGCTTTTTTCCGGTTTCTGCCACGCCTCCGTTCGCCCTTGACCCCATGACCAATACAGTAACGGTGGGCACTATCAACCAAAACGGCTGGATCAATTGGAATGGAGCCGTATCCGAAATTCGTTTTATCCTCAGGCGATCTGGCAATTCCAAGGTAGGCATCAAGGAAATCCGTTATGACGGTTGCGGCAATACTGCCGCGGTTGAACCCGTTAATGCCTTCGATTATGAAGTGATTCAAACCAATTGGGGACCGTTAGAAGTAGCTAAATTTTGTTCCACTTCGGCTCTTGTGGATGGCTCTGCCTCTCAGAATGAATGCGGGTACTTCATTGGTGTAGCTCCGGTTACCAACAACAACCCACTCACCGTTGGCCCCGCTGTATACAGCGGCTGGCCTACCGCAACCGGACAAGCGCCTGGTTCCATTGACCTTTTGAACAACGCGCTGGCGAGCCCTGCCAACCTTTTGGCAGGCCAGATCTACCGCCTCACCCTGGCTACTGGCCCCTGTTGGGAGACCGAACAATTGTACTTTAAGTTAGAAACCTGTGAATGTCTTGACGACCTGGAATTGGAATACGATTGTTTCAACCAGGTAGTCAGCGTGAATACACTGCCCAATGATGTAACCGTTGTTTCGGCGAATTGGGAGTACAACGATGGCTCAGGAGGACCTCCGCTGTTGTTGAGTTGGTTTGGAGACGTAAGCACCTCTAAACCGGTAACGGCTACCGGATATTATACCGTTGAGCTAAAATACACCCTTCCCAACGGCGTAGAATGCACCTTTAGCCAAACCATCTTTATTGACATCGAGGCGCTTGAAGCCACATGTTGCATGGTATTAGGCTCTATGCCAGATGCCGACTGGGGCAATAGCTTTATACCCTGGACGACTTCTTGTGGCACCTTGCCAGTTTACTGCGATGAAGTGAGGGTTCAATTGAGTTCTTCCGGATGTGAAGATGAATACTATTACGGTATCCAAAACTACTTGGTTAATCCTATTTGCACGCCTGGGAACTACCTTGGCGCCTCTGGGGTCATTAGTGGTCCTCTTGGCGGACCCATTACTGTGGATGTGGTGGCATTGTCCAACAACCAATTGCAAGTGGGCAATTTCTACATGTTCAGTTTTGGCCTTTCTACCAACGGTGGCTTCAACGATCCGAACAACATTGAGAACTGGCACTACCATATCTTCCGATACAGTAATGATTGCACGAAATCCAATCGGATCGAAGTGACCAACGAAAATCCGGCAACTGTTGCGTTTGATTCCAAGGTTTACCCGAACCCTGCCAGGGAAACCATCACCTTAGAGACCTCCGAATCGGTGCCACAAACCATCTCGATCATCTCGATTGATGGCAAGCAAGTACGTCAGGTATCCGCCAGTAGCAATACCCGAAACGTATACGACATCTCTGACCTTACCCCCGGTTTGTATTTCATCACCGTTGAAATGGAAAATGGGCGCATGGAGCAACATCGATTTATTGTGGAATAGTATTCTCTGTTTCCGGTCACCTACAAGGGAAAGAACAAGCACTTGACTTCCCTTGCAGGTGACCCAATCCTATCTTTCCAACCACTCAAAAGCCACGATCACTCGTGGCTTTTTTTATTCTTTATTAGGAATATAAGTTCGAAACTTTACAACAAGAAAATGCTCCACTTAGGAGAAACTTTAGGTTTTGTGTATCATGAGCCTCCTCCGACCTGCATTCTAAACAAATGTTATCGTTCAGCACCTGAAGCCCTGACGAGATTTGTAGAAAACAGCATAATGACCAGGCGAGTACTAATTATCATCATAGGAACCCTGCTAATTACAGGTTGCTATTCAACAAAAAGATCCATTGAAAAATCACAACCGTATGGCTCCCAAATACATTGGCCAAAAGATTATCGACCAGAGGATGCCGATTTCTATATTCATAATCAATTACAAATAAATGCGCCCGCTGAAGCAGTTTGGGATTTACTCCTCAGAGCTGAAGATTGGCCCAATTGGTATGAAGGCATGAGCAATGTGAAAATACTCCGCTCTGAAAACGCCAAAATTCAACCAGGCAATCAACTTCAGTTTAGTACAATGAAACGAGACTTCACGGGAACCGTTAGAGAGTTTGAACCACCCTATCGATTGGCATGGGAAACGAAAAATGACAAGCTAAAAGCCTATCATGCATGGCTAATTATTCCCAACGAGGACGGTTGCCTATTAATAACTGACGAAGTACAAAAAGGAAAATTAGCTAAACTTCAAAAGGTATTCCTACCCAACAAATTGCGCAAACTGCACGATATCTGGCTAACTGGATTCAAAGAAACATTAGAAAACTAATCCAACTAAAACGGACTACTCTCCAGCGCTGGACCAACCAGAATTCAAGTGCTGAATCCTTTCCATATTTTTTCTCAAAAAAGGCAGTGGACTATATTTGATCCATCTGTAGTGGACAACCTTTAGAAACATGGAAGAATACCTTAGCCAATTTGGAATTTTGGGAACAAACGAGATAAGAGCTTTCTTAAGCTTGGGGAAAGAACACCATTTTCAACCCAATGATTTCTTTATTCAGGAAGGTACGGTATGCCAAAAGGTAGGGTTTGTGGTTTCTGGAATTTTCCGGTCTTTCTATTATGCGGGCTTAGGCGATGAAACAACTTATTGCTTCACTTTTTCCAACAACTTGATCTCCGCCTATTCGTCTTTTATTACAGGCCAGGAAACACCCGAAAACATTCAAGCCATTACGGATGCCCAAGTCCTTTTATTTGCGAAAAAAGATTTTGATGCAGTTGTTCAATCCAACCCCAAATGGTTGTTGTTTTCAAAAACCATTGCTGAACAACAATATGTATTAATGGAAAAAAGAGTTTTTACCTTACAAAAAGATAAAGCTGAGGTAAAATATCAAAACTTACTGAAGGAACATCCTGAATACCTGCAACAAATTCCTTTGCAATACATTGCTTCCTACCTGGGAATAACGCAACGACACCTGAGTCGCATAAGGAAAGAAATTGCGAATTAGACAAATGTCCTGTGGCGCTGAAACAGCATGTTCTTCTTTTGTACCTCCTAACAGAAATGCAAATCATGAAGAAAATCGTAATCATCAACGGACACCCAAGTGAAGACAGTTTCAACTACGCACTTGCCGATAGTTATGAACAAGGAGCGTTACAATCCAATGCCCAGGTCAGTAAAATAGATATTGGCAAATTAAGCTTTGACCCCAACTTAGCACATGGTTATCAAAAGCGAATTTCATTGGAGCCTGATTTAACGGAAGCACTTGAAAAAATAAAACGTGCCGAACACCTTGCCTGGTTTTTCCCGATGTGGTGGTATGGATGCCCTGCAATTATGAAAGGCTTTATTGACCGGGTTTTCTTACCAAATATTGCTTTTAAATTTACAGGAAAACCCTTTCCTGAAAAATTATTCAAAGGCAAAACAGCAAGAATTATAGTGACCTCAGATACTCCAAAGTGGTATAACCAATGGGTAATGAAAAATCCAGCAATTAATCAATTAAAAAAAGGAACATTAGAATTTTGCGGCATATCACCAGTAAAAGTCAGTTACATCAGTCCAATTAAAAGCTCTACAAAGAAGTTCAGGCAGGATTGGCTCAATAAAATAAATGGATTAGGAGTACAGATGCACTGAACCACGGCAAGTCAATAACTCCTCCAAATCTGAGCTATTCCACCCGCTCCCACTGGTTTTTGTAGGGATTGAACGTACACGCTTCTACTTTATACCATTGATTACCGACCTTTTTTAGATCAGAGTTGCTGTAACAAGAATAGCGAAACTGGCAATCTTTGCACTTCTCTACCAAGTCGTTGGCAACCTGCCATTTGGTTTGAAAATTGGCACTTGCTACTACTTCCACAATTGAGTCACTGGATACATTTCCAAAAATGGTAGGATGCCGCAGCTCATTTTTGATATTGCCATTGGCATCAATGCAAAACTTTGCGTTCAACCCTGTGACGTGCTTTTGAGCTTCAATAAAATGAGAAAGGGACAAGTTCATGTGTTCAGGACCATACTCCTGCAATGCTTCAAGTTGGAGTACTTGGGAGGTCTTTCGGATGGTTGGCCGCCCCACTAAACCGTCTCGATCCGGATCATCTTCAAGGATAGCAGTGGCAGGGGAGCCAAACTCCTTCACACTTACCCGAAGATCAGAGGTCAGCTTTTCCAAGGCTTCCCCATTGAGTTCGGGGCGTTCAAAATAAAGCTGTATGGCAACCAACGAACTCTGCTTGAAACCGCTGATTAGCGCATCGATGGCCTCAAAACACAGCTCAGGAACCGATTTGAAAATGAGGAGTAAATTCTGAATGTTCACGTTTAGGACAGCCTCCATTAAAGAAGGATAATCAATTGTTGAGCCGAAATTGACCACAACAATTGCGGTGTCCAAGTCGTATGGCCGTTTATATGCCAAATCCATTTCGGGAAACTTATGTGGCTCCTTGGTCAGGAAAGCAAAGTCCTCTTCAATTAAATATCCAGTGTAGGCCTTCACCCCTTCTGCCCAATTTGGGTATTTTTTTAGGACTTCACCCATCGTTGCTTTTTTAAGATCATTCTTAATCAGCGCAGATATGGTTTTCCTAATGGTAATGTAGCGATGCTTGTGGGTGTCTACCAGAATGTTTTCAACGGCTCCTTCTACCAAAAAAACATTGGCATACAGCGCGAAATACTCCCCATTCATAAGTTGGATATTTTCCGCGTAGGCTCCCCTACCCTAAAATTACCATTCAAACGCGTAGAAAATTCAATTTTCAGTGCCCGAATATTTTTGGGGCGTTCTCTATTTAAGAACACCTTGTTTAGGTGATAATTGGCTGGAATAAGAGGACTCGGAATAATTTCAATTTTTTTCATAGCCAATAGCGATCAGTTCTCTGGCAATTACTTCATCCAGGTCGTAGTTGCAAGGAGTAGAAATAAAACCATACATCCCCACCGGGTTGACTTCCAGAAAATGATAGTTATCATCCTTGCCTTTGATCAAATCAATTGAGCCACTGTTTATACCTATTTCCCGCATTAAATCCCTAAGCTTTTGTTCCATCTCTTCGTCCAATTGATAAGGAACAACCCGGGTCCTGATCTCTTGATCGTTCTGGTTTCTAAAATCGGTAATGGTATCGGCGTGTTGTTGGGTAAACATGGCTGCAGCATAGCATTTGTCACGGATGAAAAACACTCGTATTTCAAAGCGTTTTTGAATGTTTTCCTGGAAAAGACTCGGAAAAAACACCTCCGGCAATACGGCCAGGTCCTCTATTCTTTCAGTCATGCAACGGATCGTAAATCCTTCTTCCCGCACTCCTAGCGGATGAATGGCCTCAAACAAGGTTTTACAGATAATATCTCGTTGGTGTTTTTCGAAAAATGGTTTCAATACCTCCATGTCATTGGTCACCACCGTTTCAGGTATTTTCAACCCTACCTGAACTGCCGTTTCCAGAACTTCTAATTTATTTACCGTCGTTTTATGGTATGACCCAAGATTGCAGTAATTCAGTTGATGGTGAAAATAATTTCTTAAATAATGGCGGTAGTTGTTTTTAAGGGATTCAAATAGTCGAGAATGACTATTAAAGGTAGGAAATCGGATGCTCTTGGTGTCGATTTCCTTCCCCGCTAACCCTGCCAACAAACCTGGATTGGGCCTTCTGAACCACAAGGAAAAGTGCTCCTGCCTTTTTGCAGGAGCGCCTTTCCAAACGGAATACCCAACCAGATGCTCATACAGCAACTGTATCGCCTCCTGGTCTTCTTCGGAATTGATGCGTTGGTAGTTGACGTTTAGGTGCTCAAGCCACCTTATCACAGCGTTGGTAGCTAAGTCTTCTTTCCTCGAAAAAATAAATACCATAGCCGTTGAGTAGCACAGCAATTCCTACTACCGGGTTGAAGGAAGCAGGTTCTTATACGCTCCCGTCACTTGAAATGGTACCCAACTCGGTTATTGGCACTTCTTCGCTGGGTGGTGGATCGGTATCGCAACAACCTTCATCGTCATCGGTGCATCGGTCGTTAGTACCTGAACATTGGTGTCCACCAATAATTTTTGCGCCCATCTCCATGGAGAAGGCTTCTTGTTGAAATTCATCGAGCAAACTGTCCTTATTCATTTTAAAGTAGTTTATGATTGGTTAATGATTTACTGGATTTTATCGGATTAGCCATCCGGATCGTTTTTAATGGTTCCCAGTCGGGGCATGGGTAATTCAGGGTCCGCGTCACAACAACCCTCATCTCCTTCTGTACAGCGATCGAAACTGCTTTCGCTACTTTGGCCGCCAATAATGGTTGCACCTTGCTTTATGCAAAATGCTTCCTTTAGAAATTCTTCAAGCAAACTATCTTTATTGATTTTTTTCATCCGTAAATATTTGAATCATCTGGTATTTACCTGCGGCACCAACAGCAGGCTGGTCCCTTGAAAATAAGGGTTATCACCGCAAGTATTTTGCAGTGCATGAAAAGAGCACGACTTTGGTCTCGGGTAATGCTAACCCATACCGTAATAATGAATGGCCTTTTGCTTCAGTGGATTGGTACTCCAGGCACTCCATTTTCCCTCAATGGGGTCATAACCGCATTTTAAGGGTTTACTCAACCGATCTTGTGGTTGCTCTACATAGGCTCTGCAATCCGTACAGACGTATCGAAATTCGCAATCTTTGCAACCCTTTATGCGGTCTTTATTGAGGTTCCAATATTTCTTAAAACCTGGTTTTTCAATCGCTTGCTCCAGTTTGCCGTTGTGGATATTGCCGTAACTTTCCCGCATAGCAGGGCAATTTTTGATGTTGCCATTCGAATCAATTCCAATCTTTCGGTTTAAGCAAGAATTGTGGTGAAGTGCTTCATTATAATGCTGGATGTTGGGTGTCATTAGGTGAATCCCAATTTTACCACAGGAATGTGTGTGAAGGGCATCAACACGAAAACTTATCCCTTTCCGCTCTTTATGGTTGGCTTCAGCATCGAATACCTCCACTAACCGAACACGACCAAAATGTGTTACCCAACCTTCCAGCTGCGCCACTTCCGAAAAGCATTTTGCACTTAGCTTTATTGAAATGTTCTGTACGGTGGTACCTTCAAAAAAAAGCAGCAGCCTGGTTAACCCAGCCAACGAGACTTGACCAAAGCATCGAACATCCATATGATAGCAAAGCAACAAATCGAGGCTTTTTGCCACACCACCGTACAAATGGAGGTGGTCTTCGTTAAAGTCAAGGATGCAATTGGTGATGTAGCTCGGATAATCCCATTCGGTTGAAATTTCTTTGAAAGGCTGAGGATTGTCCACATAAAACGCCAACTCGTTTTCCAACAAATAATTCACATAATCAGTGGCGGTTTCTTTGTCTGCTCCCGACATTTCATCCAATACCATTTTTATGGGCTTGGTTTTCAATCGCTCCATAAAGTCGATTAAATCCAAAGGAACCCTATAAATAGCTTCCCTTTGCACATCGACGATAACTCCCCGGGTGATGCCTTTTACTATTTTACAGCAAGAAAAAATGGATAAAAACCGTGCGGCAGCCATACCTAGTTTCTTGAGATCAGTTTATAAAATGATTGAGGCTTGGAAAGCACTGTTTTCAATTTTCGAATCGGGATTTTTTTTTCAACGACATCGTTGTACTTTCTATACTTGTGCCGGCAAAAAACCGGCTCCTGCGTGAGCATCCGCAATTGGTTTTTGTCTATCTCATCCATAATACGTGTTAGGCGTATCTCTTTTCAAATTGGTAATTACAGTTCTCGGAAACCCACCCAAACTGCCCGGTTGGATTGACTTCTAAAAAATAGATTTCGTTGTTTGACGTGAACATGAAATCAAGTGATCCCGTATCTAAGCGAAGCCTTTTCATTAAAGCATGCACCTTAGTTTCCATCTCTTCCGACAATTGATAGGGTACATTTCTATTCTTCTCGCCCTCATCGTAATTTCTAAAATCCAGTTTGGTGGCTTCGCTTGCTTGCGAAAAAATTGCCATCGAATGAATGCTTTGATTGAAATAGTAGGATCGAACCTCAAAGCTCTTTTCTACTTTCTCCTGCAGTAACGCAGGAAAGAAATGGTCTTCGAAAGACAGAATATCCTGTTTTGACAATTGTTGAGTACCAGAGGCTTCCAGACATCCCGCTTCAATTGGAATATCAATGTGGTCGCCAATAGGTTTTATGATAACTTGACAGAAGTCCTCCTGAAATTTCAACAACTCTTCCTTCGAAGTGGTGATCAACGTAGACGGAATATTCATTCCAACCACCACCGCCTGTTTCAATTGAATAAGCTTGTTGGCATTCACATCGGCATGCCACGAGCCATAAGAATTTCTATTTTCAAGTTCGGAGTAAACGTACTCCTTGAGCACTTTGAGTTCATTTCTAAAAAAATTGTCAGCACCGTGAGCATAGGCACTTTTATTAAGACGTGCGCCTGAAATCGACAAGGTGCCTCTTCGATAAAAGTAAAAGGCCAATTCTTCTAATTCTAGCTTCTTTTCGCCTGCTCCAATTTTAATATCAACTCCGGCATTTTCTACTCTGATACCAAAATCGTCCAATTCAAATGCGTTGATTCTGGTAAGCTCGGCATCAGCATCCAAGTAAACCAGGTATTTCATGATTTGATCTGTCGAAAACTCGTTGGAATAGGAATCGACGATTATTCGTTTCTTCATAGTGGAACCATAAAGTATCTGCTGAGCACATACCCAGCAGATACTTGAATTTTTGAAGCTTAGCTACTCCATTATGGGTACCGCTTTTTACCTGGTCCGCTCAAAGGAGAATCCGTTGCCGAAGATGTATTCGCTCCAATGTTAGTGGTTACTCCATCTTGGTTGATGTCTTTACCAGATTTTCCGCTACCTGTGGTATAAGTAGTACGTGTTGTACCACCTCCAAGTACTGAATTCAATTGGTCAGTATCAATTTTTTCAGGATTGAATTTCTTTAAATTTTCCATTGTTAGTCATTTGTTAATTATCTCCTCGTTTAAGGGCTTGGAGCTTCCCTCTGAAATCGATTTCCTAACAAATATAACTCGGGGTACTGCAAGTAATTTGCAGGTGTTGCAAAGGCTTAAAAAAATTACACTCACCTCCCGTACAGGAGCTTTCTTTGACCATAAAACCGAATTTAAATTGACCTTCTTCTTTGTAACAATAACTATTTCTGGTTTTACAAAAATAAATGGAAGCTCCCATTTCTTTCATCACCTTGATTAGGTTATAGGTATTACGCTCTGAAATATGGAGGCGCTGTGCCAATGCTGCAGGAGACCCGGTACTTTCTCTGGAAATAAGCCCATCCACCCGTTCTATCAGTCTTATCTTCTCTATAAGATTCATATCAATCGTTTTTTATAAGGTTGAGGAACTGACTAAAAATGCGTTGAAACAAGCTTCGGTCTTCAGAAATAATTTCTGCTGACACTTGCATGTTGGGTTTGTACGCAATCTGTTTTCCGTAGGTGGTAATCAGTTTATCGGGAAGCTCTCCCCGAACGTCATAGTAAGCTTCACCATCTTCTGCTTGCACCGCAATGGCGGCAATATCCGCCACCTTTGTTTGCACCATTCCAAACTCTTTATAGGGATATTCCTGAACTTTTAGAATCAGCCTTTGTCCGATTTCAATTTTACCACTGCTCGGCACTGGAAGCTTTATCCTGGCGAGAAGCCTCCCCTTTTCAAGGGGCACAACATAAGCGGCCAAATCTCCTTTTCGGAGAAAGGCATTTTCCGAAATACTCCGTGCAAGGCTAATTGTACCGGCGGTTTCTGCTTTTAAGAAGTATTGTTGCTCCCAAACCAGTAACCCCGCATGCAACAATTCTATGGTTTGTCCAATGCCTACAATTGCGGCTTGAATATTTTGTGCATACTCCGTTTCTAAGCGTATCGATTCCATTCGGAGTTGTTCCATCCGAATTTGATTGTTGATGATACCGCTGCTCATTCCTTCAAATTGTCGTTGAAACTGGAGGTAAGTCAATTGACGGTTTTCATAATCCAACTTGCTTACTGCCCCCACTTCTTCCAAGCTTAGGTGTCGATGGAAATCCCTCTTCTTAAGTGCCAGTTCCTCCTCAAAAAGTGCCTTTTCTTTTACCAATGATTCGTTGAGCCGGTTAATCCCCGCCAATTCCTTGTTTAGTGTGCTTTTTTGCAAGGCAACAACTTCTGATCGTGTGAGCAAAATTGCCAAGGCTTCACACTGCTGTTTCAATTGAACATAATCGCGCTGCATGAGTCCCAGTTGAGTCAATTCGGGTAAAACCGGAAAATCCTTGGTGGTGCCCAAACTTGTTTTAAGTAAGGCCAATTGTTGTTTCAACTTTTCCACATCGCGCCAACTCGCATCATTGGCAAGAAATAAAATGGGAGCCCCACTTTCTACTGTTGCCTTATCTTTCACAAACAGCCGCTCTATCCTTCCATCCACTTCAGTAAACAACTCCACAGGCTCCATTTCGGTGGTAATCATCCCAGTTGCCAATACCTTGTCCGGGTAGCGAATAAATAAGGTTAACCCCAATAGCATCACCATTACTGCGGCAATGGTGCCAATTCCACTGTGGATTAACCAACCAGGAGGTACCTCAATGATGTCAGCGGTTTGCTGACTGGCTGCGATTTCTTCCATGGTTTCTGGCATCCTGCTACTCCTCTTTTAATTGCCCAGTTCAAGTTGGTTTTGAACCAAGGTGAAGTAGCTACCTTTCAAGTCTATCAGGTCGCTGTGTGTTCCTTGTTCCACCACTTCACCTCCCTCTAATACAATAATTTGATCAGCACTTCTGACGGTGCTCAAACGATGGGCCACTACTACCGCCGTTTTTTCTTGCAAAAAAGTATTGAGCTGATGCATGATGACCTTTTCATTGTTGGCATCAAGCGCATTGGTAGCCTCATCGAAAAACAAAAAGTCCGGATTTTTATAGACAGCCCTGGCAATTAACAAACGTTGTTTTTGCCCTTGACTTAGCCCATTGCCTTTCGCTCCAATCATCGTGTGGATACCCAAGGGGAGCGATTGAATAAACGCTTCAATATTGGCTACTTCAATGGCCTCCTTTACCCGGTAAAAATCAGTTTTTTCGTCACACTCAGAAATGTTGTTGCCAATGGTATCAGAAAAAATAAAACCTTCTTGCATCACCACGCCACAGTTGGCCCGCCAGGCCTTTTGGTAGATGGAATTAAGGTTCGTATTGCCAACTACTATTTTACCTTGTGTTGGCTTGTAGAAACCCAGCAACAACTTGACCAAGGTAGTTTTGCCACTACCACTTGTTCCAACAATAGCGGTGGTTTTGCCTTTGGGTATGGTAAATGACACGTTCTTGAGCACCTGATCGGCAATGGGCGTGTAGGAAAAAGAGAGGTCTTCCAACACAATGTCTCCTTCGGGCAATGCCTTGATTTTATCCTCATACTCATTTTCCTCATTCGAACTCACGTGGATTTCCGACAAGCGCTCCAAACTAATGGAAGCATCTTGCACGTCACGAATGAACTGGATCAGCTGCTGCAAAGGGCTGTTTAACTGACCAATGATAAATTGAATGGCCAGCATCATGCCCAAGGTAATTTCCCCTTCGAGGACCAACTTTGCCGCCATAAACGTGATTAGAATATCTTTTAGCTGGCTGATGGAGAGCGCCCCGGCATCCTGATATTGACTGATAGAAAGCGCTTTTAATTGCGTGCGAAACAACTTTGCCTGAATGACCGTCCATTTCCACCTTCGCTTCAGTTGGCTGCCCTGTAGTTTAATTTCCGGCATCCCTTGAATGATTTCAATCAAGGCATCTTGGTTGTCAGCCATTTGCTGAAATGCACGGTAGTCCACTTCTTTTCTTCTTTTGAGGAAAAGAAATATCCACAAAACATAAATGAAGCTCGAACCCAGAAAAATGAGGAAAATCGGGCCTGAGTAATAGGCCAAAACGAGTCCAAAAACCAGCAGATTGAAGACCGAAAACAAGGCCGTGAGGCTCGAGTGTGTCAAAAAACTCTCAATTCGGTTGTGGTCTCCGATTCGCTGAAGCAAATCGCCCGTGTTTTTAGCATCAAAAAAGCCGAGCGGCAACTTCATTAATTTGACCAGAAAATCGGCTATAAGGTTGACACTGATACGAATGCTAATGTGCAGCAAAATCCAACGTTGAATAAACCGTACCGCTGTTTGCCCCAGAAATATCATCAACTGTCCACCGAGAATGAGATAGATGAAACCCAGGTTTTGCGTGTCGATACCGATGTCAACAATACTTTGGGTGAGAAAGGGAAAAATGAGTTGAAACAGGGTTCCCAACAGGAGTCCCAATACCAATTGCCACATCAATTTGCGGTGTGGGTATAGGTACTGCAGAATAAACTGAAGACCACGAGGTGCTTCTTCATCCAGTTCGGTTTGGTTAAACCCTGGCGTTTTTTCTACTAAGAGGGCGATCCCTCTGCCCGATTCGCTAACATATGACCTATTAAACTCCGCGTAGGAAAGTCCTATTTTACCGCTGGCCGGATCGGCGATAAATACCTTCGACTTTTCAATTTTATAAACCACCACGAAGTGGTTTTGATTCCAATGCACGATACAAGGCAGAGGCGCTTTTTTTAAGGCTGGGGTTTCGATATTTCTTCCTTCAGGCTCTAAAGAGAGCTTTACCGCCAAAGTTCGAAGCCCAATGTATTCTGCTGCCTCACTAATGCCTTTCAAGCTTACCCCTGCCCGATCGATGTAGCATTTTTCTCTTAAAAACTGTAGGGAATAGGCGCGGCCATGGTACTTTGCCACCATTCGTAGGCAAGTGGGTCCGCAATCCATAGAATCGGCTTGTTGGAAAAAAGGAAATTGCCTGAGCATTAAGTGGGCGTAGTGCTTTACGTATTGGTCCTATTAAGAGCTCCAACCCGATAATTTTAGGCATGAATGCGATGGCATTTCAAAAAACTAACCGGGACGGCTACTTATAAACCTACACACTATGAACGGCCTTTTTGAGCCAATGAGGATAACTGACGCTTTGAGATGGACGAATAGACGTAATTGAAGGAAATCAGTCAGAGGCCACTAAGGTTGTTCAAAAACAATCAGCTGGCAGCTGTTCAATTGGGGTTGAAACAGCTCCGATAAGCGACCAAATCAATGCCATTGAAATGGTATACTTCTGCTTAACAAGGCAAGTGAAGTGGTAAAAACAATTTTTAAAAGGAAGCGAACCTCTTTGGGGAACTACCTGCCATTAGATCTCCCTTGCCTCCCAAAAGTTACCTATTCTAGCTGGGGTTCACCACCACCAAAACGATCGGTATGGTTTATTCATCCAGCACCAATCGCCCCTCGGTCTCGGCCTTTGTTCTTCCCCATTGGGCTATAGCCTCTACAATGGGAATGAGAGAAGCCCCTTCTTCCGTCAATTGGTACTCCACTTTTGGTGGCACTTGAGCATAAACTTTTCGAGATACAATTCCGTCTTGCTCCAATGCTTTCAGCTGCAGTGAAAGCATTTTATCGGTGATGTCGGGTATGTGCGATTTCAATTCACCAAACCGTTTTTTTTCTTTTCTAAGGTACCAGATCACCACTGCTTTCCACTTACCTCCAATAAAACGCATGGTTACGTCTAAAGCACAGTGAAAATCTTCATTGTTCATTCTGTACTTGTATTTCTTACCGTCTATAATCATACCATTCCATTACTGTCAAAAATGATAGTAGCTTTCAATATTAACCACCTATTGTGCTCCAATTCAGCTAACTATACTTTTGAAATTGAATATCAAAACTATATTTAATTCATGAAAGTCACAATTTTAGGCACCGGAATAGTTGGTAGAACGATTGCTGCTAAAATGAAGCATCTTGGCCACGAGGTAACCATTGGAACTCGAAATGTGGAAAACACATTGAACAAGGCAGAAAAGGACGGTTATGGCAATCCCCCATTTAGCGAGTGGCACCAGTCCAACCAAGGAATCAAACTGCAAACCTTTAAAGATGCGGCCCGCAACACTGATTTAATTGTGAATTGCACTGGTGGCCAATCTTCCGTAGCAGTACTTGAATCGATTGGAGAAGAAACATTAAATGGCAAAACGTTGATTGACGTGGCCAATCCACTGGATTTTAGCAATGGCATGCCTCCCTCACTTTCTCCGGTAAATACGGATTCCCTGGGCGAGCAAATTCAGCGTAGGTTTCCGCAACTAAAGGTGGTCAAATCATTAAACACCATGAATACCTTTTTGATGGTAAATCCTGGCATGGTGAAGGGCGATCACAACGTTTTTGTGTGCGGTAATGATGATGCCGCCAAGCGCCAGGTAAAAGAAGTACTCCAATCATTTGGTTGGCGTGAAGACCTGATCCTTGATCTGGGAGACATTACCAATGCACGTGGTACAGAGATGCTTTTGCCCATTTGGTTGAGGCTATGGAATGCCCTTGGCACTGCGGAATTCAATTTTCATATACAAACCAACTAATGAGAGCAGGGAGCCACTTCAGGATCATTCCTATATGGGCAGAAAATACTTCAATGTGGCGACTGTTCCGCCATTTAAGCCTCTTGCTGGCTCCCTTGTTGCTCTTGGGATGCCAGTCTACCCAACCAGCGCCAGGAAAGGAATTAGTAGAAGCTTACTTTGCCGCTGCCTTTGCCAAAGACTATGCGCGATTGGATGAACTGCTGCACGAGGACTTTATTTTTATTGGCCCTAAGCGCTCTGATACGCTTGATAAGAAAGCATTGATAAACAGCTGGCGATCGACTCATTTGAGAAATGATTCCTTGCGCATGCACGATCCCAGGGTATACGATGTAAGTGCGCAAGAAACGCTTAACCGCGATGAGTCCCTGATCTTGCATTATTACGAGGCGGAATTTCATAATTCCGATTTGAAAACCTGGGTTGAATTTCCGGTTCATGTCAAGTTTTTAACCCACCGGGATAAAATCAAACGCGCTCAAATTATTATGAACCAGAGTGATGTTCAGACGCAATTGGGATACACTATTTTACCACCCAAGGAATAGAAATTGTAGTGGTACACCTCCTGGAACCCCGAAGGCTTCATTTGCAACCTTTGGGGTTACAGGAGAACTTTTTAAATATCTATCATTTATTGACAGATTTCACTCACATCCTGCTTTAAAATTGGCAGCAGTTCTTTTTCAAACCAGTTGTTTTTCCTGAGCCAGATGTTATTTCTGGGCGAAGGGTGTGGCATCACAAAATATTGCGGATAATAGTCTTTCCAACTTTTCACCGTGGAGGTCAGGTTTTCTTTTCTTTGTTCACCAAGAAAATACTTTTGGGCATACTGTCCGATTAGTAGGGTCAACTGCACTTGTGGACACACTTTAAGAGTTTTCGCCATCCACTTCTGAGCACAAACAGGACGGGGCGGCAAATCTCCCGACTTTCCTTTTCCAGGAAAACAAAAATCCATGGGAACGATGGCGACCTTATGCTTGTTGTAAAAATCGCTCTGCGATATGCCCATCCATTCTCTCAACCTTTTACCGCTGGCATCGTTCCACGGAATCCCTGATTCGATGGCTTTGATGCCTGGCGCCTGGCCCACAATCATAATTTTAGAGGCAGCCGAAAAATTGACCAGTGGTTTTGATTCAGGTGGATCACATCCCTTACAAATGTCGGATTGGAGTATTTCTGCTAAAAGCAATTCAGCTGCGTCCATTTCATTCACTTTGAATTCTTCTTTGAGCCGTTAGAAGTAGAGTTGTTTTGCAAGTTGCAATTTTTCAAGTAACCGTTAGCTTGGAAGCTTCCCCAAACCAATCCAGGAACATTTCGAAATATGAACCGACATTGGTAGCAGCCCCTCCCCGCTTCGGCAATGGCCCTACCGGGCTGTACTCCCCTAAAAATTCTGGTATGGAATAAAACGCAAAAAGGCATTGCACAAACGATGAAGGGTCCTATTTTAGGCACCATGAGAATTCGACTTTCTTCTTTTTGCACTGCTGGCTTGATCAACGCTTTTCTGCCATTGCTCTTTTGCTTCCAGGCCAGCTTCTCTCAGGCGCAAATCCAACAAGATATCGATTCTCTAAGCCAGCGACTTGAGGCCACGGCAATGGATACCAACCGGGTATTGCTGCTGAATGCCCTGGCCTGGAAGTATACCAATACCCGTCCGGATACCGCAAAAGCGCTGTCTAAACAAGCCTATGATCTGGCCCAAAAGCTTGATTTCACCCGTGGAATAGGCGCTGCTAAAATTGGGATGGGCCAGGCCATCAGCAAACTCGGTGATTTGGATGGTGCCATCAACGAATTCAAAGAAGCCAAAGCCCTTTACCAACAACAAAGAATGGAGGAAGGCATGGCAAGGTGTGCTTCTAACCTAAGTTGGCTCTACCGACGAAAAGGAAACTTTGAACAGGCCTTAGAAGAAGGCATTGCTTCCTTGCATTATTTCGAACAATTCCCCGACAAGCGACTCAACGCCGGAAGAGCCTTGGGCAACGTTGGCATGATCTATTATTTCATGTCGGACGTGGACAACGCGATTACCTATTACAACCGGGCGCTGGAAATATTTAAAGAGCTAAAAGAAAGAAGAAGCATCATTTCGGTGAGTGTCAACCTGGCCATGGTCTACAAATCAAAAGAGGAATATGACCTGGCTTTGGAAACCCTGAATCCCTTAATTCCCGAACTGGAAGCCGATCGCAATGTGATTGCCCTCATTTCGGTTTACAACACCATTGGGCTGGTGTATTTGAACAAAGAGGAAGCCGCACTCGCCAAGGAATATTTGGACAAAACGGTGCAACTCCAACTCCAAATTGGCATGAAAGACAACCTTTCCACCACGTATATCAACCTGGGTTTGGTGGAAAAAATGCGGAACCAACCAACCCTTGCCATCGACTATTTCAACAAGTCGTACCAATTGGCAGTGGAGGCTGGCGTACTGAATCAGCAACGCGTAGTATTGAATGAACTGGCCAACATCTACGAAGAAGACGGCAACTACCGCAAGGCGCTGGAGGCGCGCAACCGTTATCAAGTCGTACACGATAGTATTTTCAATGCCGAGAGCGATCAACGCATCTCAGAATTGCGCGAGCAATATGAAGTAGAAAAAAAGGAGCAAGAAATTGTACTGCTTGAGAAAGACAACCTCCTGCTCCAACGAGAAAAAGAAGCGGAGGCACGACAGAAGCGGTACAACCTGGCCGGAATGCTTGGCCTCTTGGTAATTGCTGCACTTGGCTTTGCCGCGCTTCGTTTGAAAATGAACCGTGATAAAGCCAAAAAGAACCTGGTAGAACTGGAGTTGGACAACAGCCGTCTTCGGGAAAAGCAAATGCAACAAGAAATTGCTTTCCGCGAAAAGCAATTGACCACCAAGACGCTGCAATTGATTCAGAAAAATGAATTGATGACCGACTTAAAAGAAAAGATTGCGCAGGTGTCGCAAAAGCATCACTCCGACTCTGAAAAAGAAATCCAGGACCTTCGCGGCCTCATCAACTATGGGTTTCACCTTGACAAGGATTGGGAGGAATTCAAGTTGCACTTTGAGCAGGTGAACAGCAATTTCTTCGCATCGCTCAACGAGCAACATCCTGGCCTAAGTCAGAACCAACTTCGCCTTGCGGCTCTCATCCGTCTGCGATTGAACATCAAGGAGTCTGCAACCATCTTGAACTTGTCTCCCAACAGTGTTCGTGTGGCACGCGTTCGACTTCGCAAAAAGTTGGAGCTTTCCAAGGAGGAGAACCTGGAAGAGTTTATGATGAACATCTGAAGCCTTCAGCCTTTCTCCCATTTCCGACCTTGCCCCTGACCAACGAAAGCCTGGTCACGTGCTGGTGTTTGGTCTGTTCCTCAACCTGCCCGTTCGCAACGAGCATCCTTATAGTTCCTCACCGTACCAGTAAGAAATACTGAAAAAAAGCACCAAAAAGCAACGGTGTATCCCTCATGTATCCATGTAAAAATGGCCATTGAAACACCTCAGGGCTAATTTTGCCGAATCACTAAAACATAGTTGCTGTCGCAGTGCTACGGATAAAAATCTGCGATTTGCCCTTCACCAACAGTTGATTTTTTAGGCACCCTAAACCAATTCTTACCGCGCATGAACCCTTTCTTGAAACCCATTTTATTTTTGTGTTCGACCATAGCTCTTGCACTTCCTGCCTCGGCCCAAAACCTTAAAAACAAGTCCGTAAAAACGACCTACTTCAACTACCCTACGCTGCCCATCACGGGCGTCAGTACCTATCAGATCGAAATTTCAAAAGGCCCACTGAATGTTTCTGAACGGGACCTCGTTTTGCCCAAAAAGGACTTCAAGAATCAGGAAACAGCGGTAGAAAAAGGCAACTATTTTGCCTATCAGGCACCTGACTACCAGCTTACCTCTGCCAACCCGGATGTAAAAATCGCTGTGATCTTTGGAGCGTTTACCATCACCGATAAACAAATGCTGGATCACGATGTGCCTTGTACAAGAAAGGGAGAAAAAGCTACGGTGGACAACCTAAAAACCTGCCCTGCTTATTACTACAACCTGAAATACACCCTACCCTGCCTCATCAAATTCACCAACAAGGAGGGGCAAATTCTCTACATGGAAGAATTGGGTGGTGGGCATCAAGTAGACAGCATCTTATTCGGCTACAAGCGAAACAGTGGCTATTTGTATTCCAAAGACCTGAAAGCAGCCTACCAAGAAAAAAGCGCCTCCATCGTGAAAGAGGCCTTTCAGTTGCGCCTGCAAGCGGCCTCGTTGGCAGCGAATGCAGCCCTGTATTTTTCTGAGGTGCAGGAAAACGTGAAGGTAATGACCGGAAAAGGCAAGCAGGATTATTCCGATTTAAACACTGCTCTGGAAACAGCTATCAAGGGTTATGAAGCCTATGCAAAAAACAGTTTGAGCAGCGAAGCAGGTGAAAAACTTCGCCAGGCCATTGCCATTTGGGAGAAGGCCTTGACTGAATCCAACATCGGAGATAAAAAAGCACGCATCAATGGCAAGGTCAGCTATGGTTTGCAGGCCAACCTGGCCACCGCTTATTTATATACTGGACAACTGGACAAGGCGGTTGAGATGGCCGGGAAGGCAGTAAAAATGGCCAATTCCATGTCGAGCATTAACCGAAGGAATCAGGCTGCCGCACAGCTACAGCTCATCAGCACCCGAAAAATTGGTGCAAAGGTCAACGCGGCTGCTTCTACCCAAAAAACACGGCAAGCAGGATCCCTTCTATTTGCTCCGGCATTCCAATCTAAAAAAGCATCTAACCTTATTTTTTTAACCGGAAAGGAATCCATGCCTGCTAACCTGAAAGCCTACCAGCAATACCAGGTAGAGGCATTCGGTATACAACCTATGAAAGGAGCTGAAGGGCTTAGCAATGCTGATCTCAACGACATTGTTTCGGGCAAAGGAGTGTCGGGTGGCTACGCCGAAAGGGTGGTAAAAAGTTCTTCGCAAGGCTATTCGCTTACCTTGAACGGCTTCCTGGATAAGTTTGAAGTGCTGCCGGAGGAAATTTGCCAAATCAGCCACCTCAATCAATTGTACGCCTCTGGCTTAAAAATGACGGTGCTCCCCGCTTCCATTGGTCAACTTGAAAACTTGAAGGTTTTGAACCTTGCCAACAACCAACTAAAAGTACTTCCAGCAGAAATAGGCCAACTGACCCAACTGCGAAAACTAAACCTCAAATCGAACAACCTCACCTCTCTGCCACCCGAACTTTCCGGACTGAAGGAGCTAAAAACACTCATCCTTACGGGAAACAGCATTCCCCCAGCGGAAATCGCACGGCTTCAAAAGCAATTGCCCAACTGCAAAATTAAATCCTGAATCCTACCCTTATGAAAAACGCATGGCTTCCATGGTTCTTGGCATTGGTGGTGCTCACCGCCTGCGAAAAAGAGGAAGAGCAAACCGCTTACGACAAAATCAATGGTACCTGGAACATCAGCTCTACCAGTCTTCTTGGAGCCAATTTTCCCGGAAACGGATCAAGTCTCACGTTTCAATCCTGTACCAGTGGCCCCTGCTCTGGCACCGACTACAACGCTTCAGATACCACTACCGGGGCCTTTTCCTACATCTTTTCGGAGAATGACAAAGTGCTAACCATCACCGACACACTCGCAGAAGGGGGCAATTACAACTACCAATGGGATTTGCTACGGTTTACCGACACCCGGATAAGAATGACCGCAGAAACCCTTTTCGGCAACCTTACTGTTGAGATGAGCAAGAATTGATTTGATAAAAGCGCATCCAATAAAGCCACCCCACACAAGGTGTTCCTCAGGTTGACCCGGTAGCGAAGCCCGGTAGTTGGTCCGGCCCAACTACCGGGCTACCTTATGCTCAACTATTCTATGGAGCGCAACGCTTGTATTGACTTGGTGAAACTCCGTAATGCGCCTTGAATACCTTGGCAAAGTAGTTTGGAGCAGAAAACCCGCTCTGATAGCAAACATCAGATATGGATAATTTTTCTGTTTTCAATAGGACTGCTGCCTTTTCCAACCGTTTCAACTTGAAATAATGCGCTGGACTGTCGTTGTAGGTTTCCTTAAATTTTCTTTGAAAGCTGGACAAACTCAAATTGCACAGAAAAGCCAATTCATCCAATGAAATATCTTCGTACAAATGCGCAGAAATGGTTTTCTTAAAATCGTATTCAACCGGCGATAAGAAGGTCTGAAAAAACTCCTTCACTTTGCCGGAGGAATCAGAACTCACCAACAAAATCACCAACTCTTTTAACTTGAGCATCAATAGCTCATCGGTTACCAGACTGGGATGATCAAAGTAGAAATAGATACTTTTCACATAACTTTCCAGCAAGTAGGTCAACGGAAATTTTTCGGTGTAGGTTTTATTTTCAATCGTTGAAGAATTGGCGAAAAATTCAGGCAATTCATCCTTGTATACAGATTCAAACAGTCCCTGAAAAAAGTGAATAAGAAAAATCTCCTGCGTTTCGTTTTCTATCCGGGAGGAGGTCAAATGGCGGACATAGTTTCCGCATTTCATTAAAATGGCGTCCTCTGCCACGATTTCTTCACTCCCATTGCACGTATACAATTTACCTTCAGCATCAAGGGATAGGAACAGACAGGCCTCTTGTCGCATATCCCCTTTCACATTCAAGGGCAACTTGAAACGAATTTGGTCAAACACAATTTGTCCGTTCAGGTCAAGATGTTTGCGATCTACTACCATATTGAGAATACCAATAAGCGTTTAGCGCCCCTGTGGCACATAAAGCTACCTTTTACAGTTTTCACCTCTATTGCCTTTACTCAAATATATTGTTTCCGCTTCTTCACAGGGGGCTCTCTCCTGTGGAAAACAACTCTTCTAACGCATTAAATGCTACACAAAAAAGCACGGCCATTTTACCTGTTTACCAACGCCATAAACCATGACGGGCCATCCCTCACCTATTGAATGGTCTATTCTAAAGGGCTTTACCCAACTCACCTTTTTCTGCTTCTTTTCCTTCTTAGAGCGCTCTTTTTTATACTTGAGCATGGCCTCTTTCTTTCGGGGGTGCTGCTCTCCCGTTTCGGCATACAGCTTTAGCTCTTCCAGGGCTTCTTCTATAATAGTACCCATTTTTCGTTTCATTACCCCTTTCATCATGGCCCCTACCGGTCCTTTTACTTCAAGCTTAACGTGCATGGTCATGCGTGTTCCTTTCCCCTGCGGCTCATGTGTCCAGGTATTGGCACCTGCTTTCACAAAACCGGGCATGCCTTCCACTATTCTGTAGGTCAGAATATAGTTCGCCTGGTCGTAAACCAACAACTCTTCAGTCGTTTCTTTGAAGCCCTTGTAACTCGGGTCGCAAGTCCTGGCCTTTACATTAGATCCATTCACACTTCCTTCAATAGGAAAGGAAGCATTCACGCCGGAAATCCACTTATCCACCTGAGCAAATTCCTCTCCGGTAATTTTCCACAACTTTTCACGTGGCACATCAATGTAAATGGATCTTTCTATTTCAATTATTTTGCCTTGGCTGGCCAACACACCATTGACAATGAGGAGGCAAAACAGCGCAATCAGGCTTACTTTTCTTATAACTACTTTCATAAATCTCAATGCAATTCCTTTTTTCAATTTGATTCCCTTACCCTCCTATCCAATGTAGGATTGAACTGCTTGGTAAGCATTTTCTTGATATTCCAACTTTTGCAGAGACGGTAAAAAAGGTTCCTGTTCTACCAATTTTCCAGTAATTTTTTCTTTTTCACTTCCATAAAATTTCCCCGACTTATAGCGATCTTGGACTGCAACATCTACATACCTTTTAGCTCCTGTTTCTAAGGAGTGTACCATTCCTCTAAGGGGCATCACCAGGGGCATCATGATGTATTTGAACATGAACCGCATCGGAGCTGGAAAATCTTCTACTGCTTCTGTTCCTTTAGTGGAACCGGGGGTAATGGTCAGGCACTTCAACTCAGGGTATTTTCTGGCAAAGGCATACATCCAAAGTGTGCCAATGTACTTGGTATGCCCGTAAGCCGTCATGGGATCCCACTGATCAAAATAGCGGCCGGTAGCAATGGATTGAATTTCTTCTACCGAATGGCTTTTCAATTCTGGCGCAGGTGCTTGTAAGCTTTTCACACCCCTGGCTACTTCAGAACTCACGTAAACTGCGGTTTGCTTCAATTTACCTGCCTCTACCAAGGCTTCGGCCAACTTAGCATGGCCAGTAACGTTGGCTTCAAACTGATGCGTAACTCCTTGTGGGGTCAATTCGCCTGGTCTTTTTCCGCCAAAACCACCGGCATTCATGATGAGCACATCAATGGGTCCTGTTAACCCTCCAACAGCCTGTTGAATACTTGAAAGTTGAGCTGGATTAAAATGGAAAACTTCAAAAATGTCCCTCTGGGTCACCTTTTCTAACTCTTCCTTTGCCTTCTCCGCTTTGGAGAGATTTCTACATGCCAAATACACTTTTTTTGTATTGGACAATAACGCAAACTGACGGGCGGCATCTTTACCTAATCCCGTGTTTGCTCCTGTGATCATGATGACTTGTGGCTTCAATGCTTTTGAAAGATTGGTGAAGAATTCAAAATTGAAGTATCTAAAAGCCAATTGAGGGGAATATTTGTCCAAAAAAAGGTAATTTCTGGTCAGAGTACATCAAGCCTGCACAACCGTGAAATACACACCGACCCAAAAAGCACCTACAAGTCCGATGTCAAAATCGCACAAAAAATTGCCTCAACCTGCCACCTCTCCTATATTAAAATCCTGCTACAACGAATCTCTCCCTTCTCACCAAATTCCTTTTGTACCTTTCCCGTTAGGTCGCAAACCAATTTACCCCAATGCCTCCAATGATCGTCGGGTTGCTAATTTCCTAAAGCATGATAAGAGCCGTATTTTTTGACATGAATGAAACCTTATTGAACCTGAGCTTGCTGAGAGCGCAGTTCGACAAGCACTTTGACGATAAGAATGTACTAAAGTATTGGTTCACCAAGCTACTCCACAGCTCCTGCATCATGGGAATCATGGGTACGTATCAAAGTTTTGGAGAGTTGGCTGGCGCGGCTTTAGAAAGTGTGTTTTTTGAAAACAATCAACGGTTAAGCACTGAAACCAAGGACGAAATATTGGGAGCCTTTCAAGGGTTGCCCGCTTACGAAGATGTGTTGCCAGCTCTCACGATGCTAAAAAAGAAGAACATTCGGGTGATTGCGGTTTCCAACTCGTCTTTAGCTATGATGACAGAACAGTTGACCAATGCCAGCATCATCCACCTGTTTGACTCCTACTACTCCGTGGATCAGGTTGCCCAATACAAACCATTTCTCAACATTTATCAATCTGCGGCCAGGCAAGAAAGATTGGCCATGGAAGAGGTGGTTATGGTGGCGGCCCACGATTGGGATTTATTCGGAGCTCAAAAAGCCGGACTTAAAACTGCTTACATCTCACGAAAGGGTGAAATTTATAATCCTTATTACCTACCAGCAAACTTTAAAGACTCTAATTTGCCGGACTTAATTCAACAGATTATCGATGCTGAAGAATTAGGCTAAGCTACATAGTAATTCACGTCAAAGTGAAACATTTACCGCTTCCAAACTAAATCAAACCCTTAGAGTAAAAGAATCAAACTACTAAAGTCATCACTTTACGATAAACCTGATTGAAACTCATGAAAATTATACTTGTATTTTTTGCTTTGTTTCTCTGTTTAGGAGCTACCGGCCAACATTACATAATAAAACAAGTCAACAGTGACCATGTAGCGCAATTTGAGAAAGCTTTAGAAGCTACCCTAACAGAACGTAATGGAAACATAACCACCATCTTGAGCCCAAGCCTCTACCCTATGGTCGCTCAAAAGAACCTGGGGCAGCCCTATTATTATGAAAGAAAACGAAGCTATTTTCGGGTTCCAGCCATTTCTGAATACTTTTTTGATGAAAGCGGAGATGTGTTGTGGTATACCTCAACCAGTTGGAGAGCCACCAACGGTGTGAGTGTTTTCGACTTTGACGCCATGGAAAAAAAGTTGAAAGATGAAATTTCACATAAAAAAGAATATATTCTTTTTTACAATGAAATAAGCCAGCAGATCAGCAAAGGTTATGGTAGGCCTACTGAAAAAACGAATGTGTTGGAACATATAGGTAAAAATTCAGTTGGTGAACGAAAAACCTGGGAGACGGATACCATGAAAATTGTTTTACAAATCCGAATGCCCAAAGAAAATACGATAGAGAGTTTGCGGGTCACACTAACTACCTATTGGAAATAAAAGTGCGCTCTTAAGCAACCATTTTCATACCGGTATAGGTTGACTCTTACAACTTCCGCCTATACCATAATCATAACCCCAATGCCTACTGAAAAACTAAGCGCGGTACGCGTATCCCTCCAGGAATGGCAAGCTCCTGACCCTAACACCTTGGTACTTCGTTTCAAAAAAGTGCCGCCCTATACCTACAAAACTGACTATAGAACGCGAACACCCTCCACCACTGTTTTCAGCGACTTTGGTTATTTAAAGTTGACCTTGAGGGGCAAATTGGTTGGCAATCGCCAAGCAGACAATTGGCTGAATGCATACATCGATGACGACCAACTCTACCTTGAGGAAGAATATGAAAACGAGATTACTTTTTGGGAAGGAGAGGACGAGGATCGGTACGATTGGATGAGTAGCTACTCCATCGCTTTTGACGCTAAAAAAGTGGAATGGGAAGCAATTAGCAACGAAGAATGGCAGGCCCTATACACCGAAATGGTGCTCAATTGGAAAAAAGAATCGGACTTTAACCACCAAAAGTACGAACACTGGTATTCACTTTTTTTCATGATCTACAAAAGGGTTGTTCAAACCAAAGTGAAAAGCATCTTGCCCAATCCTATACCCAAAGACCTGCTAGACTATTACGAGTCGAGCCTCAAGAGTCATTTAGAAGCGTGGTTAACGGACGTGGAAGAAAAGCGAAAAGAATTTTAGCATTACAGTCAGAAGACCACCGACTAGATGCATAAAAACCAGAAAGCTAATCGAGTCGAAAATTAATCTTTTAATTTTTTCCTTCGAAACAAAGAAGGAGTGACTCCTACTTGCATTTTAAATACCTGATTGAAAGTAGATTTGGAGTTGAAACCATTTTTATAAGCAA
>CALCCE010000046.1 GCA_937899835.1 uncultured Flavobacteriales bacterium | reverse complement strand
TTGGGAGACAAATAAAATTTGGAGGTCGAAGGGCAATGGTTTGGCCCACTTCCTGGCCACGGTGGGCGCTGCTCCATTTCCCCAATTCACCCGAATGGGGAATTGCCTGACGGCTAAGGTCTCTTGCCAAAGCACCTTTGTAACATCAGTTTCGAGCAAAGCTTCAGGGCTTTCCACTACCAACAACAACCACAACAAAATGGCGGAAACAAGCAAGGTCAACGAACAAATTACGGATGCAGTCACCCAAAGCAATGTGAAAGTGGTGGCCGAGTCGCCGGCCCAGGCCATGGGCAGTTTGTACCAGGTGGCCGCTCATTCCAATGGCCTGGCCATGCAAAACGCCGTATCCAACCAGCACAACCTCAACCAACTCAATGCTTCCATTGTGGCCAAGGCCATCAGCATGATCACCGGATAAAACGCTAAGTGATGGCACCAACCAATTCCTCTTCCCATGAATCCCCGACAGTGGTCGCGGGGCCTGCCAGCAGCGGTGAGTTCGACCCTTCGGTCAGCTTCATCAACGAGCAAGTGCTGCAAGCTTCGGCGGCCCCCTTCACCGGCAGTGCCAAATTGATCGCCGATCAGGCGGCCGCCATGATGGTGCAGGATGTGCGCGGGTTCATGCAAGGCAGTCAGCAAGTCATCATGTTGGCCACCGCCAGGGCCATTAGTCAAACCCTATCGCAAGATGAGGCGGCACAAAAGGCGGGGGCAAAAACGCTGAAGTTAATCGCGAAGATTCAGACAAATTTGACCGTCTTCACCGGAGAAGTGGGCACCATCGCCAGCAAAATTGCCAACGATTTCAATGCACCCAACGCCACTTTTGAAACCAGTGAGGACACTTTTGACCCAGTGACCGTGGTGGACGAAGCCAACGAAGCCCCACCTACATCGGACGATGAACCAACACCGTAATCTTTTAACCTTTAAACACAAATATGATGTCACACAGACGCAACCAATTGAGAAATGATCCGCCGTTTGCGGAAAGGTTTAAGCCGGCAGTTATCCTGGGCAGACCCAGTGCAGAACAGCTGCGCAACAACATTTTTTTAGAACTGCAAAATGAACGGTTCAATGAAAACCAAGACCGATTGCTCTACTTGGATACGCCTACCAAAATGAACGAGGGCAATCGGTCACCCCTTACTATACGGACCACAGATCCCGCCTTGAAGCCAGTATTTCATCCTGTAGAGGTAGTAGATTTAAAAGAGAGCTTTGACCATGCCTTTGTTATAGAAGGAGAGATAGGGGCAAGGGGCATTAGTGTATTGCTATTAAAAGAGACCCAAAATGCAGATAGTGAGATTTATGCCAACGTGTATACCTTGCCTTTTTGCACATTTTCTGACATTATTTTCAATACCAATACCACGCCCGTAAATGTAAAAGTGAAGCAAAGCGAGCGGATCAAACTGCAAGTAACCATTCGGCCTTCTGCAACCGGAGAAGCGAACTTTAATACGCACGATACCGAAGTTTTGCTTCCGGAAATGAGTAAAGATCGAATCAATCAATTGAAAAATCAATTGCAGTTTGAAGCAGCTGCAGAACTGGCGCACTTCGTTAGTCAATTGGTTGAAATTGAAGCTAAGGAAGAGATCAGCCATCACACTAGGTTACATCCGCAGTTGTTTTCTGCAACATTAAAAAATCGTGGCGATGGTTGGAGTTTCACTAACGAATACATAGGTCCTCTTGTATGTGGTGCTGGAGTAGTTGTTAGTATGCTCGCACTGGAAGAAGACTTTCCCGATTGGGCTTATTTAGCTGGGGGGGTGGGTCTTTTAGGCATAGCTTTAGGCATAATTGGGAATATTGGGGCCGCATCATCAGTATCTGTGGGGAGCCCTTACATGGTACATATCGTGGAGAAAAATGGGAACCATATTGTTGGAAGGATTCTCATAAGCAAAGACGATCCAAGCTGGAGGCCGCCTCAGTTCGATGAATGATTTATAAAAAGTGATTGTTTCCATGAAAACCTGCCCTCATTGCCAAAAAGAGCTCCCCAACGAGGAGCCTCCCACCACCGGTCACTTCCACGAAACCTTGCAAGCCCTCACCGAGGAAGAAGTGGTAGAACGGGCTACCAAAGAGGTGATCAAAGCGGTGTTGGAGCACATTCAACCTTTGTTGGACAAGCTCAAAGAAGCGCAAGGCACAACAGCTGCTCCGGTAGGGGGAACGGCACTCTTTTCGCCCGAGCAACACCAACGCCAATTGGAGCAAATTCAGCAAAGTGCCAAAGACCGCATGCAAAAGCAAGAGCAACATTTGGCGGCCAAACTGCAAAAGCTGCAAGCCCGGTTTAGCATGCGATAGCCCCAGTTTTCGGTGCCTTAAGCCGCAGCGCTGCCCCCTGCTGGTACAGGCAACATCCATTGGGAACAGGAACCACGGCCACCGGCCGGTGCCTGTCCCCTGGAAGCCTACTGCCGCAACATTTATCCACCACAAAATCAATCTGATATGTCTGAAATCTCTTCTGAAATCACCGATGCCGTTACGCATAGCAATGTTCAGGTAGTGGCCGAATCGCCCGCCAACGGCTTGGGCAACGTTTACCTCACGGCGTCACACGCCACCGGTTTGCTGTTCGAAAATGCGGTTGGTCATCAGCAGCAGCAATTCCTTCTGGCCCAAACCGGAGCCTCCAGAGAGTTGCACCAGCTCTACCAGGAGAAAACCATTACCGAGGCCATCCGCCTGGCGCAACTGCTTCAAAACGAGAATTAATCGCGGGACACCCGCACATTTATCCACCCGTGAAGGGCTTATAAAAAACCGAAGCACCTTCCGCTATACCTATCAATCATGTCAACAGTATCCACACAAATTACCGATGCGGTGACGCAATCCAATGTAAAAGTGGTGGCCGAATCGCCAGCCATGGCCTTGAGCAACGTGTATCAAACGGCGGCCCATTCTACCGGCCTCATGTTCGAAAATGCGGTGAATGCACAAAACCAGCAAAACATTTTGTCGCAAACCGCTACCACGCAAGGGGTGATGCAGATCTATAGCCTCGACACCATTGCCGATGCCATTGCCATTGCGCGCATGTTGGAAGCTTCCAACAACTAATCGGCAGTAGCTGCCTGATTTTGTAGGACAAGCCTTTGCGCCCCAGTGGGCCCGTTGAACCAAAGTTGGGCGACCGACCGATTCCAATTCTTCCTTTTCAACGTCAACAATCAACAACCAAGTAACTATGTCAACCGTTTCCACCATCATCACCGATGCTGTGACCCAATCCAATGTGAAGGTGCTCGGCGAAGCACCAGCCATGGCCATGGGCAACGTATTTCAAACCGC
>CALCCE010000045.1 GCA_937899835.1 uncultured Flavobacteriales bacterium | reverse complement strand
GCACGCAAATCCATCAATTCAATATCCACCCTAAAAATGCGATTATGTCAAAATTAGATGATTACATCAGCAAGCTGCTCCATGACGATGCAGCCTTACAAGCCTTTTTGGTCGACCCGATCAAAGCAGCCGAAGACGAGCACGGACTCACCAAAGGCCAACGCAGTGTGCTGCGAAGGGTAGTGGCCAACCTGAGCAACAACTCCACCAACGGCTATGGTATCGTGCGCCATCTGGACTCCTATCGACGGTCGATTCGTTTGCTCCAAAACGTATTGCACCTCGAACGGGGGAGTGCCATCAGTCAGCACTCGGGGAAACAAGCCGAGGATAGCACCTCCAACTTTGTTATCTATGTGTATTACAACGGTATTCCATCCGAGCCGGATGCGAACAACCCCTATGCTTATTACATGACCTTCGTTTCGCCCTATGATCCAAACGCCACGCTGAAGACCATCATGGACAACGCGACATCCACTATCTCCCCGTTTTTGTATTTGGCAGAACTGTACACCTCCGATGTCATCAATGGAGAAGAAGTGGTTACCGCTTTTAAAGTGGTTGATCCTTATCCCTACGAGGGCTTATACACGGCTGCACCGCAAGACGCGCAAACTTCGCGAGCAGCCTTTTGGTATTTCTCGCAAGGCGGTACCGCTTTGTCCAACGGGTATTCTTATCGAAATCCCTACGCATACTCCGGTGGGCCTTCCAACACCTTTTCGGAGTACATCCCTGGCCAGTCGGGATCGTCGAGCAGGGTGCTCTATTGGCAATGTATCGCCCCCGATCGGGCCTATGGTTTCCAGCCATGCAATGAAAGCACGGTAGAAAACGTGTTCAGCAAATAAGTAGAAATCACCACCTAAGGTCCTGCCGGTACATTGTATTGGCAGGGCTTTTTTACTGCTTTTGTGTACCATTTCCCAAAATATTTCCGTCGGGCTACCGACGATGCCGCCATTTACTACAGCGCACGATCGGGAACGGAATACCACCACCCGAAGGTGGAAGGGCAAATTGTGGTAGACGTGGGTGCCCACATTGGCGGCTTCACCGAATATGCGTTGCAACACGGAGCCGTAGGGGTACACGCCTTTGAGGCCAATGCGGCCAACTTCGATTACCTACAGCGCAATTGCGGGCACCATTCCAACGCCTATCTGAATCAGGCCGCCCTGTGGTGGAGCAACAAAGACCAACTTCGTTCGTGCCCTGTCAGCCGCAAAAACACCGGTGGTGCTTTTTTGAAGCACGCCAGTGAAGCTCAGGTGCCGCTTATCACTTTGCCCGACTATCTACAAGCCCACCAACTCTCCCACATCGATTTGCTGAAGCTGGATTGCGAAGGCAGCGAATTTCCCATTCTCTATAGCCTGCCCCCCGAGGTGCTGCGCAACATCAAGCGGATTTTAGGAGAATTTCACAACGGCTATGCTGCCCAACTTTTTCACTACGACCATGAGCGGCAGCCCCACATCAACTTTTTGTTGCCCTACCTCACAGCACAGGGCTTCCGTTGCACCCTCCTGCGAACGGGAAGCAATGGTTTGGGCATTTTTGAGGCAAAGCGAGTGGGAGCGTAGGTTGGGTTGAACCCGAACATCGCCCGCAGCTTTATCAAAGCGTACTTTGCCTAGCGGGAATACCGGTAAAAAGTTCACCCATTCAAAAAGCAGCCCCTTTCATTAGTTGTGCCCCTGTATTCATCAATTACTACTTGATTGCCAAAGGGAAACCCAAGTCATTTGTGTGGTCTTAATCAACTATTACCCGGCTGGTTCTGGATGGAATTGGCCCTAAAAACCACATTAAATGAAAAAATACTCGCTACTAACTTGGATGATTGTCTTGGGTTTGAGCTGCCATCAGCTACAGGCCCAAACCGGACTGCCGAAATGGTTGATACCGGGTGGACCGAATTTATCCGCAGGAAAGCACGCAAAGTTGTTGGACCTCAACAACACCAGCAACCCGGTTCAGGAAATTGACTTTCCCGGAGGGCATAGGTTTGGCACCTCTTACAATTATACTGGACAAACTCCCCAAAATGCCTTTACCAACCATGTAGATGACAATGGCGATTTAGACTTTTTTATTGTCGACAATCAGATCTACGACAGACTTGGGCGATTAATTGGTGTCCTTAACCATGCAATTTCTCCTGGCTTAGGTATGGGACCGGCAAATGTAGATAGTGAAATAGAAATCATCAGCGTTCCAGGGAAATGCAAACAATACTACATTGTTTATTACCACTATGAACCTGCTACTCAACGTGAAGGTTTCTATTACACCACTCTAAATATGGGTAAGCAAAATGTTGAAGACCAATCTGTTACCGGTGACATTACAATTCCAGATGGGAATAGCTATAAAGTCAATGTTCGGCAGCTTTTTGTTGAGAATAATACCGGTTCAAGCACTAGAAGAGAAAATTGGAAGGGCTATTCCATCATGACCACGCAGGTAAAAAACAACCAACGCTTTCTGTTTATTGCAGGATCGTCAAACCTAAGAAGGTTTGTGGTGGACCAAAGTGGAATTCACGACAATAACAACATTTGGGACTTGAACACCTACTTTTCTTGGCGGCCCACCGCTGAGCCTTATAAAATGTTTGATGCAGGCAGCGCAATAGGTGTGGAGGACAATAACAGCTCGCTTAGCGATTCTGATGTGCAACGGCTTCCGAATGGAAATTATAGAATGTCATTTCTAATTCGGAGCAAAAGATGGCTTACTGCCAGCACTCCTTTGAATGGTATTGTTGGAACTGACTTCCCAGTTCAATGGAATGATTTTTCATCTATTTTACCCATTGGGAAAAAGATGATTTTTGTGTTGGATATTGATCAAAATTCTGGGGGTATCGTTGCCAATTCGATCAAGGGCATACACATTCCGGAAACTTCGAGAGGAAGCAATTTGGTCCGTGGATTGGAATTCTCAGCTTCGGGCAGGTATTTGTATTTCTCCATGGAGGAATCGCCTTATTTGGGCTATGTGGATTTGAATGCTGCCTACACCGACTTCTACACCTTGAATACCTTAAGTGTTGCCGGTGCTGATGCGGCCAACTTTAAGCGGGGCAACATTGAGAAAGACGTCAACAACCAATTGTACTTCGCCGGAGCTACCCACATCGCTACTTTGAGCGATGCTGAAGCACCCACCACAGCTACCTGGGATGGCACCGCAATAACCGTTGGCATTCCCAACCGAACCAACGGCCTGGGGCTCCTATCGGAACAAGGCTACAACTTGCCCGATCAAATTGATGACGAACCGTACGACAAAACCGCCAACCTGCTTGGGTCGATAGTCGCCGATCCAGGTCAAAACCTTTGCGATGGCAATACGGTAACGTTTAGTTTTACCTCCAGTTTTCCCAACGATGTTACGGTAGAATGGGGTGATGGTACCATCGGTTTTTCAAAAGACTATACGCTGGCCACTGGAAACAACACCATTACTTGCACGGTAACCAACCAGTTTGGTTGTGATCAAGCCTATACCTTGAATGTAAATGTCGTCCCCAAGCTTGATTTTGACATTACAGCTCCCTACACACAAATTTGCAACCCGCAGTATCAAATTGCATTGGGCTATGTCGTGCATACCAGAGGTGCTGAGGTAGGCGAAGTGGAGTGGTACAAAGACGGTGTTTTGCTCACCGGCAATTGGACCGTAGCCAACCAAGGGCCCGGCAATTATTGCGTGCGTTTGCAGAATGGCGCCAACGGTTGCTTCTCCGATTTAAAGTGCGTTGACATTACTGAGGCGCCTTGCGCCAACCTCACCTCCGATTTTAGTGGCATCCCCATTCGGGTAGGCAATAATTTTGAAATTCACGTAACGCCCGTGGAGCAGCAAACCTGCTACAGCAACTGGTATAAGGTATATGATGTGACCAACGGCACTCCGGTATGGTTGGGCACCGCCTGGCACAAATCGGGCAAAATCTCCTACTGGCCAGCGAGCGGGGGAGGAGGACCTTTCTCTTTGTTTCCTGGCACTTCCATCATCCGTTTGGAGCATTGTGTGTGGAGCCCTTGCTCTTGGGGGAACAACTGCACCAGCTATTCTTTCAACAATGGAAGCTTGCGCAAAGCCACAGCCGACGGAAACACCGAACTCCTGGAGAGCAGCATTTTCCCCAATCCGGTCACCGACCAATTGAACATCGAGTTGGGCAGTGGGATCAGCGCCTATTCCATCAAAAACACCTTGGGGCAGGAGCTGGTTCGGGGTACCCCTACTACCGCCGATTTGAGTCAGTTTGAAAATGGGGTGTACTTCATTTTCTTTTTAAACGCCAAAGGCGAAGTGCAAACCACCCAAAAGTTTGTGAAGCATTAAAGCAAGGGGTGCTATAGGCACCGTGTAAGATTTGCACTTCCTAAAGTGCAGGGCTAAAAAGGCAACTCGCAAGGGTTGCCTTTTTTGTTTTGAGCTTGCCTGATCCAGAAGTGTATTTTGCCTTGATGGCCCTATTGTCCGCTTGATGGTCCGATTTGCCGGTTTGGTTTTATTTCTGCTGGCAGGCGGGAGGCGCCCAAAATAATTTTGGAAAAAATAGACGGAGAGGGGACCACTTGAGGCCCTCTTCATTTTTCACAAATGCCTAACGCTATGATTTCTTCTTCCAAAATTTTCCTCCTGATGGCTGTTTTCAGCCTTTCCATTCCAATCAATGCTCAGGATTCGGAGCCGGTTGATCGCAAAGGTCACCTCGAACTCAGCCCCATGTTGGGCTTGAATGCCCCTACCTTAATCTCCAACTATTCCAATTCGAGTTTGGAGCCAAGCATTCAGATGCGCGTTGGTTACAATTTTGGGGTCAATGTGAACTACATGCTCACCAATGCTTTTTCCATCCGGTCGGGGGTGTTGCTCAACTCCAAAGGCTTTAGCGAAGACAACCCCGAATTTAGTGGCGATGATCACAACCGAATCGCCATCAATTACTTAGAAATGCCCTTTCATGCCCAATACCATTTTACCAACCGGTTGAAAGGATTGAACGTCTACCTGGGGCCCTACATTGCGCTTGCATTGGGAGGAGACAGCTACGGCATGCAAGACGGTGAAGACATTGAGCAGGTGAAATACATTCCGAAATCGGGCGATGTAAAGGCCAGCGAACTAGCCGCCGATGAAGTGCCCATCCAATTGTTTGACTTTGGTGTGAGTGCCGGCATTGGGTACACGCTTTTTAAAAACTTTACTGCCCAAGCGGGTTATTCCATCGGGTTGCGCAACATCAACAACACCATTGTGGACGACACTAACATGGGCATGACGCGCGAAGCCGATGATTTTAAGGATGTTCACAGCTTATTCTCCCTTACCTTCATTTACAAGGTGAAGTCGTTCCAACTCCTCGGTGTTGGCAGTTGATTCTAAGGTTGTTTTTGGGCACAGCCCACCCGTGAAAGACAAGGTGGAATGAACTTTCTATCCGCGAAAACTGCCTCTCCGAAATTGGTTTCTTCCGTTCTGCGAAATGGTCAACGGGCAATTGGTTGTTTGGTGCTATGGATGGGTTTTGCCGCTGCGCTTTGGGGACAAGCCGCCAACGCCGAAAAGCGGGGAGGGGCGGAACGAAAAATCAAAGTATTGCCCATTCCAGCCCTTGGTTACAGCCCGGAAACCAAAACGTATTTTGGCGCGATTGGTCTGTTCAACATCGATTGGTACCAGGATTCGATCACCCGAAAATCCAATGCGAAGGTGGAGTTCAACTATACCTTGAACCAGCAATTGGTGTTGGAGCAGGAGTGGAACTATTTTTCCAAAGCCGAACGGTGGTTCACCGATGGCCTGATCCATACATCGGAATATCCCGATTTCTACTACGGTGTGGGGGCCAATACCTCCGCGCAAAGCGAACTCTTGTTTGCCAGCATTCGATCCGTGGTGCGGCTTGGTTTGTACCGCAACATGGGTCGCCAGGTGTTTTTGGGAGGCGGTATCCGGTATGTAAATTTTGAAGGGGTGACCCCCGAAACTCTGGGATTGTTTCAAGAGGTGAAAGACGGTAACAATGTTGGAATCAGAGCGGCAGTTTTTCAGGATTCCAGAAACAACTTATTGAACCCCACCAAAGGCCACTATTATCTGGTGGAGCTGGAGCAGAATTTTAGTCGCCGGAACTACTTCATTTTTAAATTGGACCTCCGGAAATACCACCAATTCCAATCGGGATTCGTGTTCTCGAACCGCATCTACAATTCCTTTGTCACCAACCGGCCCAATTTCTACGACTATTCCATGATTGGTGGCGACCGGTTGGTGCGGGGCTACCTACTGGGGCGCTACAGAAACAACCATGTATCTACCGTGCAAACCGAGTTGCGAACTCCCATGCGGTGGAAAATGGGCCTGGCCTTTATCGGAGGAATTTCATCGGTATACGATGATTGGAATACCTTTTACGCGGTGGCGCATCCCAATTATGGCCTCGGCCTGCGGGTGCTCATGGATCAGAAAGATAATGTTAATTTCAGAGTCGATTATGTGTTGGGAGATGGATCGAACAGTGGTTTATACATCAGCTTTGGAGAATCGTTTTAGCTAGTTTATGCAGTTCAAAGACTATAGCGAACGTTTGTATAAAACGGCCTTGCTCACCTCGCCCCTCATCGGCCTGATGATCGTGACCCCGGTGTTGTTGTACATCGAATCGCTCCCTCCCGAAAAAACCTACTTCATCGAACACACGGTGGGTTCGGTTTCGGCTTCGGCCTTCTTTGTCTCGCTCCACATTTTCTTGCAATGGCTCATTAGCATCCTTCTTTTTCAATATTCGGTGTCGGCCAAGGCATCGGCCATCTGGAAAAAAAGCTGGCTCAGAAACCTGCTCTCTTACCTCATCATCTACTTCTATGTGGCCATTGTGCTGGTGTTGACCGATACCGGGCCTTTGGATTTGTCGGCCTTTGAAATCTATCCCTACATCGGCAGTTTCGTTAGCAACAGCGTGATTTTGATCATGATCAACCTGATCATTACCCAGGTGGACAAGGGCAGCCTGGAATTGGAGAAAGCCCGGTTGCAGATCAATGAATTGAAACAACACCAGGACCGGCTGAAGCAACAAATGCATCCGCATTTTTTGTTCAATGCCCTGGGCACTTTGCATGGCCTCATTTTGAAAGACAGCGAAAAGTCGGCTCAATACGTGGAGCACCTGGCCAAGTATTTGCGAAAATCCATTTCACTGTCGGACGATGATTTGATTCCGATCAAAAAGGAACTCAAGTTTATTGAAAACTATTTTTACTTGCAGCGCCTGCGGTTTTCCGATTTGATTAAACTGGAAGTGCACATTCCCGAGGACATCAGCAAACAGGGGCGGCTCCCGGTTTTTTCGCTTCAAATTTTGGTGGAAAATGCCATCAAACACAATTCCTTTTCGAAAGACATTCCGTTGTGCATCTCCATCCGGCAGGAGGACCACTACCTGTTGGTTTCTAACAACAAAACACCGCTCTACACCGCAACAACCTCTACCGGCCACGGCCTGAAAAACTTAACCGCCAGGTTTCAATCGTTCACCACGGAAGTACCCCTAATTTTAGAGACCGAAGAAACGTTTACCGTGAAGCTAAAAATCCTGGACCTATGAAGGTGGTGATTGTTGAAGATGAATCGTTGATGGCCGACCTGCTCAGCAGTAAATTGCTACAAGCCGATCCATCGATTACCATTTTGGCCAAATTGCCCAGCATCAAGGACGCGATTGACTACATTGAAAAAAACGGATTCCCCGATCTATTTTTTTCCGACATCGAACTGACCGACGGCCTGAGCTTCGAAATTTTTAAGCGGACCCAAAACAGGGTGCCCATCATATTTTGCACCGCCTACAACCATTATGCCCTGGAGGCTTTTCAGGTATATGGCATAGACTACATCCTCAAGCCCTTTGATTTGCAAGACCTGGAAAGGGCGCTGACGAAATACCGTTCCTTGATCGGGGCAGCGGTTGAGCGGCAACCGATTGACTACCAATCGGTGTTGCAATTCATCAGCCAACAAAAAGCCGAGCAAAAAAACAGCATCCTGATTTACAAGGGCGATGAAATTTTGCCTTTAAAGTTGGAAGAAATTGCTTTGGCGGGCCTGGATCACGGATCCCTGTACATCTATACCTTCAATTTGAAGAAATACGTGGCCGAGCAGAACATGGAACAACTGTCTGCACTGTTGCCGGATGATTTTTACCGCCTGAACCGCCAGTTCATCATCAACCGCAAAGCGGTGGCCTCGGTTTCTCAATTTTTTGCCCGCAAATTGTTGGTGTATCCCACCATTAAGTTTGACGAGAAATTGATTGTGAGCAAAGCCAATGTGAAGCATTTCTTGCAATGGCTCGAAGCCCATTGAGGGTGGTTGTGGTGGTTTAAAATCCCTTCCATTTCGACTCCGCTCAATGTCCGGGTATTGTGACTTCTTTATTTTGGGAGATGTTGAGCCCCCGAATTCTGATCGTAGTAAGCAACTACGATCCGCTATCTTATGCATTTAGCATTCCGCACCTCGACTGCCGCTCAATGTCCGGGTATTGTGTCCCGGTCTTCGAGCACCTCCGGTCTTCGAGCGGAGCCGAGAAGCCGGGGTTTAAAAACCAAAATCTCCTTTCACTTTTCCGCTTCAGGCTGCAATTTGTCCGCTTCACTTAACTATTGTGGTTTTGCTGCTTTCATGGCCATTTACTTTGCTCAAAAAGTAATCGTCCTCATGAAAAACACAACCCGAAAAATAATCACTTGCCTGGCAGTTTTAGTGTGTTCAGTCGCTTCTGCGCAAAATGAAAAATACACCCTGAGTGGGCAGATAAAAGATGCGAGCAATGGAGAAGACATGCCTTTTGCCAATGTGGTGGTCACCAACCTTTCCGGCGTGGGGGTAACTTCCAATGAATACGGCTTTTATTCCATTTCCTTGGCGGCTGGCGAATACGACATTTCCTTTCAGCTCATTGGCTACGAATCGGTAGTGAAACACGTGTCGTTGACCCAAAATGTGCGCTTAGATGTAGAAATGGGAGCCAGCACACAACAGTTGGCCGAAGTGGTGATTTCTGATCAAAAAGAGAATGTGAACGTTACCCGAAATGATGGCAGTGTGACGAAAATAGACATCAAAGCCATCAAAGAAATTCCTGCCTTGGGCGGTGAGCCGGACGTGATGAAGGTTATTCAAACCACGCCGGGCATCAAAACGGCGGGCGAAGGCAATTCGGGCTTTTATGTGCGGGGTGGAGGCCTGGACCAAAACCTGATTTTGCTGGATGAAGCTCCGGTTTATAATCCTTCTCACTTGTTGGGCATCTTTTCGGTTTTCAATGGGGATGCTCTAAAAAGCACCGAGATCTACAAAGGCGGCATGTCGGCCAAATACGGTGGCCGCACGGCTTCGGTGATGGACATTCGCATGAAAGACGGCAACAGCAAACAGTTGGCGGTAACGGGGGGCATTGGCTTAATCGCTTCCCGGGTAACGGTAGAAGCGCCCATTGTGAAAAACAAAGGTTCGTTTATGATTTCGGGCCGTCGAACCTATGCCGACCTGTTTTTGCAACTGAGCAATGACGACGAATTGAGCGACAACACTTTGTTTTTCCACGACCTTAATTTAAAGGCCAACTACCGCTTGGGCGACAAAGACAAGCTGTATTTGTCGGGCTACTATGGAAGGGACAAACTCGGCATTGGGGATCAAATTGGTTTCGATTGGGGCAACGTGCCCGGTACCCTGCGGTGGAACCACATCATTTCGGATAAGCTGTTTTCCAACACTTCGCTCATTCTGAGCAACTACGATTACAACATCATTATCGGTAGTGGGGAAAACAAAATCGAATTGGAGTCGGTGATTGCCGACTACAACCTCAAGCAAGATTTTACTTACTACCTCAACAACGACAACAATTTGAAGTTTGGCATCAATGCCATTCACCATACGGTGGAGCCGGGCAACCTCACTGTGGGCCCCAACACCGGATTTACCTCCGAAGATGCCACGCCAAGCATCGGCGTAGAGGGAGCAGTATACCTTCAAAACGAACAGAAAATAACGACCCGACTACAAGTGAATTATGGCCTGCGGTATTCTTTTTTGCAACGCATTGGTGAGGGAGATGAATTTACCCTGGACGGCAATGGAAACGTGCTCGCGGTAGAGACTTTTGATGCAAACGCGCCCATGGAGTTCATGGGCGGTTTTGAACCTCGCTTGTCTGCCAATTACTCCCTGGATGAATTCAGCTCGTTGAAGTTGGGCCTGAACCGCAATTTGCAGTACATCCACCTGTTGACCAATGCTACTACTTCCACACCGATCGATACGTGGATCATGTCGAGCAAAAATGTGCGCCCCCAAATTGCCGAGCAGGTATCGCTCGGATACTACCGCAACTTTCGGCAAAACACTTTTGAGGCATCGGCCGAGGTGTATTACAAAGACATGGACCATGTGATTGATTACCGCAATGGTGCCAACGCCTTTTTCAACGACGAAATCGAGGCCGATTTGGTTTCCGGGGATGGAGATGCTTACGGCATTGAGTTTTACCTGAAGAAAAACAAAGGCAAGCTCACCGGTTGGGTGAGCTACACGCTTTCCCGCACCACCCGGCAATTTGACGAGATCAACAATGGAGAACGTTTTTCGGCCCGGCAAGACCGCACCCACGACATTGCGGTGGTGGCTGCCTATAAGCTGAGCGATCGGGTCACCTTGTCGGGAAACTACACCTTCTACACCGGCGATGCGGTGACTTTCCCCTCCGGCCAATACAGCTTAGAAGGTTCCTCCATTCCGGCATACGGACCTCGAAACGACAACCGCATGCCCAATTATCACCGGATGGATTTTGGCCTCACCTGGAAACGACCCCAGAAAGGTCGGTTTGAAAGCAGTTGGAATTTCTCGGTCTACAACGTGTACCTCAGAGAGAACCCCTACATCATCACCTTTCAGGAAAACGAGGACGACCCGAGCCAAAACGAAGCCATTCAATTGTCCTTGTTCAAAATTGTTCCCTCTGTCACCTACAACTTTAGCTTTTGAGTCGGTGCTGGCCACTGCAAAAACACAATTGGTATGAAAATGAAAAACCTGCTAACTGCTTTCTCTGTGATCGCCATTTGCTGCGCCTGTGAGAAAGAAATTGATCCTGATATTGACACCGCTGCTTCTCAAGTGGTGATCGAAGCCCAACTGAGGAAGGGCGATCAAGCGTTCAACGTTTTGATCTCCCGGTCCACGCCCTATTTTGAATCGGCTACCCAACCGATGGTAGAAAATGCTACCGTAACGTTGCGGGATGACCTGGGCAATACCACCTTGCTGGCCCACACGGCCAAGGGCAATTATACCGCCCAGGTCAATGGAACCGTCGGCACGACTTATACCCTGGAGGTTGCCGTGGATGGAACGACCTATACGGCCAGTTCTACCATGATGGAGGATGTGGACATTGTGAACATTGAGGCCGACTTTCAGGAAGGCGGGTTGGTGAACGACGATGGCTATGAAGTGTTTTTTCGCTACAACGACCCGGCCGGAGCGCGCAACTATTACCGGGCAATCTATTCCATCAATGGGGTGCCGCAATTGAGTGCCTCGAACCTGCAGGTACTTACCGACGACTTCAACAACGGACAATTGGCCCGGTTTCCAATTTTGGGGGAGGTGTTTGAAGAAGGCCAGCGGGTGACGGTGGAATTCATTCATTTTGACAATGCGGCCTTTGATTACTTCAAGTCGCTGGCCGACATTGTGAGTGATGCCAATGGTTTTGTGGGCGGAACCGCAGCTCCGGCGAATCCTACTACCAATTGGTCGGGAAATGTTTTGGGGCATTTTACGGCCATCAATTCCGATACAATGTCGGTGGTGGTGCGGTACTGCAATGCGCGCCCATCCACGGGCAATGATTTACAGGGTGCATAGCATATTGATGTTATGAATGATCGCAAGGCTCATGCGGGATTGCTTGCATGAGCCTTGTTGCTACCGGGCACTTCTTGAAAGTTGATGCCGCACCCATCTCAGGAACTGTAAAAACGAGAAAGCAGCCTTTGGCTTTCTGCAAAATTCGGCTATGAACAGACCGCTCAAAATGTATTTGAAAAAGCTAAGGTGGGCCATCCCGTTTTGGATGTTTGCCTTGGCGCTGTTGACGATTTTCAGGTTCTATGGCATGCGGGTGGAGCTGGAAACGAATGGACTCCGAGCAGACCTGAACTTTAGTCAGGGCCTCGTTTTGTTTCTGTTAGTAGGGTTCATGATCGGAACAGTGAACGCAACGCTGGATTTCTTTTTTGAAAAATACACCACCAAAAAGTTGCCGCTTGGCCTTTCTGTATTGTTTTCCTCCTTGTGCTATTTGACTTCCATCATTCTCATTTTTTCAGTGTCTGTTGTCTTGCTCAATGCATTTTATCACCTGCAAATGGAAATGGATTACAACTGGTGGCTTTACGACAAGAATTTCAGAGCCATTGCTTTTTACATGGCTTTTGCTTCCCTTGTTTTTTCCTTCGTCAAAATCGCCAATGACAAATTCGGAAAAGGGGTGTTGCTTAAAATGCTCTTGGGCAAATACAAAGAACCAAAGGAAGAAGACCGCATCTTCATGTTTCTTGACCTCCGGTCTTCCACCACCATTGCCGAAGAGCTGGGCCACCTGAAATACAGTCAATTGATTCAGGATTGTTTTTACGACATGAATGAGGTGGTTCCTGAGTATGACGCAGAGATTTATCAATACGTAGGTGACGAAGCCGTAATCTCCTGGCCCTACAAACACGGTTTGGCGAAAAACAATTGCATAGAGCTCTATTTTGCCTTCAATGAGCGGCTCACCATGAAGGAAAACTATTATTTAAACCGGTATGGCATCACCCCCAAATTTAAGGCGGGGATTCATGGCGGGAAGCTCATGGTGGCCGAGGTAGGCATTGTGAAAAAGGAGATCGCCTATCACGGAGACGTGATCAATACTTCGGCCCGCATTCAGTCAGAGTGCAACCGGCACGGAGTTTCGCTCTTGATTTCGGAGTATTTGTTTGAGCAGCTATCCATTGGGCAGTTGTACACTTCCCGCTTGGTGGGAGACGTGCTGCTGCGGGGCAAAAAAAAGGAGATGCGGGTGTTTACGCTTCAAAAAGCCTATTTGGTTTAGGGGTCGAAGCAATCAACAATGCTGAGGCCTGCCGTGTCCGCATCCACGTGCTCCACTTTGTTCAGGCGGTAGAGGATGGTGGCCGACCATTCGCAATTCGCTCAATGGAGGAGGTCTCGTTTCAGGATGAAATACTGTTGTTCCCAGCGTTGGCCAATGGGTGCAGGGGGGGGAAGTAGTGGCTTTCGCAACTGTGGCTGATGTTGGAGGCGCGCAAGCCTGTTGCCCAAGGCCCCGGAAACGCTTGTCTCCCCCAAGCGGAGTGGGGAGACAAAGCAAACGCAAGCGCTTGTCTCCCCAACCCAAAGTGGGGAGACAAACAAAACTCGACGGCTTGTCTCCCCAAAACTAAAAGTGGGGAGACAAATAAAATTTGGCGGCTTGTCTCCCCAAAGCCCAGTGGGGAGACAAACGAAATTGAGCGGTATTTTTCTCGTCCTAAAATAGGTTGACGGCCATTGGAAGTAAATCCTGAAATAGGAACACAACCCCCAAATTCTTACGCTCACCTACTCAAGCCCTTCACGGTAAACAGGCGGGCCATCAGCGCGCCATCCGATTGCCGATAGAGCGAACTGCTGATGCATACCGTGTCCGCATCCACGTGCTCCACCTGGTTCAGGCGGTAAATGATGGTGTCCGACAATTCGCAATTCGCATAGTAGAGCAGGTCGCGCGCCAGGGTAAAATATTGCTGTTCCCAGCGTTTGCCCGTGGGGTGCAGGGTGTTGAAGTAGTGGCTTTCGCAACTGTCGCTGATGGTGGGGTAGGCCGCAAAATAGATCAGGCCCACACCGTTCACATCGTAGTAGGGATTCAGGCGGTATTCCTTTTCAAAGAGCACGGCATCGCTAAGCACAAACTCGTGGCCTTTTAGCCGAATCGAAGTCAGTTTTTGCAGTTTGATTTTGCGGTATTCCTGCCCAAAGGCCGGCATGGTCTTAAGGGCCGTGATGCCGGCATTGGATTGGCGGGCTTCACTGCGCAGCAGTTTTTGGTTGCCCGAAGAAGCCCGCACCGAAAAGATCGTCATCAATTGCGCCTGGATGGTTTTGGTCGCATCTGCCTGCGAGGTGAAGGCGAAATCACTGAAATACATCTCATTGCCGTAGCGCTGGAGCTGCCCATTCAAAGTGATGTGTTCGTTTTCCCGAAACGCACAAATGGCCCGTGCCGCATCCATGCGGATGCGCACAAACGAAGCGTACAAACGCTCACCGTCTTCATTTTGCAAATGCGTGGAATCCGTGCCCAGGCCGCGGCAAAGCATTTCCCAGTGGTTGGCGCCCAAATACTTGAACAACCAGTTTTCCGAAAGCCCGTCAATGCACATCTGCGGCATGTTGATTTTTCTTGCTACCTGGCAAGTGGTGGGGGCTGAGGCTGCTGAACTATCCATTTGTCTTGGTTTGAGTGATGAGGTGTACCAAATCCTGAAAAGTGGCTACTGCACGAATGGCCTTGTCGCTGATGGCGATGCCAAACGTCAGTTCAATTTTGACCGTGAGGTCCACATAGCCCATCGAATCCAGGCCGAGGTCGGTCACCAAGTGATCGGTGGGGTGAATCTCCAGGTCTTCTTCAAAAACACTTTCCCGCACAATGGCTTTCAATTGTGCCAATTCCGTTGCTTCAATCATGCGTTCAGTTGGGTACTTGTAGTGGATCGGGCCGAAAGCAAAGCCACCGCCCACACGTAGTCGCCGTCGTGGGTAATGCTCAGGGATATGTCCACGGGCGGCTCTTGGTCTACCAACAGGCAAACCGAGGGTTTACCAGCAATTCTTTCCCGGCTGATGGCTATTTTGTTCCAGGACAAGGTGAGTGAACTGTCCCATTGCTTCACCGCTTTGTACACCGCCTCTTTGGCGGCAAACGTGGAGGCATACCGAAGGGTGGAATCCCGAAACCGATCGCAATAGGCGCGTTCTTCGGCCGTGTATACCTTTCGAATGAAGGGCGTAGTGAGGGATTGCTCAAAGTGGGGTAGGTAGACCAGGTCGTTGCCCACCTTGATCGCTGCGGGTTGCTGTATCCAGGTGATCATTCCGTTCCTCCCATAATGTTGAGCCCACCGTCGATGTAGTGGATGTTTCCCGTCACTTTTTTCGAGGCATCGGAGAAGTAGTAGGCTGCAGCTTCTGCCACATCTTCCAGGCCAATGTTGCCCAGGGGAGCCATGGCCGCCGATTGCTTGCGCATCTTGCGCACCCCTTGAATGCTGGCCGCCGAAGTTGTCATGATCAAGCCCGGCGAAAGCGCATTGATCCGGTGACCCTCTTTACCCAATAAATAAGCGAGGCACTGCACGAGGTTTTCCAGGCAGGCTTTCACCACGCCCATGCCGGCATACTTGGGCACCACCCGCTGCGAAGCATTGTAAGTGGTGGTCAACACCGAGGCGTTGGCGGACAGATAGGGGAGCGCGGCCCGAACCACGCGCAACAGGGAGTAGGCCCCAATGTCAATGGCCTCCTGCAAATCGTCCAACGGCATGTCTATGTATTCCGGAGCAGTTTCGTCCGAAAAGGGCAGTTTGTTGCACAGCACTTTGTTGCTGCCATAGGCCACACTGTGCAACACATAATCAATCGAGCCTGCCTTTGCGGCTATGGTTTGAAAATAGCGGACCAGGTGATCTTCGTACCTCACATCCACCAGGCCACACAAATCCGTGGGAATGCCCGCCTGATCCAAACAAAACAACACGTCTTCTCGGGTAGTTTCCGTGTAACTCACGGCTACGGCCATGCCTTGCTGCACCAGCTTTTTGGCCACCGCCAAAGCAATGCTGCGGTCGTTGCGAACGCCAAAAATGACGGCTACTTTAGTTGCTTCCATGTCGGGATAGAATGATGCCACTGTTGGTGCCGCCAAAACCATAGTTGAGCGAAACCAACTGGTGGATGGGCGTTGCTACAGCGGCCGTGGGCAATAGGTGTCGAAACTCTGAAACGGTTTTCTGAGTGCCCTGCCAGTCCTCCATTTCCTGAACCGGTTCCAGCGTTTCCGCCAGCCAGTTGGCATTGAGGCAGGGCGTGGTTTTTTGGTTTTTTAGCATGAGCAAACAAGCAATGAACTCCACCGATCCGGCTGCGCCCAACATGTGGCCAAATTGGGATTTCGGAGCAGCAATGTGGTAGCCGGTTTCGCCCAGTGCGTCAATGGTGCTAAAGAGTTCAATGCCGTCTCCCACCGGGGTGGAGGTGCCGTGTACTTTCACCACTTCCGGGTGCAAGGTGGGCACTTCCGAGCGCAAGCCCTTCCACAGCCGTTGCTGGCCTTCAAAAGAAGGCGCAAACATGTCGCCATCACCATCCGAGTTGTTGAAATACCCGTCGATCACAGCAATGATTTCTGCGCCTCGGGCCCGGGCCGATTCCAATTCTTCCAAGGCCACCACCGCACCGCCAAAGGAGCACACAAAACCGTTGCGGGTGCGGTCAAACGGGCGAGAACTTTCGGCGGGCAAATACCCCCGGCTCAGCACTGACATGGCGTCAAAGCCCACAAAGGTTTCGATGGAGGTGCCTTCCACACCGCCCGCCAACATGCGGTCTTGCAAGCCAAATTTGATCATGCGGTAGGCATAGCCAATGTTGCCCAGCCCGGTGGCACAAGCCGAACCCATGCCTTCGCAAATGCCTTTGTTTTTAATGAGGCAGGAAACGTTGGCCGCATCCCGGTAGCCCATCGCGCGGTCCACTCCGTGCCCGCCAATGGAGCGGGATTTTTTTCCGTTGTGAAAAAAACTGTTCCAGGCCTGGCGCAATACTTCGTGCCCGCCACCACCCGAGCCAATGGTCACCCCGGTTCGTTCCGATTGCACGGCATCTTGCTCCCATTTGGCCATGGCAATGGCATCCAAAGAAGACAACATGGCCCAAATGCTTCCAATGTCGGCAGTGGCGGTATGTTGCAGCGGGATGCGCTTTTTCAAATCGAAATAATGCTCCGGATAAGCTGGGTTGGAACGGGAATACACCGCCTCCAGGCCCGCTTCTTCCAAGGTCACAAAGCCGCAAACCGAAGACCGAAGCTGCTTACCAAAGTTGGTGGCCAGCTCCCATTCCCGAATCAGGCTTTGGTTGGTGAAGAGTTTTTCTTCAAACTCTGATAGAGAGGCACAACTGGGGAACACCCCGCCCATGCCCACTACCGCTACTTGTCTGCCCCTCATTTAGTTGGCTTCTGCGGTTTTGAGAATGAGGTCCACCGTGTCTTTCACCTTGGAACCCAAATCGTCAATGTCGTCGTCGTCAAACTCCAGGTCGAACTGATCTTCGGCCTTGGCCACAATGTTGATGAGTTCGGTAGAAGGCAGGCCCAGGTCGGCAATAAAGTCCGACTCTTCGGTGATGTTTTTCAAGCCTTTGGGATTGGCCATTTTGATGGTTTTCAACACTTCAACAATGCCCGCAAGGGCTTCTTCTCTGGTCATAATGAGCAGTATTTTTATTGGTTTAGATTTTGTTTCTGTTGATGGCGCGCCCGATGAAGTCGGTGAACTCCGCCACTTTTTTGAAAGATTCCGGCACCGGAGCAACTCCCAACTGATCTTCCGGCAGGTGGGCGAAATAGGGTGCGATCTCCGCTGGCTCATGGGCTTTGTACACCACCGCCGAAAAGCGGATCTGCCGAAACTTGTATTGATGAATGGCACACACATTCACCAGTGTTTCCCCTTGCTCCACAAAGTCGTGAAACACCGCCTGGCCCAGACCCAGAAAAGCCATGATGAAGCGCTGCTGCACCTCTGGCGCGCTCTTTAGATCTATGTAGGCAAACAACATGCTGCAAGCCGAAACCCCGGTTTGCCCGGCCGACTCGATCATGTCTACTCCCCGAAACACGCCAAAATGATCGTGCACATCCTTGGCCTGCACCTCGTAGGAGCCCACGATGCCGGTGGAAGGGTAGAACCACCAGTGATGGTCGAGGTAAATTTTGGAAGGACCGTGCAGTAAAATCTCCCGGGGATCGGAAGCCAACCAGGCTTTACGATTGGGCTCGGTCATAGAAATCTTTGGACGCATCGATGTAGTGAAGGAGGTTTTGTTTGACTTGTACCCAATTCGGGTGATAATATTGGTGTGCCCGTTGGTGGATGCCCAGGTTTTCTTTGTTGTAAAAACCCATGCGGCAGTTGCTAAACCGGTAGATGATGTTCTCCGGATCGTCCACCGCCACGGTGCCTTCAAAAAAGATCATGCCTTGCTTTTTGAGCATTTTTTGGATCTCCACCTGGTAAAAAACCGAGGTGGAGGTGGGCAGGATTTGCCCCGAAAAATCAAAGGACCCACACAGCGCGCGCGGTCGCCCCAGCATTTCGCCCCGGGCGGTGGCCCAGATTGCCGCCAACTGAAACAAGATGTCTTGCCCCTGAGAGCCCGGCATGACCGGGTCGCCCAAAAAATGGCAATAGAACCACGGATCGTTCTGCCGAACGGTTTGCTGTGCGGTGGCAAAGCCTTTCTTGAATTTCCCTTTGCCTTTGGTGTAGTTCAAATACACCGCATCAAAACCAAGCAAATAGGGCAGTGGAAGCCCCATGCAATCGTCAAGGGTAAATTGCGGGTGCTGCTCCACATACAATTGCTGCATGGGGTGCTGCTTCAAGGCAATCTGTTCAATGTCTTGCCGGTCCAGGAGCACTTCCTCCAGCAGCCGGTAGTCTTTTCCTTCAGGAAAAATCATGCGAGCCCTCCGTTGATTTTGATTTCACTTCCGTTGATGTAAGCCGCCTCATCGCGCAACAAAAAGGCAATGGTTTGAGCGACTTCTGCTGGGGTTCCGGCCCTCCGAGATGGAATTTTGCTCAGGAAATCGGCTTGGATTTCTTCGCTCAGCGATTCCACCATGTCGGTTTGAATAAACCCGGGGGAAAGCGTCAAAAACCGAATGGTTTGCGACCCGTGCAGTTGGCCCACTTCCTGTGCCAGGGATTTGATCAGGGCCACATTGGCCGCCTTGGTAGCGGCATAAACCGATTGAAAGGCATTGCCCATTTCCCCAACGCAAGACCCGATTCCGAGAAATACCCCTTCTCCGTTTCGGGGAAAGATTTTCATCGCGGCTTTGGCCAGCAGGATTGGAGCCATCAGGTTTACCCGAATCATGTTGTCGATGTCTGCCTGCGGCTGAAACACCAGGGCTTTGTCCAAGGCGATGCCCGCATTGGAAACGATGCCGTAGAGGTCTTTGTTGGCTTTTTTCAAGGTGCCGGTGAATTGTTTCAAAGCGTCTTCTTCCGAGAAATCGGCCGTGAGCACTTCATATCGAGTGCCCGCTGGCAGGGAGGCGATCAAGGGTTGCAAGCTTGCCTCGCGCGAAGCGTGTAGCAATAGCGCATAGCCCTCATTGGCCAGGTGCAACGCGGTGGCCCGGCCGATGCCTCTGCTGGCACCCGTTATCAGAACTTTCCGATTCATTTTCGCATTCTTTTCCACTTCTTCCTCAGGTATTTTTTGGCCACGTTTTGCATGGCTTGTTGGTCACAGTTCACCAGAAAGGCCCGGTAATTATTGGGCGAACCCTCCATTTGAAACGCACTGAAATAGTAGGATTGAAAGTTGTCTTTTTGCGACAAGCGGGCCCGATCGGCCAACACGGTGGCTTCAGCGCCTAAGAACTTCAACTGTTGCAGCCCTCTTTTGTGGGCCGCGGCCAACCATTGGGTTCGTCGGTGGGCCCGGGACCGTTTGTAGCAGGCATGCAGCAAGATGAGGTAGTTCATGCTGTCGCCCGCTTGTGCTTCCTGGCTGATGATGAGCCGTCCCAGCTCAAAAGTCTTGGCCTTGTCGTAGTGCAGTGGAGTGTCTTCAAACACGTGGGCCGTAAACGACTCGATCAACAGGGGATCAAACAGGCAAATGGTGCCCACAATCCGTTGTCTTTTTTTCAAACAAAAACAGGCCACCAAACCCTTGGGGTGAATCAGGTCTTTGGTTTGGCGCACCCAGGAATAGCCGAATCGTTTGATGCTGGCATTTTGCCAAAAAGCGTTGGCGATTTTCAGCTCTTTATAAGACCTCATTTCCACCAGCTCCAAGCGGTGTTTTTGTTTCAGGAAATACAAATAGATGTTGATGAGAAATTCCAATTGCGTCAACTTTTTAGGTGAAGCGACCCGTGTCTGAATGGCGGTGTAAACCAAATCAATTTTCCTTTTCGTCACCGATTTTTGGGCGTGACAAAACAGGGACAAGTGCCTTAATTGTGCTTTAAAGGCTGATTTTGAAATGTGGCAGATGGGGCGATTTTGGAAGGAGGAGTGGGGAGGGACCGGCTTCTCGACTCAGCCAGTCGGCGGACGCGTCCACTCGAAGACCGGCAGACCGGACATTGAGCGAAGTCGAAATGGGAGGGCTTTACAAACCCAATCCCATCCTTAGAAATAGCGATCCGGGGAAAGCAGTTACAACTGCTGAATGAAAGTGTAGAGGTCTTGGTCCACCGACAGGTGGAGCTTCTTTTTGATGCGCTGCCGCAGTTTCCGAACGGAGGCCGGATCGATGTTGCGCACCATGGCGATTTCTTTCGTCTGAATGTTCATCCGAATCAAACCACAAGTTTCTCTTTCCGATCGGGTGAGGCTTGGAAATTGCTGTTGCAAACGGTCGTAGAAAGCTGCGTTGGCATGAAGCATGCCCTTTTGTTCTACTTTGAGTCTTTCGTAAAATCCCAGTTTCTGGTTGAGTTCGCGCACCAAGGCCAATAAAGCGGCATCCTTGTCGCCTTCTTGCCGAATGGTTTTCAACCGTGCAATGATGTTTCGGTTCCAATCCTCTTCGAGGTTGGTTTGCATCAGCAATTGGGAAAAATCCTTGTTTTTGTAGGTCAGCTCCGAATTCAACTCGGCGTTGCGGATTTCGGTCAGTTCCAGTTCCTTTTCCATCAGCAGCTTTTCGGTAGACTGGATTTTTAACCGCCGGCGGTAGTTGGTGATGGACAACACCGTAATCAAAGTCGCAATCAGGATCAGGCTTGAAAATAACAGCAGGTTGTTTCGGTTCCGGGCTTGCTCGGCCCGAATGTTTTCCCGGGTTTGCCGCAGCTCATTTTCGATGGATCGGGTGATGTAATACGAAACGATTTTGTTCTTGCTGGTTTGGTAATCCTGCTCAAACTCATAGCGTTCCCGCTGAAGGGAGTCGTGTTGCCGAAGCAGGTGAAAGGCCCGGGCGGATTGATCGCGCTGTTGAGCAGTTTGCAGTTTTGCCTCCAACAAGGCCAGGTGGTTTTCGATCCTCCAGCGGCCCTTGCCGAGCAGCACCAAACTGTCGAGGATGGGAAAGATGGCATCGGCCGAGGCATAATTCTCCCGCAACAAATAGAGCTTGGCCAGCTCCAGGCCCCTGAAAAAAAATCGATCGAACCCTGCCTTCTTTTCCTGCACATATTGAAAGTTAATTTCAAGCAGCTTCTGCGCAGAATCCAGGTTGTTGTTGGCAATCAGTAAATCCGCAATGTTATCGTAAATGCTGGCGAGAAACAGGGTATCAGTCTCGTTTTTTAGCTGCAACAGCACAATCGCCTCGTTGAAACAGGCAAAGGCCGAATCGGGTTGTTGGTTTCTGAGGTGACAGATGCCCAGGTTGTTGTAGGCGGCCGATTGGAGTCGATAGTGTGCCCCCTTCAACGCTGTTTTACGCGCCTCTTCATAATAGAAAAATGCCGAGTCGTACTGCTGCCTTTTCAGAAAGGTACTCCCGATTTTTCCCAAGTTGAGGTAATCCATGTTGTGCCGCCTGGTTCCATGTTGGAGGCGGTCCGCTTCGATTAGTCGGTTGATCTTTCGCAAGTAGGGGAGCGCCAAATTTGCTTGCCCCAGGCTCACAAAGGCCACCTGATAATCGTAGCTAATGGAATACAACAAGTCAAAGTTGAGGTCCTTCACCGTTTCCGCCAGGGCCTCGGCCTTAATCAAATACGCAATGGACAAATCGGCCCGGTTCTGCTTCATGGCTGCGCGGTTGCTGTCCAAATACAGCTCGATCTGCTGCTCCACCGATTGCGCTGTCGCCACCTGAAGGGTGCACGCCAAGGTGAGACCCAGCAGCAAAAAACAGTTGGCACAAGGCTTAAAAAGAGTAGTAAAACTCATTTGCTCCATACTTCTCTTGGGCCTGCCGATCCTTGGCTGCCCACCATCACAGTTCAGGTTGTGAAAGTACAACTCCAAGGGAAGTTTTGGTAGTAGGAGTGGGAAAGGCAGGGGAAGCATGTGCCGATAGGCGAAGGGGCAACGGAAATTGAAAACCCATTTCAGGACTTCCGTCCAATCACCGTCCACTTTTTACAGGACAAAACAGCTTGTCT
>CALCCE010000044.1 GCA_937899835.1 uncultured Flavobacteriales bacterium | reverse complement strand
CCACCTACTCTGTGCGGGAAGATTCCTTGGCGCAGTGGCTCCTCAATGTTGGCCATAGCCTCGGAGATGATGAGGATTACCTTTGGCGGGTGATTGCGGACGATGCTGGCGTGATGGTCGTTTGTGACGATGATTTTGAATTGGAAATCACCATCCTATCGGGTATCACTGGCGATTTCGAATTGCTAGAGCCAGAGGACGAAGAAGAAATTACCATCAATACAGCCAGCAGTGATCTAATAGATTTCACCTGGGAATCGTGGTCGGGTGCCAACGGATACATCTGGCAGTTGACCGACGAAAACGACAACAACTTTGATATGCCAATTCGGGTGGAAGTGCTCACCGGAAGCACCGATACCAGCTATTCGGTGCGCGAAGACTCGCTTTCGCAATGGCTGTTGAATGTGGGCCATCCGCTCAATTCAGATGAGGACTATTTGTGGCGGGTTTCGGCTTTTAACGCTATGGATACCGTACTCTGTGAGGAAGACTTTGAGTTGGAAATCACGGTCATTAGCGACAGCACCATTGGTATTGTTGAAGCAGGTGCCAGTGCCTTGCTACAAATTGCACCCAACCCCTTTCAAGAGCAATTGATCATCAACAATTCCGGAGCACGCTCCGTCGTAGGAATTAGTGTAATTAGCATTACGGGAGCGGTAGTCTATCGTTCAGAAAACGCGTTTTCTTCGTCTACCATCTCCATAGAAACCCGCAACTGGCCCAGCGGAGTATATGTTCTGCAATACCGCATTGGAGATCGTTGGGTTCAACAAAAAGTCATTAAACAACTCTAAAGAGTGTTCTAAAGCAGGGTCGTTTTTCCTGCAATTCTTCTCTAGCTCACTCCCCGATACTCGTAATAGAGGTCGGGGAGTTTTTATTTTTAGAGGTTTACCGTTTCTATGAATTGGACCGGCATAAAAACACATAGGCCCCGGAACTGTTGCTACCTTTGAGAGCAATTTCAGGCATGGGTCGACTGATTTATGGCTGCATTTGCCTCTTCATATCACAACATGTACCAAGAGTTTGCCCCTGTAACTCCCTTCGCCGAAGCCTTGTGGTCCTTTTCGGGCAATAGGCACTCCGAATCGTTCAAGGTGCAACCGGATTCCTGTACTGATTTGATTGTAGACCTCAAGCGCAATGCCTGTTTTGTTTCAGGAGCTATGACGGCTTACCAGCAACGACAGTTGTCGGCCGAAGCCAACTTGCTAGGTTTGCGCTTCAAAACCGAGCATTTTGCATTGCTTACCGAGGTACCCTTGCAAGAAATCCGAAACCTGCGCACCGATAGTGTTGACGTACTGCCGTTCCTCCCGCACCACCTTCCAGCGCAATTACAGGAATTGAATTCACTTGCTGAACGGAAAACCGTCCTTAAAAAAGCTTTTGAGCCCACTTTAATAAAGCATCCTAAGGCACCCGATCGACTAGTGCTATCGGTGGCCTACCACATTCGTCAACGAAATGGACAGGTGCAAGCACACCAATTGGCAACTGCCCATCACATTAGCCTACGGCAATTGGAAAGGCGTTTCAAAAGCTTTGTGGGCCTTACCCTTAAGGAGTTCAGCACCATTGTGCGGTTTTGTGCTGCCAAAAAAGCCATTCAAAACCAACCCAAAAGCAGTTTGCTGTCCATTGCTTTCGAAACCGGCTACTTTGATCATGCGCACCTCTACAACGATTTCAAACGTTTGTCTGGCGAAAAACCGAGTGCGTTTCGATGATGTCGCTTTTTTACAAAGCAGTACCAGAAGATAGCGGGTATTTTTGTGGGAAACTCATTTATGAAAACCGGAATGCTGCTGTTGGGCTTGGTTGGTTTACTCCTTTGGCCACCTTTTTATCAGCAGCCCACTCAACCAATGAAAACGATGGAAGTGCAATACGCTTATACTATACTCTATGTGACTGATGTGCCTGCCACCTTGGAATTTTACGAGAAAGCGCTGGGTTTTGAACGTAGATTTCTGACGCCTGAGCAAGACTATGGCGAAGTGAAATCGGGCCCTACGGTTTTGGCTTTTGCCAATTTAGCGTTGGGCAATGCTAACTTTAAAAATGGCTTTTTAAAGAGCGAAACCGATCAAAAACCTTTTGGCATTGAGTTGGCCTTCACGACCAGCGATGTGGCAAGTGTGATGGAAAAGGCGCTGTCTCACGGTTCTGTAGTGCTCTCGGAAAAGGTAACCAAACCTTGGGGGCAAGAGGTGGGCTATTTGCGCGACATCAACGGTTTCATTCTTGAAATTTGCACGCCCATTCCGGGCCAGGAATAAACCCGTGGATGCTTTTCGGCTTTCAAAAAAAGCCGGCCCAACGTATCGTTGAACCAGCTACCGGGTTTAGACTGCTTGGCTCCAGAAGCAGTTTATCGCTGAATGATCAAGGTTTTGACGGCTTGTTCGGTCGACTCGGTGGTAAAAACCACAAAATAGATTCCAGCCTATAGCTGCGCTACATTAAGGAAGTATTCTTGCTCAAACTGTACTTTTTCGGAAGCTCCCCGAAAACCGAATGAATTGACGATATCAATGGTTACTTGCTGGTTGAGTGCTACGGGAGTACTCAGCATCACCACATCGGTAGCCGGGTTGGGTGCAAGGGATAGGATTAAGCCCTCCACAGGTGCTTTGGGTGCGATGGATTCAGGTGCCCGGCGTGGAAATCGCTCGGCGAAATAGTCGAATTCCGCTACCACATTGTAACTGGTTCCGTAGTAGCCATCAAAGGTCCCTTCCACGACCAAACCCTGCTCGGTTGATGCAATCGGCCAACTTAAGTTATAGGCTTCCGATTGGAAAACACTTGGGTGTACCCAGCCTCCGAAGGTTTTGGCAGCGGCCCGGTCATAGGCTTCTGGTAATTCAAATAACAAGCGCAGCAACAAGTAGCTTTTAGAAAGTTCCTGCACATGGTTTTGCGCGCTACTATAGGTGTTGTAATGTGCCTTAATTCCGGTTCGCAGTTGATCAGATGGCAATTTGGCCAGCTCAGCCGCTATCGCCTTGATTTGTTGTAGGGCTTTGCTGCCAAGCAGATCGGGCCAGGCAGGCAACAACCGAATCATGCGTACCACAGGTTGGTCTACCACCGCCATTCGGGGACTGTTTTCACCACCAGGGTCGGTATCTCCCCCTTGGTTCCCATTTTCTTCGTCATCGAGCTGCTGGCCCGGATCCTGGTCGTTTACGCCCCCTGTATCCCGGGAGGTAGTTAGGATGTTGATTGGTAGCAAACTGTTACAACAATTCCACACCGCACAGAGGTTGTGGTCAACAGCTCCATTGTCGTTCCAGAAAGCCGGTTTCGCTGTATCTGAAAGCAACTCTCCTGCTATGGTGTTAGGATTGAAAATTTTCATGGTGGCAGGCAAGGTCACATTCTCAAAAAACTTCACCTTCCCCGTTATTTTGATCACCCCTTTTGTATTTGGGCGAGACCAACCAACATAGGCATCATCATAGGGTTTGCCACCTACTCTCAACGATTGGATGGCATGTCCAGGGTTTACCTTCCAGGCTTCCCAAAAATGAAAGCTTTCAGCTTGCAATGATCCACCGGTACAGGTATCCACATTCCTCTGAAATTCAATTTCTTGCACAATCCATCCTCCAAGCTGGGTTATGGCATCTAATTCAAAATTGACCACCCAAGCGAAGCCACCGCAGGGGCTACTTAATGGCCCGTTTACATCGGTGATGGTAATTGGATTGCCATTGGTAGGCACGACCACCTGCATGCTCTGTGCAGGCATGGGGTTGATGGGCGAAAAGAAAGTCACCTGGGCAGGTGCTGGTAGAACCATCAAGAAAAACAACGCGAATAGTAGTATTGGTTGGGTATAAGGCAACCTATGGCGGCCTGACACCATTCGAGAGAAAGGCTTCATGGATATTGAGTTTGGTTGATTACACTCCTTCTGAGGCAGGCAAACAAACCAACACCGGCAACTGAGGCACAGCCGTTGTTAGGAAAAGAGGCAATACAATTGGTAGAAATTCACCAAACTGGGAAAAGGCAAATTGCAAATCAAAGTAAGGTCGGAACTTCCTAAATGTCAAGCGGGTTTATACGCGAATTTTAGGTTTAGCTTTTTTACGTTTCTCTGTTTCACTTCTTACTGCGAGTAGTTTGTTTTGCCCTCCACCTACCGGTGGTAACACACACATCTGATGCTATAGCGGCCTAATTGCTCAATTGGATTTAAACAAAGCCGGTCCAGCGCAATGGCTGAACCGGCTTTTGGGTTTACACTGCTCGGCTCCTTAAGCAGCTTATCGTTGAATCACCAAGGTTTTCACGGTTTGTGCTTCTGCCTCGGTAGTAAAGATCACAAAGTGAATTCCTACTTCTAATTGCGAAATGTTCAAGCGGAATTCTTGTCCAAATTCTACTTTTTCGGAGGCTACCCGAAAACCGGATTGGTTGATGACCTCGATGGTCACCACCTGATTGAGAGCCTCAGGTGTACTCAGAACAACAAAATCGTTGGCTGGATTGGGAATCATGGTAACGATCAGGCCATCTTCCGCTGCTGCTTGGGGAGCGATGGCTTCGGGCGTCCGACGTTGAAAACGCCCGGCAAAGAAGTCGAACTCGCCCACCGGATCATACCCCCGACCGTTGAAGCCCATGTACTTTCCTGCTACCTGTAGGCCACCTTCCGTTTGAGCGATGGGCCAACTCAGGTTGTATGCCTCCTGATGGAAGACACTGGGGTGCACCCACCCCCCGAAGTTCTTCACTTGGGAACGATCAAAGGCCTCCGGCAAATCAAAAATCATCCGCAACAGCAGGTAGTCTTTCGAAAGCTCTTCCAGGTTGTTGCCAGCATCGCGGTAGTATTGATGGTGCTTTGCAATGGCCCCGCGCAACTGATCATCAGAAAGCAATGCCAATTCGGCTACAATGCTCTTGATGGTTTGCTGTTCTTTGTCATTGATCGGTTCGGTCCAGGCCGGGAGCATCCGAATCATGCGCACAATGGGGTCGTTGGCTACGGCAATTCGAGGTGTTTTAATGGTGTAAGGATCAGAATCTTTTCCGGTTTTGCCCTTTTCCTCGTCGTCAACAATAACGGGGTCTTTGTCGTCAACCACCTTTGGAGGATGGGTCACCTCTGGTTTTCCATCACCTATAATAGTGGTAGTAGTGTCTTCATGTACCGTGATGAGCGTATCAATTTTGTTGTTGTTACAGCAATCCCAGTTGACACACAGGTTGTGGTCTTTGGCCCCGGTTTCATTCCAGAAAGATGGTTTTGCGGTATCTGAAGGCAAACCGCCCGCGATGGTATTGGGATTGTTCGGCATCATGGTGGGTGGCAAATTCACTCCTTCAAAAAACTTCACCTTCCCGGTTACCTTGATCGTCCCTTTGGTATTGGGATGCGAGGGCTCACTGTATTGGTCGTCGTAGGTAAAAGTTCCAGCTTTTCGCAACGTGTCGATCGAGTCTCCTGCTGCAATGCGCCATGCTTCCCAAAAATGATAGTTGGTGGTTTCCTTGTTGGTGCCATCACAATTATCAATTTTAAACGCTCCTTTGAGCTCCTGCACAATCCATCCCCCTGCAGCACTTGAAGATTCAAGACTGAAATTTACGCGCCAGAGATACCCGCCACATCGTTTATTTTCCGGCCCTTTTACGTTGTGAATAGTAATTGGATTACCATTCACCGGCACCACCACTTGCAGGGTTTGAGCCGGCATAGGATTGATGGGTGAGAAAAAAGGAACCTGAGCCTGAACGGATGTAAAGGTCCAGGAAAACAGCGCCAGCAATAGCATCTGAAAGACATGGGAACGCCGTATACGGCGTTTCCCCAATCGATTGTTTCGATTCATGATATTGGGTTTGGTTGGTTACACTCCTTCTGAGGCAGGCAAATATTCCAACCACGACTACTGAGCCAAAGCCGGTGCTACGAAATGGGGCAAAGAAACCAGTGGAAAACCACCGAAACTGGGGAGAATAAGACTACACCATCAAATAAATAACGGCTTCACCAAAATAGCAAGCGGGATTCTACGCTAATTCACAACACCGTATTTCATGGGTTTATACAGGTAAATATAGGTATCATTCCATAGATTAACTTCCAACAGACAACCCAATGCGTGTTTTGAACGTCTATCAAGCAAGCTTGATAGTTTCCGAATCGAACTACACCATGCGCCAAACCAGATCCCCTCTCCTACCCATTCGTACGCTCGTATTTTGCTTATTGGCATTATTGTGGTCAGCGCATTTTGTCGAAGCCCAAACCACCCGAAAAGTGCTGTTTCTTGGCAACAGCTACACCGGCTACAACAACATGCCTCAATTGGTAAAAGACATGGCTACCTCGGTGGGCGACAACCTCATTGTGGACCAACACCACCCGGGAGGCTATACCCTCGAAGGACATTTCTACAATGCTACTTCCCTCGCCAAAATCGCAGCCAACAATTGGGATTATGTGGCGCTTCAGGGGCAAAGCCGCGAATCCATTACCCAGCCCAACTTATTTAGAGATGGTGCGTGGTTGCTGCGCGACCACATCAAAAGCACTCATCCGTGTGCTACTCCTCTGTTTTACATGACCTGGGGGCGAAAGAACGGAGATGCGACCCTGTGTCCCGATTTTCCGATTACCTGCACCTACGAGGGCATGGATTCTACCATTCGCCACAACTACATCAACCTTGCCAGTACGATGCACGCAGAAGTGGCTCCGGTATCCGCCGTTTGGAACTATTTGCGGCAAAACAACCCCAACATCGAATTGTACGCCTCCGACGGAAGCCACCCTTCGGTAGCGGGCTCCTATGCCGTAGCGTGTTGTTTTTATACCGCCATTTTTCGTAAAGATCCAAGCCTCATCACTTTCGACCATACTTTGAGCGCTACTACCGCTACCGCTATTCGAAATGCGACTAAAAATGTGGTGTTTGACCAACTGGGTGTTTGGGATTATAAAGAGCCCGCCTTGGCGCAATTTCGGTATCAAGTCATCAATGCCAACAACGGAGTGCAGTTCATCAATACCTCTCAATTCGAAACCTTGCAGTGGGATTTTGGAGATGGTTCTACTTCTACCGATGTAGGTCCGACTCACACCTATATCAACAACGGTGCTTATACTGCCACGTTGACCGTTAACACCTGCGATGTTGATGGGGCACATACCAGTGTTGCCGATACGGTGATAGAATTTTGCAACCACACGCCCACCATTTTCACCAACAAGACCAGGGTTTGTGAAGTAGATACCTTGCAGACCGAACCGGCAGACAGTTACCAATGGTTTTTAGGTCCAAGTCCGATTCCTGAAACAGGTGCATCCATCACTGATTTTGTGCGCTACGGCAGCTCTAACTTTATGGTAAAAGCTACCGTGGCCGGTTGTACAGAGCTTTCGCAGCTCTATTCCTTTTGGCCCGATTGGTCGGGCTACTACTCTGATCTTGGGTGGTCTACAGGTGATCCCTGCGAAGGAGATACCCTCACCATCGCCTTGTTAAATGCCATCACCGGAATGAATGGTCAGGAAATCATTCGCTGGTACCACAACGGGCAACTGCTGCCGCAGGCCAACGACAGGGATACCTTACTGATTACCGATGGAGGAACCTATCAATTTAAAGTGGTGGACCCTACTTCAGAATGCCCTACCGACACCACTACCGAAACTATCACTTTTGATACCTGTGAGGTAGTAGGCATTCATCCCCAACCAAACCAAGACCTTACCTGGTCGGTATTTCCCAATCCTGCTTCTCAAACCATCTCGTTGGATTTTCCGGAAGGGCAGTATCCAGAAACCATACAGGTATTCACCGCTACCGGAAAACTATTCCTGGAAATACCGTCAAGCTCCCATCCATCTTTATCGGTGGCCGATTGGCCGGCAGGTTTGTATTTGATTCGACCGAAGGATACCACATACCCACCATTGCAGTTGGTGAAGCATTGATGTTGACTATAGGATAAAAAAACTCCCTTCCCCAAAAGGATAAAACCAATTGGAAAAGGGAGACAAAAAAATAATTCGAAGTGCTTACGATGAAGTAATTTTCTATTGCTGAATCACTAAGCGAAGGGTTTCGCTGTAGCCTTCCGCTCCGTTCAATCTCAAGAAAAACACGCCATTTAATTCCTGTTGCAAGTAGAGTTTGCCCTCAGCGCCTTTAGGTTGGATGGTTCCTTGCGCTACCAATTGTCCTTGCAAGTTGAGTAGTTCATACCCCACCGGGCCGGCCTGTGCTGCTTCCGGCAACATCACCTGAAATTGATCTTTACATGGATTGGGAAAAATGCGCGCTTGCGATGGAGCGGTTTCGCTTTCTTCGGATAGATTGGCTACGTGATGGCGGCCCACAGGAATACTTGGCCCAGATAATAAATGTTCGGGTTTACCTGCACATTGGTAAATAGCTGAAGTTTTGGTAAATATTAAATCCAGATTAGGTTGAAGGTCATCAAAATTGCCTACCACTAATTTGTATTGAGCATCAACTTCCCAATTGGCTAATAAATGGCTACCTCCATTGGTCCACAGCTGATTCACTGCATTCCCAACTTTTCGCATAATACTCACCTGGGAAGTAGTTGTTCCAATACAGAGCAATTCGTCTGCTCCATTTCCATTGAGATTTGCCGCATAAAATTGGTCTCCCGAAGTGATACTCCAACCACTGATCATGCCACTGCCTCCGTTTGACCATTCAGAATTCCAGGATATACCATCAAATTCTAAAATTTTTGACCAGCCACTGTTAGGCTGCACACAAAAGAGTTCTTCCGTACCATCGCTATCAAAATCCCCTTTGGTGTAAAGATCAACGCTCGACAAATTCCAGTTTCCTAACGCACCAGAGATATTATTGTGCCATTGCCCAACCCATTTTGTCCCATTGTATTCTAACAATTGAGCCTCTCCGTTTGAATGCCGCAGCGCTAAAATTTCATCGACTTGATCACCATCAAAATCCCCTGCTATAAATTGATCTTGAGCTCCCATGGTCCATACCGTCAGCCCATTGTTGCCTCCGTTGCTCCAAAGTTGTATCCAGTCGGAAGTACCATCGTACTTTACCATTTGAGCCCATTGAGTTCCAGTAGAAATACAAAGCATTTGATCTGCTCCCGAACCAGTAAAATCTCCAACGCAGTATTGATCACCAGGATTGGTAATCCAATTGGCGATTTTACCTGAGTAATTATTATTGGCAATTTCTTGCCAGTTTTTTTTCGATTTCCCGTTGGGCAGCTTATCGCTGTAATCATATAACACGACCAGGTCTGTGGCTTGTGACTGGCGCACCTTTAGCAATTCAGCATTTCCATCACCATCAAAATCCCCTGCCAACACTTCTTCCGCCAGCTTGAACCCGAAATACGCACCATTTTTATTTTTTGAAGACCATTCCTTTGTAAAACTGTTGGGATCATAGTCGGGAACCATAGGATAATAGTGGAAATAATCAACCGTCATTTGATCTGGTGTAGCCTCCTCGCCTTCTTCTAAATTCGCCTCCTCAATACCTAAAGAAATATTTAGAGAGGAGGGTAAGTGAGGAAATCCAGGCTCCCAACCATATACCGTTCTTTTTAAACAACCATCAATAAACCAGTGCATTTGATCGGGCAGCCAGATCAACGTGAAAACATGATCTTGTGCAGAAAAATCATGTGTAGAAGGCAACACGTAATGACAAGAAGTGACCGGGGAAATGGTTTCATTGTGAAAATTGGATTGCGGTTGTGTCACATTTCCTTTCGTGAACTCGAAAACGTCAATTTCAGTATCCCCGATCGTAGAGCCACAACTACGCATCCAAAAAGAGGACCACATGGAGTTTCCTGCTGCAATCTTACCCTTCAGTTCATACTTTCCGTAATGCATTGGTTGTGTTGATGTAACACGACCACCGGTATAGTAGTATTCTCGCCAGTTGGTCGACCCTGGATCAGTTAGTTTCCACCAATCGGAAGCAGATCCAACAAAGGTGTTGTTGCCTTGCTTGCCCCAGCCACGCTCGGGCTTTGCAGTGAGAATTAATGTTCCATTCACGCAATAGACATTGGCATCATGATAATATCCATCTACGCCATCAGTGGCATGCCGAGATTGCAAACAGTTGGTAGTATACCATTTACCTGCGTTTTTAATATCGTCAACATCGTTGTCCTTGTAATTGAATTCATCGCTTAAGGAAGTAGATTTAGGTCCAAAGTAAGCATCGAATAAGCTGAGCTGGTAACACTGGGACTTGCCCAATGTAGCCGTTAATAACAAGCCTGATAAACAGGCCATTTTTTGCCAATGTTGCATGTTGCAGATTGAATTGAGGTTAAAAAAATGGAGAAGTCGGACGCTTTACTTTGCAAAGCGGGGCACCCCGCCTTCTCTTAATTCGGCCTGCAAGATGTTTCATTTGCGAATGAGATGGGCATTCACTTTGTAAACGGTCAGCTTTCCCGTTTTTTTGGTCGAAAAACGGGCATCCACGCATCGAGATGCTGTTCAACCGCATTCTGGTGTAAGTCCAACCCACAAAAAAGCGTTTTCTAAGGACCTGCCTTTTGAAAACGCTTTTAACAGTCAGTATCGGCTGCCAACCAACATCAATCCCGACTGAAATTCTCGGCAATTTCTCGTTGCAACTGCAACACTTCCGCATGGTTGGTTTCAATGGCCCGTTCGATGGCCATCAGGTGTTCGTTCATCACGGTGTATTTTCCAACTTCCGATAGGGTATCCAGCCATTCAAATGGGAAAGGCTGTGGCGGGGTAATTTTCGGCTTCACTACCAAACCCGAACAGTCGATAATGTTTTGCAGGTCGTTCCAGCCATTGGGTTTGCCGTTGACACAACGCACCATTTTTAGCACTTTGTTGGCCTCTTTCAACGCTTCCAGCACTTTTTTACGGGTATCAAACCGGTCTTTGTCAAACTTCACTTCGGGAACATCTACTTGCAAAAACAAGGCCCACCTCGTTAAACTGCCACCATCTTGGGCAGCAGTATCTTTAATTTCCAGCGACCACATGCCTTTTACCAATTCTGTCAACAGCTCGTTAAAGCTCTCCTCGGGCTGATAGCGCCCTGAAAAGGGTGCTTGCCCTGTACTGATGGATTGCGGTCCTTGATCGTCAAAAATGGTGTTGTCGAAGTTATCCCCTTCTCCGCCACGTTTTTTCACCAGCAACACTCGTTTGCCATTGGGGTGAATCAAGGTGAGTTCAAGATCGCGCACATAGCTGTGTTGCAAGTCCACTAACACATCGATGTTGCGCAATCGGGCATCCGTTGCCCCCACGTTAATTCTGGAATACACGGTAGAAGGCTGACCATCTGAAATAACGATGTTGCCCTGGCTATAATAGGATTGATTGAGAATCATGTTTTTGATTTTTGGTGGTTGAAGAAAATGGCGGGTTAGTTTTTGGGGTAGTAGCAAATGCGCAAGTCAGCACCATCGCCACGGCTTTGAAACACTGCCGTGTCACGCACGATAGAAATGTCAACCGGACAAGGAATGCCCGCAAATTCTTTCGTAATACTGTTCTTGGGAATGGTGATATTCGCCTTGCTCTGCGACTTGTCGGTGCGGGAGCTAATGGTCACCTCCAAGTCAACATTCTCCTGATTTTCTATAGTGAACAAAGTGCCGATTTTGTTGAATTGGCCAAACATTTCGGTGCCGGAAGGCGAAGCTCCCGTAGGATCAACCGCCCACTTGTTTTTACCAATATCCACTTGTTGGCAAACAGGATTGGCACAACTGGCCAACAATAAAAGCGCAAGAGGAATGCTCAATAGGTAGTTTTTCATGCTTTTGTTTTTGATTGAATAAAATGGATCAAAGGCACAACTGAGATGTGCTCCACAAAAGTGAAAGCTCCTACCTACAAGCGCTTTCAGCTATGTCGCAAAGGCTTGCAACTATGTCGCCTCGCTATGTAAGGTGCTCTAAAAGAATGATTTAAGCATAGGCGATCGCAGAAAAAACACACTATGTTACCCATGTGACAAACCAACCGGCAGGCAATTCGTTGGTTTGCAGTACACAAATACAAACTCGAACTATGGCCAATTTCAATGAACTGATTCAATCCGACACTCCTGTGCTGGTCGACTTTTATGCCGACTGGTGCCAACCTTGCCACATGATGGCGCCCATTTTAGAAGATGCCGCCAGTAAACTGTCTGGCAAAGCCAAGATCATTAAGGTGAATGTGGACAAGAACCCAAAGGCGGCTGCCAAATACAGCATCCGATCTATTCCTACCCTTTTGCTATTTCAGGATGGCGACATCAAGTGGCGACAAGCGGGCGTAGTGCCAGCAGATGCTATTCTCTCCGCAGTACAACAATTGGAGCCCGCCACATAAAAGGTGATGCCCCAGCGGGGCGATAGCATTCCATATCTTGTTACCTTCGCAGCAGTGAAGGTTTCCTACATCTATTATAGCGTCACCCGAGCCCTTTTAGGACTTCTGTTGGTTTTTGGGTGCAGCTCTACGACCGCTCCTACTACTACCGGAAAAGGGGCCAACCTACCACTCGAAAAAATTCGGCTTCCGAAAGGCTTTAGCATCGAAATTTTTGCCGACAACCTCAAAGGTGCCCGATCGATGACAGTGGGCAGTAAAGGCACTCTATTCGTTGGTACCCGCCGAACTGGCTACCTGTTTGCGGTACAGGACACCGATCAGGACGGACGTCCGGATAAAAAATTCACCCTGGCTTCGGGTTTGAACATGCCAAACGGCGTTGCCTTTAAGGATGGCGACTTGTACGTGGCCGAGGTCAACCGCATCCTGCGCTTTGCGGATATTGAAAACCGCTTGAAAGACGATGCTCCATTTGAGGTACTTTCCGATCAATTTCCGAAAGAACGCCACCATGGTTGGAAATACATTGCCTTTGGTCCTGATGATAAACTGTATGTGCCAGTGGGGGCACCTTGCAACATTTGCCTTAGCAAAGACCCTCTTTTTGCCACCATTAGCCGAATGAATCCCGATGGTTCGGATCAGGAAATTGTGGCCCACGGAGCCCGCAATTCAGTTGGCTTTGATTGGGATCCCACCACAGGTGACCTTTGGTTTACCGACAATGGACGCGATATGTTGGGCGATGACTTGCCAGCAGATGAATTGAACCACGTAACCCAGGCCGGGCAACACTTTGGCTATCCGTTTTGCCACCAGGGAGATTTGGCTGATCCTGAGTTTGGAAACCAACGCCCATGTAGTGATTTTGTGCCTCCTGCCCAAAAATTGGGGCCACACGTAGCTGCTCTTGGTATGAAGTTTTACCGGGGCCGCCACTTCCCAGAGAACTATCGAAAACTGATCTTCATTGCCGAACACGGTTCGTGGAACCGCAGCACGCCCATCGGATACCGGATAACCACGGTCGATCCCAGTGCCACCGGAAAAGACCGGTATCAAGTATTTGCCGAAGGATGGCTCGATGCCAAGGAGGGCCCGTGGGGCCGGCCGGTAGACCTATTGGAATGGAGGGACGGCTCGTTTCTTTTGTCCGACGACTTTGCCGGGGTCATCTACCGAATCAGTTACCAACCCAATTGACGGTTTATCGAAAGCCATGCAACAGTTCAGACGCAGACATCACGCCAGCAACTCTCGCCTCTTGTTCATCATTGGGGCCTTAGCCTTTGTCATCATTATTTATGTTTCCCTGCCCTTGTTGGTTCCCCGCCTCATGGAAAAAGCTTCGGGAACTTCTGATAGCACATCAACCGTCCAAGAGCAAGGCGTGGAGGTAGAATTGGCACCCGCCGATTCAACAGTAAAATAATTTACAGGGGCTTTAAAATACGATTTCGGCTTTCCGGCGGGGTTTTCTGGACGCAGGATCTTTGTCTTTTTCACAATAACCAGCTACCAGTGCGCGGGAATCATCATCTCCCAATTGAGCCGCCTCTGTCCAATCTTTGCAGGCGCCTACCTTATTTTTCAGAGCTTTTTTTGCTTGCCCACGGTAATAGTACGCTTCTGCCATTTCGGCTTCGGAGTCAGAACTATCGATGATCTTGGTGAGGGCCAGAATGGCTGTTTTATACTCGCCAGCTTCAAATTGCATTACAGCTAAATGCAAGGCCATTTCCCGGTTGTCAGGTTGCATCGTATTGGCCTTGTTCAAATCGGCCAGCCCTTTTTTAAAGTCCTGCAATTCGCACAAAGCAGCCCCACGCACGAAGTAAGCATCGGCATCGTTGGTATTCAACTCCAAGGCACGATCAAATTCTTTTACTGCCTTGTGGTAGTTTCCCTGCACAAAATAAGCAGTACCCCGGTTGTAGTAACCCAAAGGATTTTGGGGGTCCAACTCTACGGCTCGGTCAAAATCTTTGATGGCTTCGCGGGTGCGGTACAAACTCAACAATGCTGCCCCTCGACTGCGGTAAAGGGCCGGATCTTGGCTTTGTAGCTTTTCCGCTTTGTTATAATCTCTAAGGGCCGATTCAAAGTTGCTTTGTCGGTTGCGTACATCGCCCCGTAGCTTAAGGCAATCGTAGTGGGTGCGTTCCAATTTCAAGCCTTGGCTGAGCAAGTCTTCGGCTTTTTGGTATTGACCAGCCTCATAAGCTACTTGAGCATGCTCATAAAGGCTATCGGCTTGTCCCAGGCCGCAAAGGGACCAAAGGACTAAAAAGAGACTTAAACACCAACGCATCATTTGAGCAAGATTTGCAAGCAGCAAACATAACTCAATCCAAAGCAGGATGAAAGTCTAAAAGCAAGAATAGAAAAGGGGAATAACTAAAAACCGTCGGCCTAACTCAAGTAAAAGCCATCTTCTACCGCATTTTCTTGCTCCTGCAAGACCAAAAGGTATTTCATCACATTGGTGAGGTAGGCCTCGCGCGCATCGGTATTGCCCAAAGAGATGAGCTTGTATTTTTGCTCGGTACTCAGGTTGAGTTTGTTAGCAATTTCGTAAGTGGAGCGGTAGGTCAACGATTTCCAAGGCTCACTGCCGAGGAAAGCCTCATCAAAAGCTGCAAACAAGTCGCGAAACTCGTCGGAAGCTTCACTGTCGGTAGGCCGAAGCACTACTTTACCTCCTGGATAGAGTTTGTCTGGAAACTCAGGGTAGAATGCTTCCACGTGTAAGGGCTCTACACCCACTACAGTGATGTCCATTTCTCCGGTGGCGTAGGTATTGTCTACCGATAACAAGCGAACATTGGTACCGTAACCTCGAATTGCTCCAGACTTAACGAAGGGAATACCAAAAGTACTTTCCTGCTCCCGACAGTCTTGAATCAACTGCTTGTATCGGGGTTCGAAAATGTGCAATTGAATTTCTTCGCCGGGTAGCACAACTACCCCGAGTGGAAATAAAGGAAGAAGCAATTCGGTTACTGAACTCATAAGATGAAATGTGCATTCAACCAAAACACTATAGCTATTGGCTGGTCTGCTTCCTTACACACAATAATACACCAAGAGAAGCAAAATGTTTATATGTTTTGGCGGAAGAAATCCACGAACTTATTCACATTAGTGGCCTTCTAAGTTGCGCTGGTTTTCCAGAAAAATTTTTGAACCGCAATACCAAAGCCCTTGGCTTTACCGTTTTTAAGAAAGCTGCCTAAGGGAGCAACCACTGCTCCACCTTCTGCCTTGTCAGAAGAAATTTAGGTGCGCTTCTATTAGTTTGGTTTACCAACAAGGCCCGGTTCGCCGGGCTTTGTTGGTTTTACAGCTTGTATCAACTGCGCCCAAACTTTACTCCAAGGGTAGCCAACACTTCGGTACGGTTGCGCGCACTTCTGTCATTTTCATTGAACCAGGAGTTACCAAAAGGCTCTACCGTAGGGTTGAGCGAATTGAGGTAGCGGGTTTCGAGGCGGAAATAGCATTGCGTGTAAGGAAAATAAGTAATTCCAAAACTTCCTCCCAACATCTCTGGCCCTGATACCGACAAACCGTCCGGAGAAAGAAATCCGGTCGAAAGCAAGCCATTTTTATCGTCGAAATACTCTATTCGGGCCGCCAGTTTCCAGGTGGGCTTCCATTTGTATTGCACCGAAGTTAAGGCACTAAAAATCGTCCCATTTTGGCTCGGAGCATCAATCTTAGCATTGGTTTCATTGCCATAGCTGGCCGAAGCTTTTAGCTCAATGCGGTTGCGGGTGTAGGTAGCCCACACATTTTGGTAAAAAAGCGTTTGGTGGGTAGTGCGTTGGGCCAATTGATTGTTGTAACCCATTTGCCACGTGTTGTTGGTGTGGTAGCGCAGTTCCAATCCGGGAGAAATGTTTTTATTGGGGGATTCCACCACCCCAAAGCCATTGAGCAGGTGCAAACCTACAAACCACCGGGTATTGGGTGTCCAATTCAATCGTCCGCCCGCTTGTACAAAAGGTTCAGAGTACGTGGGCAAGGCCAACGTGCTCAAATGGTTATCCTTCGGGAGTAGCGATTCTACTCCAATGTGTGGGGCAAAAATACCAGCATCGAACCACAGTTGACTGTGGAGCCGAACACCGGCGTATGCCTCTTGCAAAAATTGGTAGCGACTGGGAAAGGTAAATTCGGGCAGGTCACCAAATTGCACGGTCATTTTTCCCCTTACCCGTTCAGAATTAATGCTGGCCGTTAACTGAGCAATGTTTAAGGCGGTGGTAGCGGTTCGCCCTCCCACTGCAGGCCAAAGGTTTACTGGTGAGTTATCCTCCTCACTACTTCTGGCGTAATAGGCATCTACGTAACCCGAAAGGCGCAAATCCAGGTTAGCGGGCCTTATAATCCGCAAAGCAGATACATTCTCCTCAAGCGCTGTGTTTGCTGTAGAATCTTCGGGAGATGGTTGGTAACTATCCTGGGCTTGTAATTGCCATGATAAGCTGCAGCATAGCAGCAGTACAAAAAAGAGAAGAAAGGAAGGTAGTCTAAAGCGACTCATGGTATAATGTGGGTATGGTTTGATTAGCTTTTTGAAAGGGATGAAATTAATGTACAATTTTCATAAGTGTGGTGTTTCGTTATATTTGTTATGCTGGATTCAATTTCCTGATCTTCCATTCGTTCAGTCGCCACACCATGTCTGATACTTCACCTAATCCTCGTCGGCCGGCACCCGGTTCGCGTGCCGCGATGGACCGCCAACGTTCGGCTGCTTCCCGTCAAAAGCGCACTAAAAAACCACCGATGATTCGCCCTACGGCAAATGCCAAGGTGGAAGAGGCTCCTGCCAAACCTGAGGACCAACCTCGCAAAAAGGTGGAGAATCGGCCCAAAAAGATCATTCCGGCCCCTCAAGCTCCTCAGGAAGTGTCTACTAAACCCCAAGATGTACCACGGTCAAAAGTCATTCCGGTAGTAGCACCACCTGCGAAGGCAGCTGCACCACCTCCCCAACCAGCGCCTGCTCCTGAAGCAAAGTCAACTCCTGAGGTTAATAAGACACCACCCGTGGTAGCTAAGCCTGATGCACCTAAGGCAGCCACCGTAAAACAGACCGTGATTGAAAAGCCGGCTACTCCCAAAGACAAGGCTCCTGTTGCTCCACCCAAGCCCATACCTGCTTCCCCACCAGAAAAAGCAACGGCGGCTGTAACTGCTCCTACTGCTCCGCCTGTTTCTTCCGCTCCGCCTGCTGCAACCGCACCTGCAGCACCCCAAGCTCAAAAATCGAGCAGTCGTCGAGGCTTTTGGATGGCCTGGGCTGCCGTTTGTTTGCTACTCATCGGTGGAACGTTCTACTTGATTTTCTTTACTGATTTCTTCCAAGGTTTGGGCGGTGACCCAATCGCTTCAGTTGAAGCTCCAAGTGCCAGTATGGCCGCTACTGATACTGAATCAGAGACCAGCGAGAAGCCGGTTGCGGATGAAACCGAAACCGAGAGCGAATCAGCAGTCGAAAGTACACCCGAGAATGCTCTTCCCTCCGATGAGGTGCCGGTTGGTGAAATGGAAAAAGAAGCAGAACCAGCCCCATCAACCGAAGAAGTGGTGGAGGCAACCGCACCTACGATCAACGATGCCCCGGCAGCAGCCACATCACTGGCCGGCAATTGGATCGTTAGTCTGGCGGCAGTTGGTTCGGAAAGTAACGCCCAAGCGCAGGTGGATAAGCTGAAAGGAGCCGGTTTGAACAAGGCCAACTTCTTCTTCTTGCCCGATTTGATTGCCGGTAGCAAATCCCTTTACAAAATCTATTTGGGTCCCTATCCCGACAAGGAAAGTGCGACTCTTGCCCTGGACCAAGCAAAGGCCTCCCACCCAGGCGCTTACTGTCAACGCCTCCCCCGACAATAGCTATCCTTTGAGTAAGGTAATCAAAAATAACTTACTTGCTTTTAAGCAGTTAAGGTTTCGATATTTATTAAATCTATACAATAGAATAGAGTCTATATTTGGTTAACTTTCCATTTTGGTGCTCTTATTGGTGTTAATTACCAGCGTGGTAGTGGCGCAGGCTGATTCACTTGCAACTGCCACTGATTCAGCAGATACCACCGTAGAAAACACTGTACATGCCACCACTAACGATCATCATGAAGCACATCACGATGCAGCCACTGCTGACGATTCGCACGCCGAAGCACATGGAGCCGAACACGGAGGCGGCCATGAATCGAATACTGATGCGCTGTTTTTCATCATTCTGGGGCTTCTGATCGGCACTTTGGTGCGGCATTTTTTGAAGCGCACTCCCCTGCCCTTCACCGTTTTGCTCTTGCTCATTGGCTTGGGCTTGGGCATTCTCAACCGATTGGGGTTTCTTTCGCTGTGGGACCTGGGTTTCACCGAATGGGATGTTTCCTTTTTGAGCAGTTCTTTGGACTGGGCCGCCAACATCGACCCGCACATGTTGCTTTTCGTCTTTTTGCCGATTCTCATTTTCGAGGCGGCTTTTGCAATGGACGTCCACGTATTTAAAAAAACCGCGGTAAATGCGGGTATTCTGGCCATTCCGGGCATCATCATGGCCATGTTTCTCACCGCCATGTTTGCCATGGGAATGAAAGCCCTCGGCCTGGGCTTTGGGGCATGGACCTGGCCCATCGCCTTGATGTTTGGAGCCGTCATTTCGGCTACCGACCCGGTGGCAGTAGTAGCACTGCTGAAAGAATTGGGCGCCAGCAAAAAACTTGGCACCCTGATCGAAGGCGAATCGTTGCTGAACGACGGAACGGCCATTGTGCTGTTTATGGTGTTTTTCCTGGGCATTACGGGTGCGGGCGGAGACTCCTCGCCCATTGTAGAATTTTTTAGAGTCGCCCTTGGAGGCACGGCAGTGGGATTGATCATTGGCATTTTGGTGTTGCAATGGTTCAAACGCGTAGTGAACGATGCCATGGTAGAAATCAGTGTGGGTGTGGCGGCCGCTTACCTTGCCTTTTATGTGGCGGAGCATTTTTTCCACGTTTCCGGTGTACTGGCACTGGTTACTTTAGGTATTGTATTGGGTGGTGTAGGCCGGTCGCGCATCAGTCCCCAAGTGGAGCACTTTATGCATGAATTTTGGGAGCTGGCGGGCTTTATTGCCAATTCCCTCATCTTTCTCATTGTAGGAGTTGTGATTGCCGAACGCAGTGTTTTTTCGGTCAACGACTTCATCACCCTGGGCATTGTGTACGTGGGCATTCATGTAGTACGGGCTCTGGTGATCTTTGTGCTCTACCCCCTTATGCGCAAAACGGGATATGGCTTGCCCACCAAAGATGCTATCGTATTGTGGTTTGGAGCACTACGGGGTGCCATTGGGTTGGCGCTGGCGCTCATTGTTGCCGGCGTAGACGATCAATACATTCCGGCAGAAATTCGCGATCAGTTTTTGTTTCTCATTGCCGGTACGGTAACCCTTACCCTATTGGTGAATGCCACAACCATCAAGTTTGTTGTGAATGGTCTGGGACTCACCAAAGTGGCTCCCGCGAAAGCACAAATGGTAGAATCGGCCCACGAATACTTGAAACAAGCGACTGAAGTGCAACTAAAACGGATGCAAAAAGACCGCTATTTAAAACACGCCAATTTTGACGCCATTTCGGCCTATTTGCCAGAACAAGAGGCCGTTGGTTCTAACGGTGCACAGCAAGAAATGGAAACGGTAGCCGAATTGCGCAAGCGGGTGTTGCAGAAGGAGAAAAGTTCGTATTGGCATCAATTCAAATCGGGCCTGTTGAGTCCCGAGGCGGTGCGTACACTTTCTGATGGCATTGATGAGGTGTTGGACGCGAATGGACAGGTAGCGCTTTCGGAGCGCAACGATTTTGACGATACTTGGGAAACCCCCAAACTTCTGGCCCGCTTTCAAAAAGTGCCCGTAGTGGGTCCTTGGTGCAACAACCTTTTTGTGAACCGCGTATCGCTCAGTTACGACTGTGCGGTGGGGTTTGTACAAGCGCAAAACGAGGGCTTGGAACTCTTGAAAAGCCTTTCACGCTCCGGCACCGAAGAAGAAACCAAGGTGTTGCCCATGATCGAGGCCGAGATCAATGAAAATAAGATTCATGCGCAAACCTACATTCGCAACCTGCGCAAATCGAATCCCAAGGTATTTGAAGCTGCCTCTACCCGACAAGCCGCACGCAGCATTTTGAACTACGAACGCAAAACCATTGAGCGCTTGCAGAAAAACGGCCGCATCGACAGCGGAGAAGCCGGCAAAATGATCGGTGACCTGGAGAAGCGCGCTAAAAAGCTTTCGGACCGCCCGCCGATGGCGAAGTGAGGTATTGTCACTCTGCTTAAGACTTAGGCCGCACCACTATTTTAGACCGGACCGGCCATCGGCGATTCAACTCCAGGTGTTTGATGGTCACCCTGCGTATGCTCCCGTCTTTGCTATAATGAATGGTTCGCCGAATCAAAGGCGACTGGTAGGATCTGCCAGGAGCCACCTTCTTCATTGCCACTTTGGAAAATTGAGTTTCGGCAATCTCCTTTCGTAGTTGCCCTTTTCGGTAGGTCAACTGGTGGGTTTGTGGCGCTTTTTTCACCCACTGCCCCTCCCACCAATAAGCACGCTGCACGGTGAAAGTAACCGAATCATGATACTGCGTATCGGTACGAAAAACCACCTCTTTTCGAAAGGGATAGAGCGTATCCAGGGCCTGACTCCATTGAAGTGATGGCCGGTAATTGTGACTTTGCGCGTGAAGAAGCAAAGAGTCCCCCTCCTTGCCAGCATACCGCCTATAACGAGACCAATAACCTTCTCCGAACCATTTCTTTTGTGAAGAGTGGGTCCACGGTTGCAGCAAACTTTGATTAGGAAACGCCACTGTACTGGTCAACCTCCGTTGAAAAAAAGAAAGACGGTTTAGACCTAGGTCAAAATCTCCTTTCAAACGCCTTGCCTTTCGCAAAGCAAGTACAGTGGTGCATAGCTCCGGACCTGAAAGGCTTATTTTCAGGAGCGAATCTTCAGCCGGTCGGCGTTGGCTCCAACCCTTAATTTCTTGCTCTACTTCCCAAAGGTGAAGCATTAGAGTCATTTCATTGGCTCTACCTTCTAGCATAGGCCAAACGAATGGCAACAACTCCCCAATTGGTATTGACTGAGCCTCATTTTTTGATGCTTTTGGAGCAAATGGCCGCACCACATTGCTTTGAAGGTAATCCAACTGCCATTGTTCGGTATGGTAGAAGCTCACCCACCAATGCGATTGAATTTGCTCATCTGCTCCTCTGAGCACTAGCCGTAGGTGAATATCTGTGAGCCCATCTCGCTCAGGATATTTTTCCCACATGGGCTTCAATTGATGCTCAAGGGTCAGTTGATCAACGGACCAACCGGAATCAGCCCCATGCCGCACCCAACTTTCAGTTTCCTTCTGTATTAATTCCTTATTGGTATTGGTGGTATTTGTCCAACACACTTTGCCAAAGCCCAAATCCAACTCTTTATGCAGGAACTCGTTGTGTTGCATTTGCCCTCCGTAATCGTTGAATGTTCGCCTGAAGGTGTATTTCCTGCCATCTACTACTTCCTGCCACTTTTTGGTAGTAGTCAATCGGACAGTATCGTGCGCCCTGCGCTGAAAACTTTCAGTCAAGATAGTATCGCCCACAGCGTGTTGGGTAGACCAATACTGTGCATACCGCTTCAGATCATTTGTTCTTGGGGCAGGTTGCAAGTGCAAGCCGTTCCAGCGATGATAGGTACTATCCCAAAAAGATTGACGATTAGGGTTGTACCACATTTCCAGCAGTAGCGAATCGGATACCCATTCGAAAACCGGATACCCATCTTCAGGGCTTGGAGAATGCATCACGTAGGACTGCCCAACAGAACGGTTGCTTAACAGCACCTCATATTGCCAATTGGGGAAGGCTGAAAATTGCCCATTTACCGACTGAAAACAAGTGGCAAACAAAAGGACGACAAGAAGACGCATGGACACTGGGGCTTCTTGATAGGGCCAACACAGTCCAAATTCTGCAACTGGAAATCAAAAAAGTTTGCTTTCTTGGACGTGAGAAGCCAAGAGCTCCCTTCGCACAACCACAGAGAATGATTATCTTCGCGCTTCGAAAATTTTGGTCCCTTAGCTCAGCTGGATAGAGCATCTGCCTTCTAAGCAGACGGTCACAGGTTCGAATC
>CALCCE010000043.1 GCA_937899835.1 uncultured Flavobacteriales bacterium | reverse complement strand
CAAATGCCGGTCTTCGAGCGAAGACGAGAAGCCCGGATGGAATATGATTGTCCTATTGACCCCACTGGTCACCGGTCCGCGGATATGTCCGCTCAGGGACCGGGTTTCGATAAGCGTGTTCCGCCCAGATGATTCTTCTTCACGTTACCCGAATTAGTTTTTTGCTCCATCGTTCTCCGCTATCGTCCTCGCTCTCGGCTCTCGGCTCTCGGCTCTCGGCTGTCAGCTCTCGGTTCTCGCTCTCGCTTCTCGCCTCTCGTCTCTCGCCACTCCTCCTCGCTCTCACACTGCCCTTCTACTTCTTTCCAAAATACTGATTCGCCAGTTCCAAACTCGCAGGGCCGATTTTTTGTCCCATTAGGCGGGCGGGCATATCGTCGGCAGGCGGGTGAATGCCGCCCCAGAGGCGCGACAGGCAGGTTTCATTGGCGGCATCGTAGTAGGTGGCCCATTGCAAGGTAATGTCTTGGCTGGGGCCGTTTTCGAACACCAGAAACGCATCTTTTTTGGCCGTGAACTCCATCAGGCCGCCCGGAAAGTAAGGGTCGCCCGTGATGCGGGTTAGCACTTCGGCAGCTGCAATGGAAAAAGTGGAGTGTCCCGAAACATACCCCGCAAAAGGAGGCGTGCTGAACGAATAGCGCTGAAAAGGCCACCAGTTTTCCACCAAGATCCAGCCCACGCCGGCTTGGTCGGTGGCTGTGTTTTCAATGTATTCCGGGCCACGCCAGGCATAAATTTTCAGCTTGTGCAAATGTTCTTTTTGGTTGCCTACCAAGGGGTCGTCGGCTTTCACCAATTCAATACGTCCCGGGATAAGGGGCAAGCCCACCGGGCTAAAATGAGGTTGTTGAGGTGAGCTGCATTGGCCTTGGTCTCCCATCCAGCGCAATGCCGAAACCGGGCGAATGTAGTCGTAGTGCCCCTTCACGCTCCATGCGGCAATGGCCGCATCGTGTACAGTGCCGCCCAAAGTAAAATACGATTTGATGTCCCACTCCAGGTCGTCCACCACTTTGCCCTTGCCCATCCAGCGTTTTTCGAATTCGGGGTGGTCGCTCACCTGCATCAGCATTTTGAACCAATGGCCGGGAGGGCTTGCCGTGTTCACGGCATCGGCCCAGTATTCCGCAATCACCCGAGTGTAGTCGCCCCGAGGCACGCGGTTGGCAGCATAGGGCTTGCCCGTTTTAGGGTTTTTCTTTCGGTTGTTGGTGGCCACGCCCCCGCCTAAGAATTGGTAATAATCCGGGTATTCGGCGAAGGACTCGGGGAAATCGTCTGGCGAAGCGGTTTGCCTGGGAGAGATATCGATCATGACTCCATCCGCTGGATCGAGGTGACCCGACCACATGCCTACGAGTAAAAAGCCCCAGCGGTACGACTCGATGCCGGCGGCATCTCCTTTGGGCAAGGTGAAGGGCGGAGGCCCCGGATCGTGGTAGATTTTGACCGGTCCTTCTTCCTTTTCAACGATGCGCGCATCGGCTTTCGTCATCGCAAAGGGAGCTACTTTTCCCCATTCGGGGCTCAGAAATTCTTTTTCATTGGTAATGAGGCGGTAGTTCCAGGGCTCTAAATTGGGTTCAAAACCCCGTTGATCTACATAGTCGCGGGTACTGATGGGCTGCCAGTGGTTGGGCTTTTTCAGGCCTTGGGTGCCTGGGAGATAGGGCTTGAGCACTGGGTTCGAAGGAGCATAGTTCAAGGCTTCATGGCCATTTTCTTCGCGGGAACCGTCTTGCAGGCCCCATTCGCAAATGCAGTTGGAAATGTAGTTGCCCAAAGCCACAGGAGAACCCTTTTGGTAGTCCATGGAAAAGTCGTTGGGGTTGAGGCCCATGGCCTCGAACTTATCGGTGAGCAAGTCGAGGGTGCGGCCTTTGCTGCTGTAATTGTTGAACCGGAAATGTACTGTACGGTAAAAAGCGTAGCTGATGGCTACATTGCGAAGGCTGTCGGGATTGTCGCCGATGGGGAAATCGTTGGGGAAGGCACAGGGGAATTCGGCGGGCTTGTTGCCCAAAAAGAAAGGGTTGGCCTGCGGGTCGAATACGGCCCAGGCATCGTACATGGCGGCTGTGGCGTGATGCAGGTTGCGCGAGTGGATGGTAGGCCCACGGCCGTCCATTTCCATCATTTTCAAAAGCACCTCCATCCATTCGCGGGCAACGCTTTTTTCCTGAGCCTGGACTGAAAAGGTGGTGGCTAAAAGCAGCAGTGTGCAAAAAAATTTGGAGAGGAAGGGGTTACTTTTCCAAAAACGAGGATTTATTCTGTAAACCGGCATAGCAAATGAATAACTGAAGCAGCTGCAAACTTAAAACAGGATACTGGAAAATGCTTTGGCTTAGTAAAGAACTATTGGGCAAGGACGGATGATTGGAACTACAATAGGCACATAGGTGGGAGGTGGAGGACTGAACCACATAGGGTACACAGTTGGGGGATGGGTATTGAACCACATAGGCACATAGGGCACATAGTTGGGAGATGGGTATTGAACCACATAGGCACATAGGGCACATAGTTGGGAGATGAACGGTTGAACCACATAGGTACATAGATGACTGAACTACATAGGGTAAATAGAATGATCAACGAGTAGGAAAATAGATTTCTGAAAAGTTGAAGAGAGAAGCATTTTGCATGAGGTTACCTTTCACCCAGGGTCCCCATTCCTTTGTCTTCTGTGTGCCTATTCGATTCAAGAACAAACCAAAGTAAAAAGAGCAACCACCATCAACGCCTTCCGTCCCATTAATGGTTTCGAATTTGTCATCAAAAGTGGGTGAATGGAAACAAATGGATCATCACTGCATGAAGTGACGAATCGGAGTCGAGTCACTGGTACAAGTATCTATTCGATGAAAAATCCACTAATTTTAGCCTGGAACCACCTGTAACCCCAACACCCGGAAGGTTTGTTCGCTCCTAAAAATTGTAAACCCCAATGCCCAACATGTTATTACCCACCCCGTATCCGATGGTACTAAATAAAGTACTGCTCCGACTGTTTTCCATTCTTGTGTTGTTGCTCATCGGAGCCGGCTCTGCGGAACTTGCGGCCCAGCTCAACGGCAGCTATACCATCAATGCCGCCCAAGCTACGGGAGGCACCAACTTTCAAACCTTTGGCGATGCGGTAACCGCCCTGGATACGGCTGGCATCTCCGGCCCGGTGGTGATGAACGTGGTGGCTGGCTCTGGTCCTTACGTGGAGCAGGTGTCTGTCCCGGCCATCGTTGGAGCCAGTGCTACCAACACCATTACATTTAATGGAAACGGCGATACCTTAACGGCTGAACCCGATTCGAACAACCGGCACGTGCTCCGCCTCGATGGGGCCAGCCACCTGATCGTTGATAGCCTGGCCATTGTGAGCACCGATTCTTTTATCGGCTACGGCCTTCACTTGCGGGATGGCGCTTCGCACAACACCATTCGCAATTGCTACATCGACATTTCCATGGTGGCACCTTCGAGTTTCTGGCTGCAGGTGCGCCTGGCTTCGGCAGCCATTCGCACCTCGGGTTTTACCGATGTATATGGCGATACGGTAGCCCTTTGCCACAACAACACGATTGAAAACAACGAGTTGATTGGTGGGTATTATGGGGTGTACCTCAACGGCATTACCGGCAACAATTCCTACGGCAACGCCATCGAAAACAATACCATTCGCGATTACCTGGGCCGGGGAGTCGCCATGTACCTCAACGACACCAACAACATCGAAGGCAACGACTTTCACCGGGCCAATGCCTTGTTGGGCGACAATACGGTGGGTATCATCCTGGGCTCGGAGGGGAACAACAACACCATTCACCGCAACCGCATTCACAATACTCACGGCAGTGCGCTTGACCTTACCCGGTCTGCTACCGGCATTTTGGTGATCGAGTGCGATGCTCCTGGCGGCCACGAAAACAAGGTGTACAACAACTTGATCTACGATTTCAATGGCAACGGGCCGGCCAATGGCTTGCACGGGGCCAATTCCGACGGCTTGTTTTTTCACCACAACACCATTGTGTTCGACGATCAAAATACTACCACGGGTCCCAGCACAGGCATTGTGCAAACCAGCGGAGTGGTGAACAATTATTACCTCAACAATGTGATTTCCATCACGCGCAGCGGTTCGGGTACGATCTACGGCATGGATTATCACTTCACCAACCAGTTTGTGAACCCGATTGTGAGCAACCACAACCTCATCTACCTCAATGGCACGGGCTCGGGGGCGCAACACATTGGCAAGTTCAGTTTCGACTACACGGCCCTGGCCGATTGGAGTGGCTTTTATGCGGGTTTTGATACCAACTCGGTCGATGTGCCGCCCTATTTTGTGGATGCGGCCAATGCTGATTTTACCCCTATGCAGTTTTTGGCCCACAACACCGGGCAGTTTGTGCAGATCACCGAAGACTTTTTTGGCAACCCGCGCAGCACTTCGGCTCCGGACATTGGCGCGGTTGAATTCAACTTGCCGGCCAACAATGTGGCCCTCACTGAAGTGCTAAGACCCATTCGTACGTGTGGTGGAACCGAAGATTTAGAAATTACCTTCGAAAATGTGGGTGCTGATACCCTCGATTCGTTGTGGTTTTACTGGACGGTAAACGGCTCGGCCCCTGACTCGTTGCTCTACACGGGCAGTTTGGCTTCGGGGCAAAACACCAACCTTTTGCTGGGCACGGTGAATGTAGGCACCAGTGCCAGCATCACCGTGTGGTCGGAGCGTCCCAATGGCGGCACCGACAGCAATCCGCTCGACGATACCTTACAAATCGTGGGCCTTACACCGGGGTTGGCAGCCGGCACCTACACCATCAATTCGGCGGTGGCCACTGGCGGAACCAACTACCAGAGTTTCAACGATGCGGCTGACGATTTGAACACCCGGGGCATTTGTGGTCCAGTGGTTTTTGAGGTAGTTCCCGGTTCGGGACCCTACACGGAGCAAGTGGAGTTGCTGGATGTGGCGGGTACGAGCAGCAACAATACCATTACGATCAAGGGCAACAACGATACCTTGCAATACGCTGCCACGGGCAACTCGTGGTACATCCTGCGCCTCACGGGCACGGATCATGTCATCATCGATAGCTTGAGCATCAAAGCTTTACCTGCTTCGCGGGGCTGGGGACTGCACTTGTGGCAAGGGGCCGATTCGGTGACGGTGCGCAACTGCTACATTGATATCGACGATTTGGTTCAAGGGGTCAACGCCAACCATTCTGCGGCCATTGTGGCTTCGGCCGATTCGTTTCAAACCCAGGTGGAGGGCCACAATGCCCGGCATTTGATCCTTGAGAACAATGAATTGATTGGTGGCTATTTCAGTGTTCAGCTCAACGGTGGGTTGGGCAGTGCGGGGGCCTTGGAGCATTCGATTCGCAACAACTCCATTCACGATTTTAGTTTCGGGGGCATTCGGGTTTCGAGCCTCAAGGGGGCGGTGATTGAAGGCAACGAGGTGCACCGGGAAAACCGGGTGACGGCCAACAGCCAGTTTCGGGGCATTCAATTGGCCAACGATTGCGAGGAGGTGTGGGTGAACCGCAACCGTATTCGCAATTCGCATACTTCGGCCACCGTAACTACCGGAGCGGGCTATGGCATCCATTTGCTGAGTGTGAATGCTGGTTTAGGACTCGAAAACCGGGTGTTGAACAACCTGGTGTACAACATGGATGGCACGGGCCACATCATGGGCATCCACAACCAGAATTCCAATGGTGTGAAGTATTACCACAACACGGTTTCGCTCGATCAGCAGGCAGGGCCGGGTTATACGATCACGGCAGGTTTTATGCTTGGCAGCATCAACGCCAATGTGGATGTTCAAAATAATGTGGTGTCCATCACCCGATCTTCTACGGCACAACGGGCGGCCTTCTGGATGAATGATACCAATTTTACGGGCCTCAACTTAGATCACAATTCGGCCTATTTGAGTGCTTCTAACGGACCGACGGGCTACGGCATGGTGCAAAACATTCCCTACTCGCTGAGCGATTGGCAGTTGGCCTTCGGTGAAGATTCCAACAGTGTGATGGCTAACCCGTTTTTTATCGATCCGGCCAACGGTGATTTCCATCCCACGTTTGTGTTGCTGGACGGCACGGGAGCAAGTTTGGGCGTCAATTTTGATTTGGACGGGACTTCGCGCAGCAACCCGCCAGATTTGGGAGCGCTGGAATTTTCTTCGGCGGCCAACAATGCGGGGATAACGGGCCTGGTGTTGCCCGAGCAAACCTGCGCTACCGATCCTTTGCGTTTGGAGTTGACCAACATGGGCAACCAGCCACTGGACTCGGTGTGGTTGTATTGGTCAGTGAATGGGGGCACTCCCGATTCGCTGTTTTTTAGTGGTACCGTGGCTCCGGGAGGGGATACCTTGCTGCTGGTGGGCAACCTGAACTTGAGCGGGCCTTCGAACCTGCAAGCGTGGTCGGCGATGCCCAATGGAGTACCCGATGCGCTTCCGGCCAACGACACGGCTTCTTTACAGAGCATTCTGCCGGGCATGAGCGGCAACTACACCATCAATGCGGCCCAGTCTACGGGTGGTACCAACTTTCAGTCCTTTGCCGATGCTACCGATTCGCTGGAACTGGTAGGCGTTTGCGGGCCGGTGGTGCTGGACGTGGTGGTGGGTTCAGGCCCCTACAACGAACAGGTGGAACTGGCTACGGTTGCCGGGGCAAGTGCCATCAATACCATTACGTTTCAGGGCAACGGGGAAGAAATTAACTTTTTAGCTTTTGACCGAACGCCCCTTTGGATGCTGGACAGCAGCAAGCACGTGACGGTGGACAGCCTCACTTTTAAATCATTGGACAATACCTATGGCATTGGTGTGCAATTGATCAACGGCTCCGACTCGAACCGTTTTGAAAACTGTATGGTTGACCTGAGTTCGGTTACCAATTTTCCATTGACCGGAGGGGTGCGTTCGGGGGGCATGCTGATTTCTAATTTCAATCAAGGTATTGCTCCTTTTGCGAGCTATTCCAACACGTTGGAGAACAATACCGTGATAGGCGGGTATTGGGGGATACAAGTAGCGGGCTTCGATACACTCCAATTGGCAACCAGCAACCGGGTGTTGCACAATGAAGTAGTGGATTTTTACAACTTCGGCATTTTGCTGACGCTTACGGACAGTACCCTGGTGCTGGGCAACGACATTAGTCGACCTACGGTCAACAGCGGGGGCAGCTTCATCGGTATTTCGCTATCGAACGTCTCCAAAAATTGCCGGGTGCTGGAAAACCGCTTGCACAATACCCACGGGGGAAGCAGTGCTTCCAGTACGGTTTTTGGGCTGCATCTTCTGGGGGCGCAGGCGCCACTCAACGAAGAAAATGTAATCGCTAACAACCTGCTCTACGATGTGAATAACGCGGGTGGGACGGTTAGAGGCATTTACAGCCATGTGAATACAGGGGCTCGGATATTCCACAATACCATTGTGATTGACAACCCATCGCCAGCTGTGGGCACTACGGAAGGGGCATTCTTTTTGGGTACGGCCGACAACGTTCGCCTGGAAAACAATTTGTTTTACCTCAACCGCAACAGCAGCGACCCTACTGAGGCCATTCAGTTTGACGATACGCTTTCCAACGGCCTGGTGACCGACCACAATGCCTTTTTCCTGAACAACCCGGGCACGGGTGGTGCGGTGTTTGGGCGGATCGATGGAACGGATTACAACACACTTGCCGATTGGAACACTGCGATGCAAGGGTTGTATGATTTGAATTCGGTGGTGGCCGACCCCAGCTTTGCCGATCCGGCCAACGCTGACTACACGCCTACCAGCCTTGCGGTGGACAACCTGGGCGCTCCGTTGGGCATTGTGGCCGACTTTTTTGGGGCGCCCCGTAGCTTAACGACTCCCGATCCGGGCGCCATTGAGTTTGTGAGCGATTCGCTCGACTTAAGTATCAGCGCTTTGTTTTCGCTGGGCACTTTTTCCTGTGGCTTCGACAGCCTCCCGGTGGAGGTGGTGGTGACCAATTACGGCAGCCAAACACAAACCAATGTGGCGGTGCAAGTGCTGGTAAATGGGCCACAGAATACGACTTTGAGTGCTACGCTGCCCGGCCCATTGGCTTTTGGGCAATCGGATACTTTGGTGGTGGGCCATTGGACGCCCGGAGCGTTGGGTAGTTATTCCTACGCGGCTTATACTTCTCTTTCGGGAGATCAAAACCCGGGCAACGACACCTTGAGCGACAGCATTGTGATTCATCCGGCAGTACAAATTAGTTTGGGCAACGACCTTACGCATTGCCAGGGCAACATTCCGGCGTTGACTGCTCCGGCGGGCTATCCGGCTTACCAATGGACCTGGGGCAGCAATTCGGACACTTCGGCCAGTATTTTTCCAATTCAAACGAACCAATACCACTTGGTGGTGACGGACAGCAACGGCTGCCAGGGTGCCGATTCGATCGGAGTAACGGTAAACCCGCTGCCTTTCTTCAGTTTCTTGTCTACCGGCGGTCACCTCGATATATGTCCTGATGAGTGGTATTTGCTCGATCCGGGTTTTTCCAACAATGGTTACACGTTTCAGTGGAACGATGGCAGCAGCGATTCGGTGTTGCTGGTGAACACGCCCAATTTGTATGCGCTCACGGTAACGGATTCCAACGGCTGTGTTTGGCAGGATTTGTTGACCATTGGGCACAAAACGGTGCCGCAGTTGAGCATTGGCCCGGATGTAGACGTTTGTGCCGGAACCAACATTTCGGAGGTGCTGACAACCAATCTGCCGAGTACGGGTACCTTTCTGTGGTCGGACAGTTCCAGTGGGCCGGTGTTGCTGGCTACTTCGCCGGGGGTGTACTCGGTGACTTATACGGCTCCCAACGGTTGTGATGTTGCTGACAGTATGGCCATTATCCAGCGGCCTCTGCCGGTGGTGAATTTGGGCAACGATACCATTCTTTGCGATCCTTTCACCCTTTCGGTTGGTCCTGGTGTGCAGTACTTGTGGTCGAATGGGGAGACTACTCCCTCCATTCTCGTTGATACCTTAGGCTTATTTTGGGTACAGGTTACGAATCAATACGGTTGCATGGGCAGCGATACGGTGGATGTTGCTATTTGCTCCAGTGTTCCTTACTGGCAGGCTGCGCTTCCGGTAAAGCTTTATCCAAATCCGGTTCGCGATCGCTTTTACCTTGAAGCGGACGGGACAACGGGCCGCTACCAATTGCAGGTGATGAATGCTTTGGGCCAGGAGGTGTATAGTCAGAGGATGGTGCTGCAACCCGGAAACCGGGTAGCAGTGGCTGCCGATAGCTGGCCGGCCGGTGCTTACTGGGTGCGTTTGTTGCGTGACGATGGGCAGGCATCCGTTTTTAAAGTGCTGGTAGAGTAATTTTCACAAGTAGAGTTTCTTTTGCAGGATGCTGCAATTCTCAGTTTCATTGCATAAGTTTGATTGGACGCAAGTCGCCCAATAAGCTAACCACTCTTCCGGCGATTGTTTCAATTTTTTGGATGCCGTCCTTTTTGAGTTGTATTTTTTTGAGAATACCGAAGCACCTATTGCTTGTGGTTGTTGGTGTTTGTGCATTTCTTCGGGTTGCTGCACAGCAGGAGGAACCCCTACGCATAGAACGCAATTACATTTCTGCCCAAGAATACCTGGGGCGCAAGGCCAGCTTTTCAGCTTTCGACATTGAGATTGATAGCTTGGGCTATGCTTACATGGTGGGAGATAGGGGGTGTTACCGGTTCGATGGCAATAAGTTGATACCCCTGTACTCCGAAGACGGGAAAAGAGTGCCTATCGGGGTAGAGATGTTTAAAGATGCCAAAGGGCGGCTCTGGGTCACCAGCCCCTACGGTGCGGCTTACCTGGAAGGGGATACGCTACACACCTATCCATTGCCCGATAGCCTGATACGAAAGTTTCGACACGATGTAATGGCCTGTTACCAGGATTCGAGCGGAGTGTTGCATCTGGGGTTAAAATATTTTGGTTACTACAAGGTGTTTCCTGATGGTGCGGTGCAGAAAGTGGCGATGGCCCAAAATGAGAAACCGGAATATTTAGTGACCTTGCTCGACGGGCATTTCCCCTTTTTTACGTTCAAACGGGTTAAGCATGATTCTTTAGATCTGGTTTGGATGGATTCGGAACCGGGTGAGCAGATACACCTGGGAACCGTGAAAGCGCCATTACCGTACTATGGAACCTCTATCGTGCGCTTGCCCAACGATGAATTTCTGCTCTCCAACGGTACAAAAGACGTGTTTCATTTTTCGAAAAAACGCCTGCTCCACCACTACAAGGCGAACACAAGTATCATTCAACTTTTCAGAGACAGCAAGTCGCGACTATGGGCTGGGAGCATCGACCGCGGGTTTGCCATAGTGCACCACTACGATTTTCAAAACCTCCAATGGCAGCTTAGTGGACCCGCTGCTGTACTGACAGAAGATGAACATGGTGGGCTTTGGTTCAGTTCAGATTCGATGCGGTTTGGTTACCTGCTTCCAGAAGAAAGCCACTTGGTGGCCAATCAATTGAGCAAAGTGGCACAGGGACGGGTTTGGGCAGCAGCTCGTCAAGCCGATACCTTGTTTTTGATCAACGAATCGGGCGAACTTTTTGGCTTGCACGACCAAAGTATTTTGCAAGTACCCTTGCCGAGGCAAAACGGCCGGGAAGTGTTTGCGCGATTTGTAGCAGTAGATCCAAAAAGCCAACAATTGTGGATCACCCTACCTAGAGGCATGGCGGTGAGGGAGCCCGATGGTTGGCAGGTGTATTCACTCGCTGATACACTGCCCAATTTCAATGAAAACATAAGCCGTTTGTTTTTTACTGACGATGGGAGCATCTATGGGGTTTCGCTAAACCGGGTTATTCGTTGGCAAGAAGGGCGAATGAAAGTGTTGAGCCACCATATCAGTATGTTTATGCACGATATTCATGTAGATGCTGCGGGTAACATATGGGTAGTGAGCAACAAAGGTGTGTTTCAGTTTAACCCGGAAAGCAAAAGGCTTGAACGGCCTTTCGACGACCTTCCCAAAGACTTGAAAAACTTTACCGTTTTTATGACCGAAGTATTCGGAAGGCTGTGGGTGCAATGCTACAGTGGCCCGCTGTATGAGCTGCAGGACAGTACTTGGGTATTGGTCGAAGGCCCTGATGGCAAATCCGTTTCCATAACCGAACCAGATCAGGATGAAGCGGGGAACTACTACACGGTGGTGAGATCCGAGGGCTTGGGAAAAGTGTTTAAAATTAGTCAGCAAGGTGAGCAGCTGCAGTGGCAAGCCCTGGCGTATGACGATGAGTCGACAAAAGCAGCCTTTTTCGGATTTCAGGTTGCTGGTGATCGGTTTTTAGTGAGCAGTGGCAAAGGGGTGTTTTTAGACAGCCTGTCCCACTTGAAGCCGCAGGAAGCTACCATCCGGCTCCACCTTGCCCACCTGTTGGTGAATCACGAACCGGCCAACTGGAAGGCGCATCACCAATTGCAACACGACGAAAACAATCTGAACCTCGCATTCAACGGCATTTCTTACCGCCTGGTGCCCATCGAATACCGCTACCGCCTGCTGGGGCTCGATACGGTGTGGCAGTACACGGGCAACCAAGAAGCCCAATACACCAACTTGTTTCCGGGCGACTACCAATTTGAAGTGCAGGCCCGGCATAAGGCTGGCCAATGGACGCCAGCAACCACCTACGGTTTTTCCATCACACCTCCTTATTGGGAAACCTGGTGGTTTCGAAGTGGAGGAGTAGTGCTTGGGTTGGCCTTGCTTTATCTCTTGTTTCAATGGCGCCTGCGGCAACTGAGGTTCCGCGACCACCGCAAGGCACAGGTTGCGCTCGAAATGTCGCGTCTGGAAATGAAAGCCCTTAAGGCCCAGCTCAACCCGCACTTTATTTTCAATGCTATGGGCTCCTTGAGTTACTACCTCTCTCACAACCAGCCGCAAAAAGCGGAAGAATACCTGCAACGTTTTGCGCGCTTGATTCGCGGAGTGCTCGACAATTCGGAAGAATCGAGCGTGCCCTTGCCTACCGAGATAGAGCTGATGCGCCACTACGTGGTGTTGGAGGCTGAACGTTTCGGAGGAGGCGGCATCGACTTTGAAATATCGGTGGAGGGATTCGACCCGGCACAGGTAATGATTCCCCCAGCTTTGTTTCAACCCTACCTGGAAAATGCCATTTGGCATGGCTTGCAGCCTCAAAAAGGGGCTCGGTATTTGCAGCTGCGTTGCGAGCGGGAGGGCCAGCAGGTGAAAATTACCGTGGAAGACAACGGCATTGGCCGGGCGGCCTCGGCTCAAAGGTCGGACGCGAAGCGCAAAAAACGCTCTTATGGCATGATGATCGCCTCGAGAAGAATTGAAACCTGGAACCAGCAACAAACCCACCAACTTGCCATTGAAGACTTGCGCCACCCCGATGGGTCAGCGGCCGGTACGCGGGTGGTGTTTTTCTTGCCCCTGGTGATGGCCACCAATGCTGATCAACCTTTTAGCAAGCGTTCCGCATCCTAATTAAACGAAACCCAGTATGAACACCTACCGCTTCTTTGTATCAAATCACTGGTCTGCCGTTAATTTGTGTTCCCATCCCTTATCCCCATTCGTCTCATGAAAGCCCTAATTGTAGATGATGAGCCGCTTTTTTCGTCTCACCTTCAGGAACTGTTGCAAAGCCATTGCCCTCAGGTAGAGGTCGTGCGCGTTTTTCAAAATCCGAAAGAGGCCCTGGTTTACTTGCGCAAAGAAACCGCCGATGCCCTGTTTCTCGACATTGAAATGCCCGAGATGAATGCATTTGAGTTCATTGAGATCATCGGCATGGACCGTTTGCCGCCCATTGTTTTTACTACTTCCTATAGCAAATACGCGGTGCAAGCCTTTAAAGTGCAAGCCCTTGACTACTTGCTGAAACCCATTGTGGCCGACGAGTTGTTGGCAGCTGTGGAGCGGCTTTCGGAGCGCTCCCAAACCGAACACCAGGCCAACCTCGATTCGCTGTTGCAAGACTTGCCCCAAGGGTTCGACGATCGGCTGGTGCTGGCCAGTGGTCAATACTATCATTTTGCCGATCCGGAAGAGATCATTCGCGTAGAGGGCAACGGTAGCTATTCAAACTTCTTCCTCACCGGCGACCGGCAAATTACTACCAGCCGCAACTTGAAAACCTACGTGGAGCGCTTAGAGAATCGGGGTTTTCTGCGCACGCACCAATCCCATTTGGTGAACCCAGAGTATTTGCAGGGCTTTGATAAGGCCGATGGGGGAGAGCTGGTGTTGCGGGAAGCCCAGCGGGTACCGGTGAGCAAGCGCCTGAAAAAGCAGATCCTCGACTTTTTGCGCTTGCGCTAATTCCCGGATTTCAATCCACGACCAACGAATTTCAATTCGGCCCTTCCGAATTTCAATCGGTCCTGTTTTTTCTGTTTTGATTTGGGATTTTAGGTTCGAAACATTTATACGAATCTGGCCTTGCAAGTGCGCCCATAATCTTGTTTTGCAAGGACTTATATCCTAACCATCATGAAGAAAATTTTATTGGTTTTAGGCCTGGTAGCCCATTTGGGAGTCAGTGCCCAATTCATTCAAACTCACAAAAACGGACTCGACCACGACCTCTATAACGTGGAATCCATCGGGCAAGACATTGTGATGGGGGGAACCGTTTACCCCGCCGGTTCTTTGACCAACTCCGACATTCATTTGCAACGCATGGACCAAAACGGCAATGTGCTGTGGGAGGTCACCCACGACATCGGTACCGACGAGCGCTGCCTTGATATCGGGGTGCAGGGGAACGATTATGTTTTGGTGACCGGTTCTACCAAATTTGGCACCAACCAAACGATTTTCCTGATGCGCCTCGATCCTTCCAATGGTGCTTTTGTAGACATGGTGCACCTTGTGCCCGGTACTGATAGCAAGTTCCCACACCAGTTTGGTCTGGATGTAGAATACGATGATCAGATAGAGCAGTACTACATTGCCGGATGGGGTACGTACGATAATGTGCCTAACATTGGGCCTGACGACATCCCGGTGTACAAAACCGGACCCCTTTTGATTGCGCTCGACAATAACATGAACCACCAATGGACCCGTGAGGTGAACTTCCGCGCGGGCCTGGTCAACAGTTTTTCCACCGTAGAAGTGATTCCTGGCAAAGGTGTGGCTGTGTTGGGTCGCCACCGAGGCGTTAGGCCCTGGGTATGCATGTTTGACGATAACGGCAACAAAAACTGGGACCTTTATCCTTCCAACATTGGGGGCTGGGGATACATTTTTCCATCCAAGGGCCTGGTCTACGATGCAGACAACGACCGCTTGTTGTGCAATGCCAACGTAGATGCCAACATTGGCGGTGCTTATTTAATGGAAATCACAAACGTGACTAGCGGTACAGCCACCATCAACCGGGTGAAGCACTACAGCAACCTGATTTTTGAATACAATGACTTTGAAAGCCATCACCTGATTCTCTACGATGATAAAATTTACATTTCGGGCTACCACAAGCACTTGACCAACCCGAGCGTGCCGCTGGCCCGTTCGTTGCAACCGGCTTTGCTCACGGTAGATGCCAACACATTTGACGTGCAGCGTTTCATGATCTACGAAGCCTACAACCCCAGCCATTTTGTGCGGGAGTATACTTACTACAAAGACAAGAGCTACACCAACCGGCACCGTGGGTTTATGACCAACTCTGCCTTGTGGGGCTCCAACCTGGCTTTGTTGGGTTACGACTATTCTGCCCACAATGGAACCAATGCTTACAATTTGATGGTGCTGGGCATCGACCACAGCGGCACCTCCAATGCGCCTTGTGAGAAGGAAGAGCCGGTGGAGGATAAATTCCTGAGCTACAATGAAAAGACCTTCAACCGAATTGAAGACGTTAGCCACGATGTAGACCCGGCCAGCGCTTCGCAACCCAGCCAGCCGCACTCGATTACCTACGGTTGCTACGTGCAATCACCTTGCAGCCTCAACATCACGGGACTCAACCGCACCAATTTCAATTGCTATGAATATGAGTTTACGGTGAGCACCAACACAGGTTCGGGCACCTTTGCCTATGAATACGATTGGGACTTTGGTGATGGCACTACCTTGACAACGACCGGGCCGGTGGCTACCCACGATTATGGCAACTCTCCGCTTTGTATGTACACCGTATGTGTCACCGTTTCTGCCCTGGGCTCCGACGGTTCTCTTTGCCAGGATACCTGGTGCCAGCTGATGCCTTCTTTCGTCTCTCCAGGTTGTGGCAGTTGCATTTCGTTGCGTAAAGCTGTTTCACCAATCGACGAAGCCTCCGAAGTAGAAAAGGGTTTCCGTTTGTTTCCCAACCCGGCCGAAGGCCAAACCGTACTTGAATTCGATGCCGAGCGTACCAACGGCCGTTTGATGGTGTATTCGCTCCAAGGGCAATTGGTGCAAGACCAATCTGGGTTGCAGGGCAACCGCTTTGCCATCGACCTGGGTGAACTTTCTTCCGGTACTTATCTCCTCCATTTTTCCTCCGATCAAGGTGATGTGCGTCAGCGCCTCGTGGTGCGATGATTCATTGTTCGATCGGTTTTGAAACCAAAGCGCCCCCTTGCTGCCAGTAAGCACAAGGGGGCGTTCTTTTTTGACAACGAATGTGGATAGCAGTGGCAGAGCTGTTTGTCAAGGGGCATAATGGTTCAAGGTTCTTGTCCCACTTTTGGGTTGACATCGGAATACCTTTGGCCCGAGCATCCACAGGCGCATTCTGCACCAATTGTTTTGGGCTAATACGTAATAATGGCCCTTTCTCCGAGTAGTGATTCGGAGATTTTACGGTTTAATTCGCGCACAGAAACCGGCTGTTTGCAGAAAAAAATCAATAATCTTTTCCCTTTGCCCTTCCAATCGAGCGAAGCGTGTTGCCCTGGCTTTGTCCATATTTGGCAACACCTTCATCGGGACAAAATGGCTGCCGTTGGTTCGAAATGCGGCACCACTCCTTTTTTATGTGCTACCGTTGATCATGGGAGCAATGGAAAAATCAACTCAAGTGTTGCCTTTGAAAAGTGATAGCGATAGAAGGCGCTGAAAAGCCTGTATACAGCGGGTTTTGCGCTGGTATGCTACCGGTTGAAGCATACTAAAACCTCAAGGCAGAAGGTTGTTATTGGAGGTTCAAGCCGCTCATTTAACGCTTACAGCTATGTACACCAGTCCATCTTCTGCCCAATTGTTTTACCACGTGCGCCAGCAGCGCCAGGAGACCCTCCGCGCCTTTGCCCAAAGCTTCGGAGTGCCACGTTCTACCTTGCACCGCTGGGAGACGGGCCAGCACCGGCCGCGACAAGCGGTACTCCAACGCCTGGTTGCCCTCAGCTCCTACACCACTTTCGACGAATTGTGGGCGGGAGTATTCCCCACCTAACCGGAGGTGATTTTCGCTGCCTGTCCCTGCTATTTTTATTTCATCATTTAATCCCTAATGTCTTATGCTACCCACTTTTGATCAATTGACCCGTGAAGAATTGAAAGACCTGCAAGCGCAGTTCTTTTGCCAGATATATGAATGCAAAGAAAAGATTCGTGCGAAAAGCCATCGGCTCAAGGCCCGGCTCGAAAAGCGCAAACTGGTGCTGAAAGAACGCACGCCTTTGCAAGAGCAACTCGATCGGGCCCGGGAGGTGTTGGCCATCCTGCAAGAGCTGGGCGCCACCGATACCGTTTTGATACAGCAGAAAACCGTAGACCATGCCGAAGCCATTCTGAAAGCGTTTGACCGTCGGAAACGGGTGATCTCTACCTACGATGCCTACCGCGAACAAGGCCGCATCGACCAATTGATAGACAGCCTCCCACGCATCGAAGCCAACCTGGCCGAGATTAAAGCTTTGCTCGCTCCTAAGGTGGTACAGTTGACATCTACGGAACCTACTGAGGCCATTGTGGTTCCTGTGACCACCTCACAGCATGCGGTTGCTACTCCTGCACTGGTTCCGTCCGTGGCCGGTGCAACGAATCCTAATGGGTTCCAGGAAATCCCCATTGCCGATCAACCGAAGCCTGCTGAAGCATCGGTGGAGCGACCAGACTTGCAGCGCGTGGCAGCGGTTGTGTAGTGACGCAGGCTGCTTATTTTAAGCTCAACGACAAACCCTTTTCTCGGAGTGTTGTTACTTAGGAAAGCCCTGAAAGTATGTCTTTCTTAACCGCTGAATGGCGCAAACTGATTTTCGCCAATTACTCCATCGACCCGCAACTGTTGCAGCCCCATGTGCCGCCGGGCACCGAGCTCGACCTTTGGGAGGGCCATTGTTATGCCAGCCTGATCGGATTCCTGTTCAAAGAAACCAAGGTGTTGGGGGTGAAAGTGCCCTTCCATGTTAATTTTGAAGAGGTCAACCTGCGGTTTTATGTCAAGCGCAACGACCAGGGTACCTGGAAACGGGGTGTGGTGTTCATCAAAGAAATTGTGCCCAAAGCCGCCATCACTTTCGTGGCCAACACCCTCTACGGAGAGCACTACGAAACCCAAGCGATGGACCACCATTGGACGAAAAATGGGCAGGAGCGAAATGTGGGTTACCGCTGGCGCAAAAATGGGGTTTGGAATGCGATGGAAGTCAAAGCCGCTCTGGAACCGAGTGCCATCCCGGAAGGAAGCCAGGCCGAGTTCATCACCGAACACTATTGGGGCTATGCCAAGATCAACAACGGGGCCTCCAACGAATACGAAGTGACCCACCCGCGCTGGGAGCAGTATGCGGTAGAGTCCTATGGCATCGAGGCCGATTTTGGGGCCAACTATGGTGCACAGTTTGCCTTTCTCAACGAGCGCACTCCCGATTCAGTGTTTCTGGCCGAGGGTTCTGCCATCACGGTGGAGGGGAAGAAGAAGATTTTTGGGGAGTAGGGGGGATGATCATATTCTTTGACCAATAATTGAATTCTTCCATCTGTCGTTATTATAGTGAATGGTTAAAATGCTGTACCTTTAACTGAAGACGATAACTATGGATGTTAATTCCTTTAAATTAGAACTCTTGACCAAGCTACTTGCGGTAGAGAATAAAGTAGTATTGAAGAAAGTGGAGGATTTATTGAATGATGCCACTGCTGCGGGATATTCGGCAGAAGGAGAGGCAATGACAAGGTCTGAACTTAATGCTAAGTTAGATGAAGGTATAAGACAAGCGTTAGCCGGTGATGGAATTACCACAGATGCACTTCGAAAAACGGTCGACTCTTGGAGAGAAGGGTATCAAAAGTAATCTGGACTCGTACAGCAATTCAGGATTTGGAAACAATTTTTCATTTCATCGCCAATAACTCTCCGGGCAATGCTTCTAAGCTTATAAACGAAATTTTATCAGTCGTTGAAAGGATTCGCTTTGTGGATCAATTTCAAATTGATGAATACAGAAAGGATCTTCGAAGGATTGTAATCAAGAATCACAAGATCTATTACTATTCTAAGCAATCGATTGTATTTATTGTTGCTGTAGTTGCCACAAGGCGAAACCCTTAAGCTGTACTTATTCAGTTGTATGAAAGAAAGCAATTAGTTGGCTATAGGGGCGTTTGTCCCTCCTTATAGAGCTAAAATCATTTGAAAAACGATCATACAGTTGTTCCAAAAGCTTAATAAACGTGTGCAAGAAGAGGCAAAAGCAAAGCAGATCGTTGGCAGAGCTATAGATGGTACTCCCTTAACTGCCGAGGAATTGTGGCAGCGCATTCAAGAAGCAGAGGCACGCATTGATAATGGGGAGTTTACGACCCAGGAGGATTTGGAAAAAGAATCTGAAGGTTGGTGAAAGAACTACAAGCTTGTGGCAGCTTAAACTATGAAGGGGTTTAGCGTTATCTTTGATATAAGCCATCTATACATGAGTGTTGAAGAAAAAATCACCCTTTCAGGCTTGTTGGCTCAATTTGGCAAGGTAATTTGGATCGTAGTTGCAAACTACGATCAGACCTCAGGGCTATCCTTCTTTTACACTCAACCAATTCGTTGAACATTTCTTTTTTAATCAGGGCGTTTCGACTTCGCTCAACGACCGGCAGTGGTGCGCTCAACGACCGGCATCTGGATGCTCAACGACCGGCAGTAAGATGCCCCCGATCCCCGAGCGGAGTCGAGGGGCCCGGGGGATGAGAATGCTCAAAGACCAGCACTTCAACAACCAAGATAATAGCATATTTTGTTGGGTGTAGTTTGCAACAACACCCTGCTATCTTCCTGCCTTTTAGGCTTGCTCGTTCTTTGGTTTACACCAATTTCAATTTGACAAGGTATACCGTCACAGTTGCAAACTATGATCAAAAACCAGGGTAAAACTTGTAACTATGCGTTACTGTGCATTTCGAATGGATGTGCTGTAAACTGTTATAGCGTTAGCTTTACCCTACTGGTAATCAGTCAATATAAAACGCGATACAGTCTGACTTTTGTAGCGAACACCCATCAACGATGAATGAGGCGACCATTGAAAGATTGATAAATGACTTTCTGAAAACATCAGCATATGTTGCGAATTGTTTCTATAAAAAGTACGATCGTCAGGATTTACTCCGCGCATCGAAGGATGGAACAATTGAGAAATCTGGAAAGCTTGAAGGGCTTGAGTACTATGCATTTCACGGGATTGGGCTATACGCAAGAAGAAAGAATTTTGAAATAGATTTTGATTTTGGGTTGAACGACAGAATTGATGGGTTTGATTCCTGGAGACTCCATCAATTTGCAGCATCAAGGCCAGAAAGTAGAGGCGTATGGACTGAGAAAACCATTCAGTCAGCATTGGATAAACTCGAATCAATGGGTGAAATATCGAAAATGAGAAATGATATTTCATCCAACTATTACTTAAATGATTAAAGACAAGCTCTACGATGATTTGAAAGAGGCTACTGAGCAGCTTCTTGGAATGGCGAGAGACCAATCCTGGAATACTATTTCGAATAATTGTCTGTATCTCATTAGTGAGATAAAAGATTCAAACGGAAAGAACTTCTTTGAGCAAAGAAAAATAAGAAAGAGAGAAAATCGGCACAAACAACCCAAAACACTTCAAGCGGTTGCGTATGAGTTGAGTTGTATTTATAAAAACCTGTATGATGTGAACCTTTGTGTTTTTAAGTCGACTTCAAGGCAAACAGTTGTGGAAATTCAAATTTACCTCAAGTGTTCGCTGAGTAAGGTGTATTTAGAAAAGGTAAAAGCCAATGACCTCAGTTTACATTGCAAGGTGGCTATACCTCCGTATGCAATTGATGAGACATCTAAATTTGACATTAACTGGGAGTTAGGTGGACTCCGTCACAATTGGAAAATGTACTAGTGGAGAAAAAGAATGATTAAAGAATTAAATATTTACAAGAGCAACATGTTGAAGAAAAACGTGACCTAAAACTGTTGGCTCAATGCTTTTGTGAAAAATTCAAAACCAACACCCTAAAAATTAAAAGATATTGGTTTTGAATGCGTTACGGCGTTCTCTTTCAGCGGCTCCATTAAGGGTTCCGGAACCCCTACCCTTTACCTGAAATATCCCCTAATGTTGTAGGACTTAGAATTTCCCTGTTCATCGGTTTTTTGGACCAACTGAATGCCAGTCACACTTGCTCTATAATTTTCGTCAGTGGCACCGGGTTGTCCTTCATAATAGGCATCTGCTCCAACAACACGGCGAATAACATAGTGAGGAGCATTGATGTCTCCACAGACTAAAATGTCGTTTTGTTGGGGAGTGTTATTTAGCCCGCTAACGTAGTTTCCATTGTTTCGATCGGTTAGTGTCCGCAGCAAATCCCTACCGGCAGTTATTACATCGTTCTTTGAGTGATAAACGTTTTGCGAATCCCTTTTTCCTCCTGTAGCATTGGTTAGGTAAACCACTGCGCTGGCGAGATTCGCCCACATTAGAGTTGTCTTTTGAGCATTGTTTTTACACCAGATAGACCATCCCAAATTATTTGTGGTGGTGATTCCGGGTATTGCTGCAATTTCGCAAGCATAGTGTAAGCAGTTTGATGGCATTTTACTTGATTTTAAATTGGTAATTGTTCTTCCTTTGGGGCAGGCAATAAAGCCGGTCTATCCTTTCCTGGGAAGGTAGATTTGACACTTTTAAATTGCTTTCCCCTCTTCATTTTGTTAATAGCGTAAAATTACCCGATGTCATAGGCGATGAACTGTATTCAAAAATCAAAGCGGTAGTAAGGAGGCTCTGGCAGGTCTACAAGGAAGTGTCGATAGTAATCTGGACCCCTTCTGCAATTCAAGACTTAGAAGCAATTTTTGATTTCATTGCAAATAGCTCTCCTGATAATGCAGCTAAGCTAATAGACGAAATCATTTCAGTATGAGAAAAGATTCGCTTTGTAGATCAATTTCAAACTGATGAATAGAGGAAGGATCTTCGCAGGGCAATCATCAAGCATCACAAGATTTACTCTTATTCCAAGCAATCAATCGTTTTCATTGTTGCTGTAGTTGCTACAAGGAAAAACCCATAAGCGGTATTCACTCAGTTCTGCAACAGAACGAAATTAGCTGGCTTTAGTATCGGTTGTCCCACTTTTAGTGCTACGACCAATTGAAAGCGCTAAGGCGCTTCCGATAGTCGGAAACATTCGCTAAGGGACCTGCATTTCAGTAAGGCGATCAAATCCTTCGGCACAGCTCTAAAACCAGAAATAGGAAGCGCAAAGCCGCTATTGGCTTACTCCTCATTTGAATTCAAGGCAGTTTGACTTACTTTTAGAAAAATTGCATTGTTATGTCCATGTCAGTCCCCAGTTTATTTTCCAAAGTTGGAGGCAGCCTCATGCGAGGGCCTGCGGTCCGTGCGGCCAGTACCACGGCAAGGTCAGGTACTCCTTTTGTGGTGCCTACCAACGGATCGGCTGGTAGTAAAGAGGAGCGACAAGCGGAAATGGATGAAGAGTGGCTAAAGTTCAAAGAGGACAAGGGAGATTTTCTGCAGTCAATGGCCATGCGATCGTCTCATGTGGATGGCTATTCACCGGTAATCGACGAGGAAGCCGGAGGGCATGCCATGGAGCGCCACCACAAGCACCGTTCTTTAGAAGAGATGGAAGATCGGGTGACGGGAGAAAGCAAAGACATGCGCCAATCCCGATCGGCGTTGCGCTTTGATCGGAGCAGGGACATGGACGAAGCCATGCAAGCGGCCTTGTTGGAACACCACGAAAGGGCCAAGGCCCACTTTCAAGAGAGTGACGATGATTATGAGATCAATTACGAGGGAGATAAAATTTTGGGCAGTGGCTATACCAACGTGGGGACCATTAAAAACCCAGAATCTAAATTTGTGCAGTCCAGCAACATGAAGATGTTCTTAGAAAAGAATGAAGATCATCAAGACGGTTACATCGTTAAAACGGCTTACCCCCACCACGATCCTAAAACCGAAAAAGAGTAGGTTATGGGTTATGCTGAAGATGGCTAATCCCGATTTACTTATTCACTTTCCGTTTGAATTGGCTGCCTAAATCATCTAGTGTGGTTTGCAATTGCACCCTGTAATCTCAATTCCTCAAGCTTCATTTTTATTTCAACTTCAATTGGAGAAGATATTGGATCGTAGTTGCAAACTACGATCAGA
>CALCCE010000042.1 GCA_937899835.1 uncultured Flavobacteriales bacterium | reverse complement strand
ATCTGTCCCACTTGTGGTTTTGTCCTGTTCCAGAGAACTGCTACCAGTTGCTCACCGGTAAACTCGTGTCGTCATTCTTCTTCGATCACCAGTTCTACCCTTCGGTTTTGGGCTTTTCCTGCACCGATGGGGTGTTGAACCCATTGCTAACCGTTGAACAAAGAAACATCAGTAGGAAGTGTAAACGACTGCTACATATCATTTGCATCTAAAATAATCGGTGGGTTTTCCTTAAGTATACTATCAAGATGGTTTTTATAGAATGATTGTCTTCTTTCATCAAACTTTTTTCGGTAACCGTCATTATAAGGTGTATAATTTCCAATGTCTAACTTTTCCTGTGCTTTGATTAGTGTGACTTTTTCACCATTGGTTAGAATATAGATGAGTTGTGCGGAATTAAAACTTTCAACTTTGCCAATTTCTTTAGCTTCAACGCTGTTTTTCTTTCCTCTATATACTTTTTCTTTTCGGATAAAAAGAGTGTCTGATGATACGATAAAGCCAACGTTTTCTCCAAATGTATAGGATTGAACAGCTTGTACCATTTCAAAATACCCGTCAGATTTAGAGTAACCTTGCCATTCTCCAGATAAGCTTTTGTTTTCGGGATTACATCCTACCATTAGAATTGAAATGCTAATGTAAAGGGCGTACGCCTTAATTGCCTCTATTAAATTAGAAATCATTTTTAAGGTATTTTTTGGATTTTAAAAATGTTTGCCCCTTTTCGAAGGCTAAGTGTGATGCAAATAGGGAGTTTTGTTTTCCAGAAAGTATAGAGAAAACCTCTCCTACAAGACCAATTCCATAAGGGTAAGGATGTACTTTGTTAGGTTGATTGAATCTATATTTACCATTCTCTTTTCGTAATACTTTCCAAGTGGTAGGTGACATTACTCTTGGAATGTCTATAATTTCAATATTATCTACATCAGAGAGTTCGAATCCTATAATTAATTTGCCCTCATTGCCTAAATCGAATTCCTTTTTAATATATGTGCTTCTAAGGCCTGCGGTAGAGTTACTTGTCCAGCCTGAACCTTTTTCTAAATTAGAAAAATCGAAAACATCAGTTAGTTTCACAGTGATGTTAATATCATTATAAGGGTCATCTTTCAATCGTTCTTTGTATATGTAGTTGTAACCAGCAAAAATATCATCTACAGTTGCGGTAGCGACTTTCACTTTCCCTTTATAAGTCATTGGTTTACCTGTTTTCCTACTAAAATCTACAAACTCAAAATAATTATCGGTGACTTTTGACCAAGAAACTCCATTTTCATCAGAGATATTATCTCTACTTTCATTGTATATCCATTGAAGATTGCCGCTTTCATCCTTGTAACCTCCTATACTTCTACCATCAGGATCATAAAAGCTAACTGGATTATTAGCAACATAAGCAAATACCGCTATTGGGAAATAGCTCTCCGCCAACGGATCAGCCGAATGCCATCGCCCCAACTGTGGATCATAATTCCTTGCTCCATAATCATACCAATTTAGCGCAAAACTTTCGTTCAACTCTTTGCCATTGTAGGTAAAGGCATGCTGCACGCCCAAGGCAGGAGGAGGGGCACCGTAGCGCATTTCGAGGCCAAAGGGGTAGTAATGGCCTTCCTGCAAAATTTCTGAAGTGGCATCCAACGAGCCGTTGCCATCCAGGTCGGCGAAGGACAGGCGCAGGTTGCCTAAGTGGTCGCGGTAGTGGTACTCGTACTGAAATTGTTGGCTGCCGGACGAGAGCGGTGTTACCCGGCCTTCGTCGGTGGAGAAGAATTCCAGCGTACTGCCCTGGTACACAAATCCGTTGGTGTAGGTTTTTACTACATCGGGGGTGCCCGGTGCTTTCACAGTACTGCGCACTTTAGTTCCTGCTGCATCGTAGGCATTAAGAATCTCTTTGCCGCCTCCAAAATCTACCTTGGTGGGCAGGTCGAGGTAGTTGTAGGCTACTGCAATGCCTTTGTTTTGGTCCTGGATCATGTTGCCGTTGGCATCGTAGTTGAATTCTACAAGGGCCTGGGTGCCGTTGTCTCTAAAATCGTTTTCGCCCAGCTGGGTGGCGAGGTCGTTGACGGCTTGCAGTTGGTTGCCGGCATAGCTGTATTGCAGGTCGTCCATCGTGCCGTAGCTGCCGCTTTGCAAGTAGCCGTGGCGCTTCAGGCTGAGGATGTTGCCGTTGGCATCGTAGCTGATGTTGGACACCGAATAGCGGTTGATGTGGTAGTTCCACCCCAGGGTGGTATTTTCTGCGTAGTGCGCTCCGGTGAGCCGGTTGAAATCATCGTAATGGTAACCGTAGCCCTTGCGCTGGCCATCGCTGGCCGACTTCCAGGTAATATT
>CALCCE010000041.1 GCA_937899835.1 uncultured Flavobacteriales bacterium | reverse complement strand
ACTCCCCCCACTCCCACTACCACCTCCCCCCCCTCTCCCCTCTCTTCCTCCCCCCCTCCCCCTTCCTCTCCCCCCCCCTCTCCCCTTCCCCTCCCCCCCTCTCCCCCCCCCTCCGCCCCCCCCCCCCCCCCATCCTCCCCCCCTTTTTTTTTTTTTTTATACGTTGACCACTTTTATTTTATCTTTTTCCTTACACGAGGCTCTTCTTATTTGGTCAATAAGCTTGATGTGGAAGGTGCAGCAGCCATTGGAAGTGGTTATTCCGGTTCTTCTACCGCCCCCACGAACGGTTTAATTGTGGAAGGCAACGTGGGCATTGGAGAAAATAATCCACAAACCACCTTGGATGTTGCTGATTTTGCGGTCATCGGAAATACTTCTGTAGGGTCTCAAAGTACCGATCAAGCCTCTAGTAACGAGAATGGCCTTGGTTTTCTCACCACACCGTGGGTCTACAGCCATGCCATCGAAGCCCCAGACGAACGTGGCTCGGGCTCTACTTTGATTACCATCGGAAACGATGGCACCTACGGTGCTTCGGATCAAATTAATTTTGTTACTTCCGGCTCTTCCCGGTTTTTTATCGATTCCAACGGAGAAATAGGAGCAGGAATCACCAATCCAACGCGCGATTTTCACGTGCTGCACACCTCGGGAGGTGCCGACGATGGGCTTGCGGTAGAAAATGCCTCTGGTGGGGGAGACATCTGGCACTTCTACACCTGGTTAGGCAATGATTTGGGCTTGTTTTTCAACGGAACGCATATGGGAAGTTTTGACGATGTAGATGGCTCCTATTCCACCACTTCCGATGAACGATTGAAGAAAAACATCACCACCCGCAGCGGTTTGTTAAATCCGGTAATGCAATTGCGGGTTGCCGAATACCATTTCCGCAATCAGGACGATAGCAGCCCCAAAGAATTAGGTTTGATTGCCCAGGAAGTGTTGCCACTCTTTCCGCATTTGGTAACGCAACCGGCAACCGGTGGGGAGGAAGGCACCTCCTACTACGCCCTCGACTATTCCGGCCTGAGCGTATTGGCCATTGGTGCCCTTCAGGAACAGCAACAAATCATTACTACCCAAGATCAGCGCATTGCCACCATGGAGGCACAAATTAAGCAGTTGCAAGCCCAACTGCTCGCGCTTCAGAATCAAGTTGGGCGGTAACCGAAAAGGTGTAGGGTTAATAGCCCGGGATAGCTAACGTGAAGCCCTGGTTTTGGTGGCAATGAATGCTAGTTGTGGCAGACCTGAAAACCAGCATATCATTATTGATTTCAATGGAGTATGTACCTTCGAAAATGTGTTGAAAGGTATCTAATTGCGCAACCTGTAATAGATCGTTATTTAACACCCATTTACCCCTTGCTCCATAACTGTTGAAGCCAGGAAACCGAACGGTTCCATCCGTTTGAAAGGAGATGGAGGCTTCGCAGAAAGCCGGCCCTGAAAGGGTAATCCCAAGCGTACGCGGAACATAATCCTGTCCTTGATAGGTGATGAAATCCAGGCACCAGTTGTTGTCGGTCAGTTGCTCGTAGGCAGTAGGTAAACTGAGCATTGCGATGGGAATAGCCAACACACACAAAGCCACTACCAGCAACACCACCAGACGCAACTCAATGATCCATCGATTCAACAAGGGAATTTTTTGAGTCCACTGGTCGAATTTGATCCAGAAACCCGGTAACGTGGTTTCCGATGGTTCGGTATATCCAGCAAGCGTCAGTACCTCACGGGTGCGAGAAAGGTCACTTTCCCGCACTTGAAGTTTTACACCGCCCACTGCGCCTGAGTACAATGGATTGGTTTGAACCGTGAGTTCATCCAATACCCGGCATTCGATGCCCTCCGATTCGAGCCGACCGCGAAGGAAAATCAATTCTTCGGGATAGGTAAAGGTGGCCACAGTGATAAAGTTGTTCATCGCGGTAAAGTTGGGGAAAAACCAAACGCTGTTTGAAAGGCCAGGTTGAAATTAGGTGGTCCTGGAAATCAGACCTCGTCTTGACGGGTCGTCAGCTTGTTGAGCAATCCGCTGAAAATAAAGCCGTGAAACACGTAAACCGAATACCAATACATTCGGCCGGCTACGCCCAATGGTCGGAAAGTTGCCGTTTGTACCAACTGATCGTTTTCTACCCGAAATTCTAACCACGCCTCACCGGGCAGTTTCATTTCGGCGATCAGGAGCAGCCGCCCTTCTTTTTTGTTGGCATACAACACGCGCCAAAAATCCAGGGAATCTCCCGGGGCGATTTCATTGGGATTGGTTCTGCCCCTTCTTAGGCCCACTCCGCCAAACAATTTGTCTAGGTATCCCCTCAACGCCCAGAGCCAATGGGCATAATACCAGCCATTTTTTCCACCAATCTGCCAAACTCGGTCCAATGTTTTAAGCCGGTCGTCCATGGTGGACCTTCGCTGATCTACAAAACACCCGAAAGTTGGCACGGAAATGAAATCGGCAATTTTAATTTCGATGCCACTGCTGGCATACGAATCCTTCCAGCTGGAAACAATTTCGTTATTCTTGATCTTGGTGAAGGCCCGTTTGATGGCCTCCTCATAAGGGATAGGTTCAACCTCCAGAATGGTATTAATGTCATTGTTTCTACAAACGACCTCTACCTTCATGCTGTCAACCAAAGAAGAAGCCAACCGGTAGGAAGTAGAGGTAACAAAATACAGCCAATAAGAAGATAGCTTTGGCGTCATCACGGGAACCGTCCAAATCACGCGTCCCAGGTAGCTTACCCTGGCAAAGGCAAGCAACATGTTTTTATAGGTTAAAATATCCGGGCCACCGATGTCGAAATCCCGATTGTAGGTTTCCGGGTGGTGCAGGCTTTTCAACAGAAACAGCAGCACATCACTAATTCCGATGGGCTGGCAGCGGGTCAGCAGCCACTTTGGCGTAACCATTACCGGTAGTTTTTCTACCAGGTCGCGGATGATCTCGAAAGAGGCACTGCCCGATCCTACAATGATTCCGGCACGCAAAGTGGTAAGTGCATAAGGGCCCGATAGCAGTTCTTCCTCTACTTTTTTTCGGGATAACAAGTGATCGGAAAGTGCCTTACCATTGATAATACCACTCAAAAAGATTACCTGTATCGCCTTGGTTTTCGAAATTCGCTCCCGAAAGTTGATGGCGCATTGTTGTTCCAGGGTTTGGTAATTGTTGGAAGACGACATGGAGTGAATCAAATAATAGGCCGCATCGATGTCATCGGGAATATTGGTTAGCGTAGCCGCATCTAAAAGGTCGGTTGTCACCACCGAGATGTTGGCCTTCATAGAATCCGGAGGTTGAAACCTGGAAGGATCACGAACCCCACACACTACCTGGTGCCCTTGGCTAACCAAAAGCGGCAGTAGGCGTTTTCCAATGTAGCCCGTTGCTCCGGTAAGGAAGATCTTCATCGCATTTGATGGTTTTTAAGTGCGGCTTTGGGAGCCTTCAGGAGGTGATTTTTAAAGAAGATAAAAAAACGCTGTTTTCAAAAGAAAGAAGCGCTTTATAAGCTTATGTCTGCTACCAACCTAAACCCAAACCGAGCTTGAAAATAGAACGCTAAGTTCCTCAATACAACTGCACGTTGGCAAGCTTGTTTAAGCAAAGGCGTTTACAAGGGAGCAATTAGCAACAGTATAGCGCAGGTGATAGGCAGGCCTAACAAGGCGTGTTTAAACCCAATTACTCACTCAAAGCCTCTACTCTTTACATCTCCTCATTTAAGTTACCCTTTTTTTCGGCTCCTTGCTCCAACCCCTGGGCTTCCGGATTCCGATCGTTGGCCAACAGGGGTAGAAGAACGAAAAATTGTGTTCGATCTAAGCCGCCGACACCTGTCGGATGGGCACATCGAGCACCACGATGGTGCCTTTCTGACCTTCATTCGCTGCTATACGGTACTGGATGTGTAGGCCGTGACTTTTTTCCAGGTTTTGAATGCGCTGTTGTACAATTTCCATTCCCATAGAACGCCACAATGAACCGCTCCTGTGTTCACCGCTGGTGAGGCCGGGTCCATTGTCTTTTATCCTGATTTGCAGGTGCCTGGCAGTGGAAAGGTAATGTATTGCTACCGTGCCGTTTTTAACTTGAAGCGCACCGTGCAAAATGGCATTTTCGATAAAGGGCTGAATGAGCATTGGCGGCACTTGCAGGGTTTGTAAATTGAGGTTTTCATCGACGGTGATGTCGTATTCGAATTTAAAATCGCTGTTCAGTTGTTGCATCATCAGATACTCCCGCATGGTATCCAGGTCGTTTTCGAGGGACACAAAATCCTGATCAGAAGTTTCGAGAATGTTGCGCATCAACTTGCTGAAGTTGCGCAAAAAAGCAGCCGCCGATTCTTTTTCGTTGGTATAAATATAGCTCTCGATGGAGCTGAGGGCATGAAACAAGAAATGGGGATTTAATTGTACCCGCAAAAAACGCTGTTGTAGTTGGTTCTTCTCCAATTGGTTGATGCCTTCCTGGAGTTTTTGCCGGAAGCGAATCCATAAAAAACCACCCGCACCAAGCAACAGTAGCAAGGCTAAGGCAATGCCGAAATTCAACTTCTGTTGGGAGATCACCTCTCCTTTGTGTCGGTTTTCAGTGTTGAGTTTTTCAATTTTCATCGTCTTCTGTTCATTTTCATATTTCTCCACCACTTCGGTGATCCGCTTTTCTTGTTCGCGGGCGTGCAATGAGTCCTGGTGTTGGGTAACCTGGCGTTGGTATTCGAAAGCCTTGAGATAGTTGGAAAGCTGTGAGTGGCAGTCCACCAAAAATTCTTCGATACTAATTTGATTTTTAAGGCTTTTTTCCATGGGCAGGCACAATTCAAAGTAGGCGATGGCCTTTTGCAATTGTCCTGATGCCCGGTGGTTCAAGCCCAAATAGCGGTAAATCCGTGCCATCCGGTGTTCCAAGCTGTCGGATTTTTCCAGGGCCTTTTCGAGGTATTGGATGGATTTGGCGTAGTGGCCTTGGTGGTAATACACTTTGCCCAATCCGCAATATGAATCCGACAGGTACCAATAATCGTTTTTGGCCAGGGACAATTCCAGAGCTTCTTTAAATTTTGCTTCCGCCCGGTTGTACTCCTTTATTTGGGTACATACATCCCCGTATCGAGTCAATGCTCCAATTAAATAGTTGGGAGGAGCATTTTTTGCCCGTAGAAGCATGATCGCTTTTCGAATGCATTCAAGGCCTTTTTCCTGGTCTTTTAAGCCCCATAGGTAGACCTCCGAAAGCGAAATGTAATTGAATCCGGCGTTGGTACTGTCATTGGCCATTTCAAACACCTCAATGGCGTTGAAGCCTGCCTCAATTGCATTTTCATACTTACCCAAAGCAGTATAAATCACACTTAAGGCAGTTTCGGTAGCTGCAATCAAAGAATCATTATAAAGCGCCTTTTCATCGCGATTGGTCAGCAGCAATGATAATGCAGTATCGACTGAGGTCATTTGAAAAAATACCCCTGCAAGGTTGAGTCGGGCGATGCCCTGTGCACTTGGGTCTTTTCTTATTTGGGCCAATGCCAATTCTTTTTGAGCAAATACCAAGGCGCTGTCCAGGCTGATGTTCATGTAAAGTCCTACTAACTTTCTAAGGGTTTTGGTGTTGGCATTTGGGGCACTATCATTCTCTAAATCTTGCTTCAACTGTTCTATTTGTTGCTCTTGACTCAGCCGGTGGTTGGCCTCTTGTTGGTCTTTATCAACCGTTTCGGTTTGTCCAATGCTCCATAGTGGTACCAAAACGAGCCATATCAGCAATCCAATATGGGTATTGTTGCAAATGTTTCTCATGTGAAAAATTGGTGTCAAACACCCTTTGTTAGATGGTGGAGTGCTTTAATGTTCATTCCATCATGCTGGTGTAAACCGTTACCAGCACAATCGTTTTTGTTGCTCCTTAGTATTAGGCGCATCGATCCGTAAGAGGTTGCCAATGGTAAGTCCTAATTAGAAGCTTGATAGATATCGTACTCCTCAAATCGTACTGTCCCAAAATCGTTCCGAGTCAGGATGCGTTCACCGGTTTTTACAATCGCTTCAGCATTGTCACCTGAATTGGGGTTCAATTCAAAATATTCGCTGCCGTCCTGATGCAGGAGCCAATGGTCTTTTTCCTCATCGAACTTAAATGTGACGATTTTCGAAAATTTAAAAAGACCCCCACCACCATAATGCTCTACCGAAAAATACTTCCCTTTGACCGCAGTTCGGATATAAGGATCACCCAAGGTGCCTCCACAACGGTAACAGTATACCACCTTATTGTTTTGGGCAGCAAGTTTTAGACCACGATCGAAGGACCTGATGAGCAGCAGCATGGGCCTTAGAACTTCTTCTTCCATTGCCTCCTCTTCTTTGAGCGACTTGAGTATCAGAAGCACGTCTTTTTGTGCATCGTTATTGAGATCGGCTCTTTCAAAATCAAGGACTTCATATCCTTCGGGAACAAAAGCTTCGATCTCCTCCATTGTGCCAGGCAGTAGAGCATCAGTAGAAGCAGGTGCAGTGTTTTTATCCACTGATTCCCTCGAAGGAGGAGAGCCTGTACAAGACCACAGTAGTAAAACAATCAGTAGGTAAGGAGAAGAAGGCATACTGAGAGGACTTTCTTAAACCGCTAGTTGAAGTTGGAAGGGTTCAGCTGAGGGTACTGCTCACTTCCTCAGGTACTGCTTCTGCTTCAAGGGCAGGAGGGATCGGTTCTCTACCCGAAAACTCGATGGCTTTGATGATAAGGGCTGCTTTTCGATTTCCTTTGGTATCGTTAAGCCCAAACAGACGATACATCTTTTTTAGGCTGGAACGTACGCCCTCAAAACTGCGGTTTACCTTTTCGGCCAGGTCCTTGTTGGTGATCACTGGTGTTTGGTACAAAGCCAATAAAATAGCCCAGTCGGTATCGTTGAGTTTGGCTGACAGATTGTGCTCAATTTGATGCCGGTATATATCTGGCGTAGGTGTGTTGGTAGGACCATCGGCCAGCACGAGATCTTTCACGACGGCAGATTTCAGCTTGTCGAGTTGATTCAACAGCGTTTGCTTTTCTACCGTAGCCTTGAAGTGCTTAAAGCGCATATAGATCAGTACTGTGATGCACGAAAGTATGACCGCTACCAAAGCGAAGGCAAAATACGTATTGCGTTTACTGTGCGCTAACTGCAGCTCCATTTGCTCTTTTTGGCGTACTTGTTCAAACAGCAGGCTATCCTGATAATGAGCTTCTTTGAGCTGAAAGCGGATGCGTGCTTCCTCGATTTTATTCCGGGTGGCAATCCCTTCCAAACTATCTCTTATTCCGATATAGCGTTCGTGATAGTAAAGCGCTTTGGCAAGGTCTCCATGGGCTTTATGAAATTGGTACAGCGCTTCATAGCAAGACTCTAATTCTTCAGGATTTTGTGTTGTTTCAGCCATTGCTATTGCCAACGATAAATAATGCAAGGCACTGTCAGTTTGACCCAATGCTGCGTAGCTTTTACCAGTCAACATAAGCGCTTCCGCCATGCCGTAGGCACTGGTGGTTTCTTCAAGCAACTTTTGGCACTGCTGGGTATAGTCTAATGCCCGGCGGTATTCTTCAAAGCCGAAATACGCAAATCCGAGGGTAGAGTAGGCAAAGGCCAGGTAATTCTTGTGCTTATTCTCTTCAAAATAGGTTACTACCGGCCTTACAAGGTCTATGGCGCGTGCATAGTGCTTTCGGTGGATGGCGAGTTGCGCCTGATTGAGCAAGACGATATGTGCTCCCAAATAATTTTTACGCGCCTGGCAGATAGCTAATGCCTGCGCATAGCTTTCATCGGCCAGGTCTATGTTCCCGGTTATTTTGTAAAAGTTGGCCAAATTGTTCAGCGAAATCGTAATCAAGCTACTATCGCGGAGCTGATTAGCCACTGAATTCGCCTGTTGATGGAGTTGCAACTCCCTTTCAGTATTGAACCGGTCGCCAGCAATGGCAGCCCGCAAGTTGAGGTTGTGAAACTCGGAGTAGAGGTCTCCTGTTTGATGAATAAGCAGGGAAGCTTGCTCTACAAACTTTGCCGCTTCTTCCGGATTACTTCGCAATTCGTTGATGGTGCTCAGGAGATGGTATGCATCTACAATCTTGTTGGTATCACCCGCCGTTTTAGTCCAGTGTAGATAAACATGCGCATACGTAATTGCACTATCGAGTTGCTGTTGAGAGAACCAACTTGCCAATTGACGGGCCCCCTTCACTTTTTCCGCTACGCTGTAGGATGGGTCGCGCAACACCCCCTGCAAACTGTCTACATAAGCATGAGTAGAGACAGGAACCAAACAAAGAAAAAGAATAGCCGTTGCGAGTGCAGGTCGCATGTTTTCCTGGTGAGTGGGTTACTAATGTAAGCATTAATTGCATCGAATTTCGGGCCTTTGAGGCTTGTTTGATCCGATGATTTCCAATTTGACCCCTCAAATTAGAATCCTACACAAGGCCGCTTTTCAGGTTTCCACCCTTCACCCGAAAAGGGTGAAACCCTCAGAACCCCCCGATTCGGGTGTGGGAGATTGGTTTTGATACTAACACATTTGGCTCCGTGGTTGGGCAATGATCCAACCCTTTTAAAATCAACGAATCACGGGTTCCTCCAGCGCCTGGAAAACCTGCGAGAATTTCCTCGAACAGGTGGCCCCCATGGAGAATTCAGTGCTTACCCTTCTTTACCCAAATCAATCTCCACAAAACAAATTCTGACAAATGAAAAAGTGTACATCCATCAAAAGAAACCATCTACCCGCTATTGAAGCAGTAGCTCTCACCGGCAAACCCAACTATTTAAAATGGTTAACCCTTTTGGTAGCCATTGTGGCCATTGGCGTTTTGCCAGCCTGTGAAAAAGCTGAGCTGGAGCCAGAAATCATCGGAGAAACCCAAAGTGAGGAGGATAACTCCGGCAGGCGCAATGCATCCCAGGGTTGGCGCTGGGGCAGCCACCGCAACTGGACACCCACCTTGCCTCCCAAGCCAAGTGCCAATCCTGGTAATACTCCCTTGCGTAGCTGGGGACAATGGAACGTTTGGAATGCCAGCGATCTGGCAAATGCCACACGGAGAGCCACCGCCAATCAGATCATCTACATCCGCAGAACCATTGATGTGTACGCCGAATACACCATTTCCAACAGCAATGTTCGGGTGGTGAGTAAAAATGGAGTAGTGATTCGCGACCGGCGGAACAAATCGGGTTTAAGTGCATTGTTTAACGTAAATGGCTCGGGAGTGAAATTTGAGAATGTCACCATTCAAGGTCCTGGGGCTTACGTTGGAAAACGTTCGGCCATTGCGTTCAAAGGTAACAACGGTCAAGTGCTGCGCTGCCGAATCAGCAACTACTCCCATGCCGCGGTTCGGCTCGAGAATGGTACCGGGCATTTTATCTTCAACAGCACCATCTTTGGACAAAACAACTCGGGTTTAGGTTATGGCGTATTGCTTAGGGGTGCCTCCTCCACCGCACGCATCGAGCGCAACATGTTCAACCAAAACAGTCACGCAGTTGCCACCAATGGGAACGATAATCAGAGTTATACCGCCATTGGCAATTACGTTAAAAACTCGGTGAAGTGGCATTTTGATGTGCACAAAGGCAGCTCAGGCTATTACAGTGCTAAAAAGGTAGTGCTCAAGAAGAATGTTGTGGACGGTAGCAATGTCTTATTTATCAATCGAGGACGCATTGCTCAAGGCATCGATGTGCAAGAAAACATCATTCGCCTTGCGGCCGACGGTCTTGTAAAAATCAAAGCTGATGCTACCATGAGTTTCAACGGAGCCACCATTGTTCAAGGCAATTTTTACAACCCGTTTCATTCATGGAATGCTACCGAAAGAACAACAGCGCGTAACTTTTTGAAGAACTCCATCATCAAAAACAACCACATCAACCGGAATATCTCTTTCTAAAAGGGCATGCTTAAAGGGTAAGAACTCAAGGAACATTGGAGGTGATGCTGTAGAAGGACCAACAATCGCTAAGGCATTGCAATCGTTGAAGCGATTGGTCTACCCTTGGAAACAAAGAAGGCTGCCCGGAGAGGCAGCCTTCTTTGTTGAATAGTATCAGAAATGAACGTGGGGCTTTTCGCCTACCTTTATTTCTCAATGAAAATTTTCTGGGTCAAGGTTACACCGTCGAACTGTAAAGATACCAGATAAATACCTGAAGTAAGAGCGGTGTTGGCATTGACCGTATGTTGGTTGTCGCCTTTGTTGGCATTGATGCTTTGATTCACCAAACGTTTTCCAGTGAGGTCATAAATGTGAATGGCCGTATTTTGAGCTGCCTCGGTCATGTTAAATTGCACCTGAATGGCATTGGTGTTAGCTTGTTGAAAAGCGGTGAAGCTGGTGGTCGTTTGCTGGGAAATTTCAGATACTGAAACCGGACCTGGATCAACGATCAAAGTTCCTACCATGCCATTGGCTGCGTGAGCTCCCACAGAACAGTCGTATTGATAAGTACCTGGAACGTTAAACACCCGGGTGAGTAAGACTGAATTACTGGTTGCAGTGGAAATGAAACTTTCCGGGTTGTTAAAGTTCAAGCCGGTTTGGGTATTGACATCAGCATTTACGTTGTGAAAGCCACCATCGTTCACCCATTCTACCGTATCGCCCTCTGTAATCGTTAAACTCGATGGGTTGTAATAGAAATTACCAGAATTGATTGTATGTTTTGTTTGTGCCTGAGAAGGAATGGCCAAAGCTGCCATAAAGATAAGTAAAAGTAGAGGTCTCATATTCGGTGAGTTAATTGTAATACAAAATTGAATTAGTGTCCAAATTAGGAAGATTCGAATAGGCCAACGCTTCCTACCTGATGATTTACCACCAGACCCTTGTTGATCCGGTAGAATGTCAATTCAAGAGTTGTGCTAATTGATGTTGAAAAATCATTTAGGAAGTAGGATGAATAGGAAAAAGAGGTTTCAATTGTGCTATAGAATATTGTCTTGGTCCTATGATCTTACCGCAAATCATCTGAGAAGGGGATAGAACAAGAATAGTAGGATTGCGATATAAGCCCAAAATACGGTAGCAAAATCCTTCTTCAAATTAATTCATGGGCCTTAGCGCTTCATAAAACACCTACCTAACTATAGGTATAAAGCAACAATTTTTATTTATCGACTATCCTTTTACTAATTGCTGAAAGTTTACATGGGTATAGTCTGAACTTTAGATACCGATTAAGGTTAGATTGGCCGAAGAATTGAAAAGTAGTGAAAGTGATTCGGGGCCGTTAGTTGGGAGTTTGAAATATATATTCAAATGCAATATTCGTGCATCATGAAACTGTAGCTCATGTTCGATAGTGCCATGTGCGCTTATCGTTTTGGGACAAAATTTGTCTTTGACAAGCAAGTTTAGAGTTATTTACCGCTAAGCTAAGCTTTAAGGCGTGTAGGTTTGTACTTTTCCTTGAGCCTAAGAAACCATTTTTCATAGTATGCATAGGATAACCAGGCAGAAAAGATGGTTAGAAAAAGAACGACAACATAGAGTAGTAGATTGTAATAAAATAAGTTATCTGATTGCGGTAGTAACTTTATAGCTAAGACTATTATGAACCAATGGTACATATAGATACCATAGGATATTTTACCAAGAAATTTAGTGATGCTATGGTCAATGTTCACCGTTTTACTACCGATAGCACCTAAAATAATTAGAGCAAATAAGATGGAGAAGACTTCATCTGTGAAAAAGCCTATATCAAATTTTAATATCCATAATACAAGTGAAATGATACTCAAGGGGATGAAAATTTTGTTATTATTCAAAATTTGGATCCAATTTTTTTCACTTGAATAGGCCAATCCAATTAGCGCCCCAATAGCAATACAGTGATACTTGGACCCATAGAAGAATTTTTCAATGGCCCACATGTACGGAATGGTGACATAGTGCGCGTTGATGTACCCAAGTATTATCGGAGAAAGCGGATAAATAACAGTGAAAAGGAGCAATAATATTGGAAAGTATTTTTTCCATTTGGATAAGAATATGGTAGCGAAAAGAACCGGCCAAAAGATATAGAACTGTACTTCAACACCGATGGACCAAATTTGTGGACTCGTTACCCATCTTTCATCAATGGCATGCGCCACATTTGGAAAGATAGTTAAACATAAAATATTTGAAATAAATGATGAATTTGTTTCAATCAGAACCGAGGAGGCGAGAAGGGTTAAATAATATACGGGATAAATGCGCAGTATTTTTCTTAAGTAAAATTTTCGATATGATACTGTGTTTGTTGCTTGTGTTTCTCTGACTAATAAAAGGGTGATTAGAAATCCGCTTAAGACAAAAAATAAAACAACTGAAATGTGACCGCTGGGAAAAATAGGAAAATTAACCTCTACAAGGTTGTCCAACCCATTAAACATTTTTATCAATTCAATGTGTCCAACAACAACGATAATGGCACCAATAGCTCGTAATGTATCTAAGCCTTTAAGGTGTTTGCGCATATTGATCGTTCCGTTTAAAAATCGAATGAACTAATATAATTTAATTACTGTTTAGTGATTTGGATTGATTTGTCTGTTTATTAACAATTTTTTGAACGAGGGATTGATTTTAGTTTTTTCTTAGCTGAGAAAGTTAGCTTTGCGGTTTAATGTTTTAGGACGCAATGACCTGTAAACAGAGCATTTTGAGTCGAAATGGGATGAGAAATGAAAAACATTGTAGTAAATAAACGGACCACTCTCTGAAGAGCAGTCCGATTATCGTTGAGCTTAAAGCTCCTGCAACAATTCAATGTGCAGCAAGAATAACTCCATTTGTTGTTTCCTCACCTCTAAATATTGATTCATTAAATCGTTCAAGCGATTGATTTTTTTAAAGCACCCCAAAGGTCCTGCTTGGTCACCAAATCCATCAAGTGGTCAAAACCCGAATCATTCGAATAATTCATAGGAACATCAATTTTTTGATTCATGTTCCCTTTCGGTTGGTACCTCACCGGTCTTCGAGCGAAGTCGAGAAGCCCGCCAAGGTTTCGGCACGAACCCGCAGGGCTTAATCTTGATAAAGAAGTTTTGCAGTTCCCAATTTTGAGTAGGAATCGATAAAATGGATGTGACCTATGATAAAGGAAATCGAGTTGAGGCCATTCAATGCTGGATTGTTGACCACAAAAGGGGGCGCCCTATGGCTGAGGTAGCATTGGCAAAAAGCGATCAAACAAGGGATGTTGAGCCTGTGCTAACCTATAATATGGGGACAATGAATTCAGGCTTTGAAATTTTAACGGATGCGTTTTAAACCGTTAATCCGATAGCTGTAGATAATCCGGTGATGGGCTTTTTAGGTTTTCAATGGAGCGAAAGTGGATGAATCGACAAGTTCTTCGAAAATCTTTTGGTGTTTATTAGTGCCGACAGGGTATATAGGTGGGTTTGATTGTTGCTTTCTATTGTCTATGATAAATTGTGTGGAGCAGGTGTTTGTGCAGATAGCACAAACTCTTTTGGAGTTTTTGCAAACTACTTTGATTGGCAATCAATGATAGAATGTCAGGAAGCAGAGAGTGATACAATCTTCTACATGGAAAAAGTGTTGGTTTTGAGCATCAAACTTAACCCAAACTGCTGCCAGGAAACAGGAATGCCGATCAACATCGGTAATCAAAATATTACTTTTCCTACTGATGATAATTTGGCTAATAAAGTCACATAGTATGGGCGAACACGTTTGTGACGAAAATCATCATGTACTTACTTTTTTCAGACGGAAGGGGGCTGTCAACATTGATCAAAATCGTGTAAATGAGGTAAAGGAAAGACACGAAAAGATAAAAAGAACAATTTCAGTTTGCTTTTACAGAGATGACTACTTAGTTATTATGAGGTCTTCCAGAGAATTTCAAAGCTATGAGTGGAGATCTGGTAGGCACTTTGTTTTGAAGGCTACATCCGAAATTTGCTGTGCGAAACGGTTTTCTTTTTTGAGGCATATTTTTTGTAAAAATGAGCTTGAGAAAATCCTTGATTTCGGTTCAACATATCCCGCTTGGATTATTTAGCAAAACGGTCGCTCAACTCTGATATTTTTCGTTAGATTCCCTTCACATTTCATGAAATTTACCCCAGTGAGAGAGCTAAGGCGACTTTTTATGCGTGTCTTATGGTTTGCAGCTTTTGGCAGTAATTGCTATTGTCAAACGGTTCATTGGCATCAGTTTAAGGTGGAAGACGGACTGCTCAACAACCTCGTCTACGGGCTGTATACAGACCCTTCCGGGTTGCTGTTGGTGAGTACTGCTGATGGAATTGTACTGTATGATGGACAAAACTTTATTCCCTTTGAAATGCCTTTGCACAATCGCTCTAAAGAAATTCTGGCGATGGTTACAGACCGGAAGGATCAAATGTGGTTCATCGGGTTTTCAGATTTACCCCTACGGTTTGATGTAGAAAACAGGCAGATCATTGGACCACCTGATTTGGATGTCCCTGAATATTGGGAATACGAAACTTCAATGTTCGACTACTATGGCGAAAGTATTTGGGCTTCTTTTCGTGACTTGTCTACTAAATCATCGACGGATTGCTGGTTCTACAACCTTACAGATGCTACTGCCCTCTATGTTAAAAACTTCACGAATGATTTCCGAAGGGTAATTGCTATTTATACTTGGGAAGGGGACCATTATTTAATCTTAGGTATAGCCGAAAAGGAGGAGTATGGAGCGGTAAAGAACATACTACACAACGATAGTCTGAAGCCATTGAAGATGAATTTGCAGGGACACTTTGCATTTTGTCTGGAAAAAAGAAAAACGATTTATACTTACCCGAAGGAGGGAGGACTCTTCCAGATAACGCCAGATAGTTCCACCACACTTGTGCCTGTTCCTGGATTCGAAAAGCTGGAAAATGTACGGGGAGATGCACACACACTAATAGTGGACAACCACGACCGTACAACCCTGTATCTATCGACAAAGGAAAAGTTGGTTGCTCCTCCTGTGCAGTCAACCGTCAGTGTGATAGAAACCAATACTAATGATAACGAAACGTGGGTGGGTAGCATGGGAGATGGCATCTTCCTGCTTCCTCCGATAAGAGCGTATTCCGTGCGAAATTCATCCGCTACAGCAAGTGAGGAAACCCTTCGCCTGATTTCTACCAATCCCAGTGCGCCATTTTACATTCAAGGTAGGCGAAGAGATAAAACCAGTTTGTACGCTGTCTCTGAAGACCTTACGACCGTACCTGAAAAGTGGTTTCAGTCCAGGTTTGATCCTGTTTTAGGCATTTATTCCTGGGACCAAACAAGGCTGATCCTTGACAAGGATTCGGCCATTTGGTATGAAAATGGCAAAGAGTTGAAGCGGATGAAGATGGGGACGATAAAGCGTACAATCTGGACCTCTAAGAATACTATACTTGTTGCAGCTTCGTGGGGCGTAGGTGAGATAGACCTTGTACAACGTTCGTTTCAACAAATCTACCATTCAAGGTGCTATGTTGCGCGTTTCCATCCTGAATATGGGTATTGGTTTGGTACGAAACAGGGGCTTTTCCAGAAAGTCAATCAAGGTGCTCCTGCAGTTAGCATCAACCTGTTTCAGGATAAGGTGAGCATTAGTGCCATGGATTTTACCCAGGAAGGTTATTTGTTGATTGGTACTGAAAATCAAGGACTACATCTGTTAGATCCTTCGAACGGAAGGGTAGAGCGCGTGCATCATCTTCCGAAGAACTCGGGCATCAAAAAAATTAAGGTAGATGGAGAAGTGATTTGGGTCCTTACCGACAGAGGGTTGTTTTGTTTTCATCAGAAGGGCTGGAACGATTTGACTGGCTTGATGGGTTTTGGTAAAAACCTGAACATTCACCCAGCAGAAATCAAAGATTTTCAGATAAGAGGAGAGGAGGTGTTTTTAGATATTGGGAAAGACATTCTTCGTTTGAAGAAGCACCAGGTATTCCTCCAGAGAAATCCCAAAGTTCAACTGCTTGATCTTTCTATTGGTGATTCAATCCTGCAAAACACTACTCATATTTCCCTTTCGTTTGAAGAACAACCCGTTGAGGTACGCTTTTTCTCAACTCAGTCAGCTGCTTTTGGCAACACCAACTTTTGGTATAGCATGGTGGATGCAGAGGGCAAAGAAAGTTCCGAAATTTTAGAGAGGGGCAAATTAGTGCTTCGTTCCTTGCACGAAGGGCAATACCGTCTTTTGCTTTTCAAAGCCGATGAATTCAACCTTCCGGTTGGTATCCCTTTAGAGCTTTCGCTTGATATTGCGCCTCCTTACTATCGAAGCACCTGGTTTCGATTATTGACCATAGGAGCTATCTTTTCAATTGTAGGAGGGATTTTTTGGTTTTACCTGCACCAGCACAACCTGCGCAAGCGCATATTGTTGGAGAAAGCCCAGAGCAGCCTAAGAGCCAGATCTGCAGAGTTGTTGTCCATACGCTCCCAAATCAATCCCCACTTTGTTTTCAATAGCCTCAACTCCGTCCAGAGTTTTGTCATGCTTGGTGATTTTGAAGCATCCAGCCGCTACCTATCAAAGCTCTCGCAGTTGATTCGGCGGTCATTGCGCTATTCAAAAAAAGAGTTGGTTCCGCTCAAAGACGAAGTGGATTACTACAAAGCGTATTTGGATTTCGAAAACTACCGGATGCCAGAGAATATCTTGTTTAGTTTAACAACGACAAATGTACCAGAGGAATTGTTGGTTCCTTCGCTGTTGATTCAGCCGCTTTTGGAGAATTCTATCAAGTATGCATTTGACGAAGATCACGTCCATCCTGAAATTAAAGTTTCCTACACCATAGAGGATGACCTGCTCCATATCCAAGTTGCGGACAATGGCTTGGGGTTTGATACTACTAAAACTCAATCCATCGAAGCCGATTCCATTGGGATTTCATTGGTCAGGGATCGTTGTCAGCATTTTGGTCCCAAGGCCAACTTTCTTCTGAAGAGTGAACCTGAGAAAGGAACCTTTTGCTTCATCAGCTTGCCCCTAAACGCCCTACAAAATGACCACTATTATCGTTGAAGATGAACCAAGACATGTGTTTCTGCTTCGACAACTAATCGAGAAATATTTTCCGGAACTAAACATAATCGCTACCGCAGGGAGCGTTTCCAAAGCCGTTCAGGCAATTCGCACCCATCGTCCGCAACTGGTGTTTTTAGATGTGCGCATCCGGCGAGGTACAGCGTTCGATGAGTTGGACCAACTCAAGGGACTCTCCGGCAAGTACGTTTTCATGACTGGGCACGATGCGTTTGCTGTGCGTGCATTTCGGTATTCCGCAACGGATTACTTGCTCAAGCCCATCGATGTAGATGATTTCAAAGAAGCGGTTAAAAAAGCCATTGCAACGCCACAAGCACTTGAAAATAAACAATCGCTACAGCAGAGTTTTTTGACCTGGCCAAACAACCAGCTCACCATCAACACCACCCGTGGAGTGTTGGTCGTGAAATTGGAGCAAATCCTGTATTTAAAATCTGATGGAGTGTATACCATTTTCCTCCTGGACAATGCAACGCAAATCATCGCTTCGAAAAACATCGGTCACTATGAAAAAGTGCTTCCTGCAAGTCATTATTTTAGGATCAACCGCAACCTGATTGTCAACGGAGATAAGGTGACTTTTTTTGACCAAACAACTGCCCAACTCTATTTGCAATGTGATGTGAGCTTGAAAGTATCCACCCGCAAGTGTGGAAAGTTGAAATCCTGGCTCAGTAGGTGAAGGGGAGTGTTACCAGCGCTTATTAATTGAAAAGGTGCGCTTGTTAATTGGATGTCTTTCTTCTGGAAAGAGCTGCATAGGTTTGAGACAAATCCTAACCGGATTCTATTCATTATTCTAACTCCTTAATACCTATTTAAAAATGAAATTTTTCCAAAAACTTAGCTTCACTCTACTTGGCGCTCTTTTGTTCTCTGCAGCTACTTTCGCTCAAGGTACCATTACTGTGAACAACGGCAATCGCAATTGTGAACTGTATGTGTATGCGGATTGGGCAGATTGTCCCCCTCCTTTGGGGAACAATTACAGTACCACGATCGCAGTGCCTCCAGGTGGGACGGTCACCTTTGGCAATGCCATGTGTTCGGATGCACCATTAGTGGGATTCGCCCTATGGTATGATGTGCCCACCCCCGCCAACTGGGTGCTAACCGTTTTTGCAACTGGGGGAGCCGGAGCACTTACGGATTGTGGCTTTAACCCGTACACTTGGAATTTTGATCCAGCTACACTTGGGACTGGATCTCCCGATCTGGTCATTGATGTCCAATAGGTTCCGGATTAACTAGCTCAAATAGTTTATCTCTTCAGGCAACTTAGAATTTTCATATTCCAGGTTGCCTTTTTTTGACCAAAAAGAAAGCCTCGCTCACTTTGTGAACGAGGCTTTTGTGCACTTTCAGTGCCCAAGACAGGAGTCGAACCTGCACGTCCTAACGGACACATGGCCCTCAACCATGCTTGTCTACCAATTCCAACACTTGGGCGGTTGGTTGCCTAAAGTCGGAAAGAGAAGTCCTGAAAAGTGGCTGACCGGAAAAGGACACATGGTCCTCATCCGCCAGCCGGCGGACTACCAATTCCAACACTTGGGCGGTTGGTTGCCTAAAGTCGGAAAGAGAAGTCCTGAAAAGTGGCTGACCGGAAAAGGACACATGGTCCTCATCCGCCAGCCGGCGGACTACCAATTCCAACACTTGGGCGGTTGGTTGTCATGAATGGAAATGCCTAAATAAGCCAATTTTGTGAGGCGTAGGTGGTTTCCAACCTCATGACAGTTTGTATAAGAACGAGTTAGTTTTTCGACTAACGGACGGCAAAAATAGTATTTTTCTCCACAATGCCATCTTCTTGGTCTCCAATCGCACGAAAAAAAGTGACACCACATTTACAGGGCTCTGAATTGGCCAAGTACGCGATAATCATAATTTTGTAGGTACCGGCAAAAAGTCTCACCCGCTATACTGAATCGATGGCAGCTCCTCAAAGTAAACTCTGGTACCTCGAAAGAATCAACCTTTTCAAAGAATTGGAAGAGGAAGAATTAGAAGAGGTCAACAAGGTCGCAATGATGCGATCTATGGACAAAGGGAAATACATTTATTTTCCCGAAGAACCCTCAAAGGTTGTTTTTCTTCTCAAAGAAGGTCGAGTAAAATTGGGTACCTATTCTGAGGATGGCAAAGAAATTATCAAAGCTATTTTGGAGCCTGGTGAGGTTTTTGGCGAACTGGCGGTAGTGGGGCAGGGGAAGCGCAACGACTTTGCGCAGGCCATGGACAGCAACGTAAAGTTGTGTGCGATCAACAAAGATGAAATGTTGCGGCTGATGAACCTGAATCCACGGCTCAGCCTGGAAATGACCAAAACCATTGGCGACCGCTTGCAACGGGTAGAGCGGAGGTTAGAATCCTTGGTGTTTAAAGATGCTCGAAACCGCATCATCGATTTTATCAAATACACTGCTCTGGAAAAAGGTCGTAGGGTGGGTGATGAATGGTTACTCAAACACAACCTGACACACCAAGACTTGGCAAATCTAACCGCTACCTCACGGCAAACGGTGACCATCGTGCTCAACGAACTGCGCGAAAAAGATTTGATTTATTTCGACCGTAAGAGCATCCTTATTCACGATATCGATTCTATCTGATGAGTTACATTGTATATACGGGCAATGATTGCCATGATTGTGATTTGGTGGTGGAAGGCCTGAAAGCCAACAATATTGATTTTCGGGTGATCCAAATTGACCAAGAGCAAGTGGAAACTCCGGTAGGTATTTTTGTACGTCCCGCCTTGTTTAAAGACGAACGCTTGATAGCCTATGGGGCCGATATACTTTTACACTTCGGTATCCCAGTTCCAGATCGGTCCAAATAACCCTGCTGTAAATCGTTGTAAGCCAGGAGTTAATAGCTTTTTTGACAGGCGATGCAACCTTTCGCCCGATCACTTCATCAGAGAGGTGATCCACGTATTACTACCATTGATGTATGACTGAAGCACAGCTCGTTGAGCAATGCCTGAAAGGGAATGCTTTTGCTCAAAGACGCTTATATGACCAATATTCCGAACTCTTGATGGGGGTATGTTTACGGTATATGGGGTCGCGTGAGCTGGCGCAAGATGTGCTTCAGGAAGGATTTATTCGAGTTTTTCGAAAACTCGATACGTATAAAGGCGAAGGGGCTCTGGGGGCGTGGATCAGACGCATTATGGTAAATACTGCTCTGGAGCACCTTCGCAAACTTAAAAAACAGGAAATGACAGCTGATTTCCAGGAAGCAGATTACCTCATCCCCGAAAGGGAACAAACCTTGAGTGGGATTGGGGCAAAGGAGATCATGCAACTGATCCAGCAATTGCCGGTAGGATACCGAACGGTGCTCAACCTCTACGCAGTAGAAGGATACAACCACCGGGAGATTGCTGAGCAACTCGGCATTTCGGAAGGAACTTCCAAATCGCAATACAGTCGTGCGCGTAACCTGTTGAAAAAGATGTTGAACCGTCAAACCATTAGTGCCAAATGAGCGAGGATGAAAAAAAGGGCAAGTCAGGTTTTGAAGCCTCCTTGCAGGAAGCCATGGCCAACTACCGTGAGCCGGTAGATCCTGCTGTATGGCAAGGTGTGATGGCGGGCATGGCACCTAAGCAAAAACGCCGGGCGATAGTTTGGTGGTGGTGGGGAGCTGCGGCTTCTTTGCTGCTTTTGTTGGGGGCGGGCACACTTTGGTGGAGCCAAGGAACCCAATCAGGTCAAATGTTGGCTGAGCAAACAGCCACAGAAAAGACAGCTCCGACAGAGGAGTCATCAAAAGGAAAATTGGATCGCTCCGAAAATGAGGTCCCCTTGATATTGGATGGCTCTGCCTCTGAAAATCAAGTGAAAGAGGACGGAGCTACTGACGAGCAAGCTGCTGGTTTGACCGCTTCAAAAGCCAATACCGATCTGGCTTTGACTTCCACGAATGCCAAAGAACTAACCCGGAAATTAGAAGGACAAGCGGCCAGTCAAGACCTTCCTGCAACGGCAACTGAAGAAGAACCAGCCCCAGTGATTGCCGCGAACTCTCCAAGTAACCCTAAAACGGGCACACGAAATTCAGACGGGCTATCCACTGACCCTAATGCCGCATTCGGTGCGCCAAAGCAACGTGATGCCGGACTTGCTTCTACCAGCAATGATAGGTCGGGAAATGCGGGTGATTTGAAAGACACTAAGGTAGATGCCATTCCTTACCGTGTAGCTTTTCTGGACGTTGTACCGGATTTGCCTCAACAGTTGGAAGCAACAGACCTCGCAGTATCTCCTTTCTCTAAAAAAAGCCGTAAAAAAGTGGGGCGTAGCTCTTCCACATGGTTGTTGGCCGCAGCGGTAGGTACCATGCAGACTCAAAGCAGTACCGGGAGCCGCAGTCCCTCCTTTTCTACTCAAGGCCTCGCTACGGGAAATCCAGTGGTCAATAGCAACGACGAACTCGGCTACTTGAGCGAAGATGCCAGTGTCCCCGAAGAGATTGTGGAACGGGTCGTGTTGCTTCCCAAACCCGAAGAAGATTATACAGGTTCTGTTACGGCTGCTTTCACCGTTCAATACTTTTTATTACCACGTTTGTCTGTCGAAACCGGATTGCTGCACACCAGTCATCAATTTTCATCCAAAGTGGTGTATTTGAATGATTTTGGAGAGCGCGTCCACCTGGAATCGAATTTCAGTGACCGCTATCTCGGTGCTCCGTTGCAGCTCAATTACTACTTTCTACAAAGCAAGCGTTTCAATGGATACGTAGGTGGAGGGTTGGCCTTAGAGTTTGGGTATTCCAGAAGAGTAAGTAATACGTCTAGCCCTGACGATGCCTGGGTGGTGAGTGAAAGTTCTTCTTCCCTTGATGATTTTAATCTGCTCACCCCAGTGGGCTTGGGCTTGGGCTATAATTTAGGGCGCTACTTCAGTCTCTATGCCCAGCCAGGGCTTACTTTCTTTGTTCCAGGGTTTGAACCTGAGGGTATCGGAAACTTAGAGGTAGATGCCTTACAACCCAATTTTCGGACCGGCCTGAGGTTTCATTTTTAAAAAATGGATGGGGAATGCAACCCTTTTGGCATTCCATTCATCATAGCAAGAAACCTAATGCTATAGCCTCAATTATGGAATCTTTCAAAATAGACGACCGTACCTCTCGTAGTTTTGCCATCGTATTTTTTGGCCTCATGCTTGTCGCTTCACTTTTTGCGGGGTTTTACCTACTCGAAAACAAGCCGGCCGAGGAACATCCCACCCACCAATCAATGGAAACAGCACCCAGCCGTTTTCATTCTAATTATTAGGTAACAAACGATTGGTGGTTGTATAGCCTTCACTTTCTGATGGGCGAATGTAGCGTATCCTGATTTTCCGCTGCTAAACCCAAACCGGCCGCTGGTTCCCCCTGTAGTCCGTTCCTAAAACGGTACTTGCATCAAGAGGAGCCTTTTTTTATTTTTCTTTTTCAGCGTTGTCAGCCCCTGCTTTTTAATGCCTCCCAGGCAGGAAAATCTCCCCGAAGACCTGTAGGGTCTGCAATGAATTATTTAGCGAAGGAACATGAGTGCTCAAGATTTTGATGTGTGGCTCTACCTGGCCGAAGTAGCCCCCGTGGTGGTGGTGATGGCCTTAGTAGGTCGGGTGATGTACAGCTATTTTACCCGGCAGATGGAGCAATTGAGAGAAGACCGGGAACGCATTGCGCACCGCAAAGACGAACTCATTGCGGTGAAAGACCAGCAAATAGAAAAGATTTATGTAGCATTCCAGGAATTGGCCATCCAGTCGAATGGGTTGATCACCCTGGTTGACGAAAACCTACGCCGGTCGGAAGAACGCGACAAAGAACAAAATAAAAGCACTCAGGATGAGATCAAAGAGGTAAAACAATCCCTACGAGAAATCCGTGAGATGCTCAAAGATATGCAACCATGAAAGCCGATCACAATGAAGAAATTGTAACGGAAGTACTTCGGGTGAGGGATTCGCTGGTAGAAGCCCTGAACCAACGTGCCAAACAAGTAGCCTATCTCTCGATGCGGTTTCCCGATGTGGCTTCCTCTGATTTTGACCTTATCCTGAATCAATGGATTCCACTACCCGATACGGTCAGCTCAGGAGTGAAAGTCATTGCGCTGGAAATGAAACCTGAGTTGCTGTACATTAAAGTTGATTACGCAGCTCTGGGTTATATTGTGCCCCATTATCACAGCAGGGAAGATGAAACCATTGAAGTAGTTTCAGGTAGTATTCGGGACGAAGTACACGGCTTAGAATTTCGGGAAGGAGAAACGTATTTTATTCCCAGAGGTAGTAAACACCACATCACCAGCCCCAGAGGGGCCACTTTACTTATCACCTTCCACCAACCAAAAGCTTAGGGCGCATCTCCTTTCACCAGCGCTTCAAATGTTACCCTGCGATTGAGCTGACGTTCTGGCTCCGATCCATTTTTGGAAATGGGTTTGCTGTAACCCATGGCTCTAATTTCGAGCCTATCGGCGGCTACTCCTTGCTCGATGAGGTATTGGGCTACCCTAGAAGCCCGCTGCTCGGAAAGCCGAAGGTTGGTGGTAGCATTACCTACGCTATCGGTATGGCCAGTAATGCGAAGCCGGAGTTCGGTATGGCGCAGCAGCAGACCAGCAAGGCTGTCGAGTACAGGTTCAGCCGCCGGTAGAAGACTGGCTCTGCCCGACGGAAAGTAAATGTTGTCGATGCGTTTGATGGTTTGCAGTTCCTTACGCAGGGCCAGTTTCGGAATCGGCTCCGTACTCACATTGTCGATGTAGAAATAAGGAGAGGCGGTGACACCATCGGTGGTGCTACTCACCTTTTGAGTAGCGTAAGAGTATTGAAAATTGCCCAAAATCAGGTAACGCTCTCCACCATTTGCCACAAATTGCCCTTCGATCTTGTACCATTGGTCTTGTTGAATATACCGCCCTTTGGGGTTGCGAATTTGTGGTTTTACCCGTGTAATGGGTTTAAAATCTTCGGAAAAGATGGGGCGAGTTGAAAAAAACATACCTAACTCGTCAGTAGTAATCTCAGATGCACTGGAAAGGCTCACGTGCATGTAGGCATAGTATTCTTGTCCTTTTTCCAGGGGCGATTTTAAGCGTACCATCAGGTACTCCCTAAAGTCCCTGCGGCAAACCATACCAGCATAGCCCTCTCCACTAAAAGTTTCTTTTACACCAAACACATTTTTAGGGATGTAAAAACTCTGGTTGCTGGTGTTGCATTCGTGGAAAAAATCGGGTGTGGCAAGGTTGGTCTTGTACCAGCCGATGGCCCGACTCAACTGATCGTGGTCGTTGGGGCATTGGTAGTAATATTCAAACCCTGCATTGGGCACCAGGTTTTGGGCAAAACCCCAATTCCAACCACAAATTAGCGTACATAGGGAAAGTAAAAATCTACTTTTTAACATGTTGATAATCAGTTCCTATAAGAAGTATTCTAAAGTTAGTAAATAATTTTGTCCACCTGAAAGGGGGCACAACCGCACTCAGGTCTTTTGTTTTGATCTGGCAATTGCTATCTTGCTCCTTAGGAAAAGCAAACTCGTTTCGCTAATCCTTTCCTACCTGTCCCCAGGTTGCATGCTTGATGTCCTTTCGGTTTGAGAAAGGTAAGTGAGTGATTTATGGGGATGAAAGCGCTGGTTTTGTTTTTGAGCTTGGTACTTTGGAATCAAAGTACGTGGGCTACCGAAATTCCACACGAAGTATTTACAACCCGAGAAGGGTTACCCAGCCCTGATGTGTACTGCGTTTACCGGGATGCCCAATCTTACCTATGGATATGCACCGATCGTGGTGTAAGTCGATACAACGGCTATGAATTTGAAAATTTTACAACCTCTGATGGATTAACCCACCACACCATTTTTGGCATTTTTACTGACCCCGATCAAAACCTCTGGATGCAGTGTTATGACGGTTCTCTGGCCATTTGGAAGGCTTCCAAACAAAAATTTGAGCCGTTTTGGCACAATGAGACGCTACAGCCAAACATGAATAATCAGTGGGTAGCACACGTAGCGTTTGAGGAAGAATGGGTCTACCTGATTCCTGGATTTCGCTCCGATACCTTTTTTCAAGCCAACCGCTTTGACAGCACGATGTTAAAGCCATTCCCGGCCAATGATTTTTTCACAGAAACCTATGCGATTGATTCACTGAACATTCGTCTTCGACGGAGTGGCAACGAAATTATTTTGCAATACCGCACTCCAAAAGGGTATTGGCACCTGGTGAGGCGTACGCATCAGCTTTCGCAGAAGCGGTTCCTGATTTCCATTGAAGGACGTTTGTTGCTGATCGACCTGTTGCGTCAAGAATGCCGCGAAGTATTTCGGTGCAGCCTTACGATACAAGATGTGCGGATGCACCATAACCGGCTCTACGTAGCACATTTGGATGGTTTGCACGTACTCGATCCAAAAACCTGGGAAGTATTAGACCATTGGTTTCCCCGTAACCGAATCACCTGGATTACACCTGACATAGAAGGTAACCTTTGGTTGGGCGTGGAGAAACGTGGGGTAATTAAAATTAACTCGTTAACGGAGGTTCAACTATATCCCAAGTTGCAAGCGCAATTGCAAGAAGAAGAAGACCTCGAATCAGTCGCGGGTTTCGGCAACTACATGGTGCTTGGTACCAACGAGAATCGGCTTTTGGTTATTGATAGCGCAGGAAAGATGGTTCACCAAAGGGGAGAAATTAGCCAGCGTAAATTTGGTCCACGTCCTGTGATTAGTCAACTGACTACCAGTGGAGATACGGTAACGAGCAATTGCATGGTTCGGGTGTTCGAGGCCAACGGAAAAGTGGAATCCATTGTCAAAGCTTCTCCTATCGCTACCAGTACGATGGAGTTTGGATTGGCGCTTATGGATGGTCGCTATTTGCGATTTTCCCTCAAAAATGTGAAAATAGGCCGTCTTACGAAAGGTGGCCGCTTTTTAGAGCAGCAATCTTGCCGCTTGCCCAACCGGGTGTTTTCAATGGTCGAAGCGCCCGATGGAACGATTTGGTTAGCTTCCCACCGTTCGCTTTTCCGCATCAAAGATTATGATCTATCCACACTGGAAGAGATGAATGCCGTGTTGGGATTGCCAGCTGTCTCCATTCGAAGCATGGCAGTGCGGCCCAACAGCGAGCTGTGGCTGGGTACTTTAGGACATGGCTTGTTGTGGCTTCGCAACGGACGAATAGAGCGTATTGACCAACAAAAAGGCCTTGCTGGCAATACCATCAACTCGGTATGTATGCAAGGTGACTCTGTGGTTTGGTCTGGGGGAAACAATGGCCTTTCCAAGCTTCGTTTGCTAAGGAACCGAGACGGGTCCATGTTGACCCAAATCACCAACTATTCGCCGGCAGATGGTCTTCCATCTTCCTACATCAAGCAACTTACTTTTCGAAATGGTCGTCTTTGGGGAATAACTGAATCAGGTTTGTTTAGTTGCTTACCACAAAATCTGCGCACTTCTTTTGCTGCTCCCAAATTACACCTGGTCTCCGTTCGACAAGGGGCTGGCGAATGGGTGACACCAGGGACGACCTTGCCTTACGATCAAAATACCTTAACCTTTTCTTTTCTTGGCATCAGCCAATTGAAACCCGTTACGAGTCCCTTTTATGCTTATCGCTTATGGCGAGACGAGCAGCCCGGACCTTGGCGGGAAACCAACGACCGCAGCGTTTGGCTGAGCAGTCTGCCGGCGGGTGATTTCCGCTTGGAGCTAAAAGCAGTGAATAAAAACGGAGTGTATTCCAGTACCCTCAGCTTTCCTTTTTCCATCCACCCGCAAATGATAGATACCTGGTGGTTTCGAGTTAGCGTATTGCTGACACTGGGAGCGGTACTTTACTATTTCTTTTGGATTCGCATCCAACGCATCCGAAGTAAAATTCAATACAACCGCCAGCTGCGAGATGCGGAAATTCGGGTGAAACAAGCTGAACTATCGTTGCTCCGCAACCAAATGAACCCCCATTTCATCTTCAATGCACTGACCTCAGTTCAGAAATACATTCTGAAAAAAGACACCCTCCGATCCATCAAATACCTGTCGCGCTTTTCGTTGCTGATGCGTAAAACCTTGGAGTATTCGAGTACTGAACTAATTTCACTGGCCGACGAACTGGCCTTCATCCGAAACTACCTCGAAATTGAAAAAACCAGGTTTCAGGATTTGTTCGACTACCACATTGAAGTAGACGAAGCGCTGGAACCAGAAGGAGTAGCAGTACCCGCGCTTTTGCTGCAGCCAGTGCTAGAAAATTGCGTGAAGCACGCGTTTAGAGACATGCAGTCGGGAGGCGAGATTCAAGTGCGTTTCGAAGTGTTGAACAATACCAAAAATCAGTTGCTGGTAACCATCCTCGACAACGGTCGGGGGCTTCACCTCGCGTCTTCGAAAGTGTCCGACCGCAAACACCCTTCTTTCGGGTTGGGCATTGTGAAAGAACGCATCGAAATTATGAACCTGCGAACCCAATCCAGTGCCCAATTCACCATTCAAAACCGGACACCCAACGGTGTGGCTTCCGGTACATTAGCAAAATTTGAACTGCCTTGGAGAACTTTTCAAACCACCCGGTGAAAGCCGTTATTATCGACGATGAGCGGGATAGCCGCGATGCGTTGTCCCTTTTGTTGGAATCGTTTTGCCCTTTGGTAAATGTGATAGGTCAGGCTGACGGGCTAAGCCAGGGGCATCAGCTGTTGGAGTCAACCCAACCAGATTTGGTTTTTCTGGACATTGAGCTACGAGATGGCAATGGCTTTGAATTGCTCAACCAGTTTGCCAATAATAAGCAGGGTGGGTTCAAGGTCATATTTGTAACCGGTTACGACAATTATGCGGTGAAGGCTTTTAAGTACCTGGCCATTGACTATTTATTAAAGCCAGTAGACCCTGACGATTTGATTGCCGGGGTGAAGAAAGTCGCAGAATCTTTGCGTTACGATGCGGTGCAATCGGAAGTATTCGAGCAAATTGCCAAAAAAGAAGACCCCGATCGTTTGGTAGTGCCAGGGATGAACCACCACCGGGTATTGCGGTTTGATGAAATTTCTGCCATCAGCGCCAATGGCAACTATGTATTTTTTCGGTTGTCCGACATGAGTGAATACCTGGCTTCGCGCAGTTTGGTATATTATGAGCAGTGGCTGCCGGAAACGATTTTCTTTCGGGTACACAAATCGCACATTGTGAACATCAATCATGTGCGGAACATCAACTCAGGGGCCGAACGACTGGTCACCTTGGCCAACAACCTCCAAATTCCCCTTTCGGTGCGGAAAATGCCACTTTTGCTTAAGCGGCTCAAAAAAAGCTTCTAAGTGTATTGGGACCCTAAGAGGTACTGAGGAAAGTACCATTTGGCAACGATGGTTAAACAAAACCCTACGTTCGTCAAATCCCGATGGGTAAGATTCGGAATTGCCTGCTAAGGCTTCTATCATTGGTATGCAACCAAGGGCGGAAGCCGAAAAGCCCTGATAGAGTAGGCACCCACTTATCCTCATCTACACATCCTTATGAAAAAGTTTTCACTCTTATTGTGGTGTTGCCTTTTCAGCTTTTCTGCTGCTTTTGCGCAACTTACTACTACCAATGGTCCTTGGCAGGTTTGGGGCGGTACTACCGGTAATGCGCCCGCCGGATGGAACACTAACTGTAATGTTGGTGGTTTTGTAAACCCTGGTTTAGGCACACCCAATGCCTGGCAACAAACCTTTACCGGGCCTAATTATCCGGGAAGTACGGCCAACAACTACATTTATAATCCCAACTCTCCGTTCAACGGATTCGAGGTGCAGTTCTTCCGTCTTTGTTTGAATATCAACAACATCAACGGCTGTCAGCAATACTTTTTTACCGGTACTGCCGATGATCGACTCACACTTTTTGTGAACGGTACTCAGGTAAATGTACCTGGAAACCCAACTGCCAACTGGCAAGCTACCTTGGCGAATGTCAATATTACCAACCTGTTGAACTGTGGCGCTAATGTGATCGGAGTACAGGTAAATGAGGTAGGTGGAAGTAGCACCCCTCGCTGGTTCATTGGAAACGTCACTACCCAGCCGGTTCAGTTTCCATTTGTCAATTTAGGTTTCGATAGCGATTGCGAAAACCAGGTTTTGCAACTTTCTGCTCAAACCGCAGGTAACTTTACCTATGAGTGGACTGGGCCGAATGGATTTACGTCAACCCAGCAAAACCCAGTTATCAACAATCCTTCAGCCGCAAACAATGGCCAGTATACTTGTACGGTAAGTTTAGCCAATGCCGTTTGTTGCAGCGCAAGTTTCAACATCAATGTAACCATTGACGAGTCTTGCTGTGAGGCCATCGATTGGGATACGGATTTCGACTTCCTAACGGGGTGTTTGGAGGTAGAGGTAACCGATGTTTCTAACAATCCAGCCGGGGTAGTCACGATGCCAGTAACCTGGATTTGGGGCGACAATACACCGAATACGCTTACCGCAATCGGCGGAACGGCAACCCATACTTATGCGAATCCAGGTACTTACACCGTGTGCATGGTGTATCAGGTGTTCCCTGACCTCTCCACTTGCTGCCACGATACCGTTTGCAAGACAATTACCGTGGGAGATGATTGTAAGTCCATTCCTGATCCTACTTTCACTTCCACCACCAATACGTTCTGTACCATTGGAGGATGCTGCGTAGCGACTACCTTGAACCTGAACACCCTGTTGACGCCTACTTCGGTTATCTGGAACTGGGGCGATGGCAGTTTCTCTAACGGAAATGCGCCCAATTTTGGTGGATGGCACGATTACGGTACTTCTGGAAATTACACCATTACAGTTACCGTGATTTATCATCCTCCGTGCAATCCCAAGCTCTGCTGTGTGAAAACCTTCTCAAGACGCGTACGGGTACGTTGTGGCATCATCTGGGATCCGATTGATCCAGTCAAAGGAAAAGAGCGTTTGGCTGTAGATGAGGGCAACACTACTGCCGCTCCTGCTACCACGGTTAAAATCTATCCTAATCCTGTATCCAAAGGCAGCTACCTAACCGTAGAGTTGTCACCGGAATCTACCATTAATACCATCAACGTAATTGACATGATGGGCAAAGTGATTCTCCAGGTACCTACCACCAATGCCCAACAGCTTACGTTGGAATTGCCTGGCGATATGCCTACCGGCGTGTACTTTGTAACCGCTGATGATCAATCCTTCCAGCCACAGAAAGTGGTCGTTGTGAATTGATGTATCTCCTCTTGCCGAGCGTCACTTCCATGATTGGAATGAAGCACGAACCAAAAGCGCTGCTCCACGGGAGCAGCGCTTTTGCTTTTGGTGGGGGTGTAGTTGGGGTTATTGAATGAATTGGCGTCCAAGTCGGGTTTTCAACGGGTTGGCTGCATTGCGATAGAGGAAAAAGACTTCCCCATCATATACCCTGATCTTTTCGGCAAAGCTTCTTTTGGAGGTCATGCTAAGGTGGGTTTTGCCCGTCTTTTGATCAATACGGTAAACTTTCAGTGGGTTAAGTCCAGACATGAACGTATACAGTTGGTTTGAAATCGGATCCTGCACCAGAAATTTTCCCCAGGCAATCCTTTTCGCGTATTGGGTATTCTTTTTCCAAAGCGAAACCCCATCCTGGGTCAGGGCTTCCATGTAGTGGTTCACATGGTTGAAGAAGAAGATGGTATCGCCGACATAAAACATCTGACTGAAAATCGGGGAAAGCATGATTTGCTGTCCAAAGCGTGATTCCTGTTGACGCTTTCTGTTGAGCAGGTGTTGTTCCAAAGGATCGATCACTTGGAGCCCAATCGGGGGTTCATAATCTCTTGGGTGGTCCATCCGGTAGTTTCCAGCCGCTAAAAAATCGGCTTCGTCTTCCTGTTGTCGGTTGCGCTGTGCATCCCAAACGGTGCGCAGGTCTTGGGTCCTGAAGTTGGTGTCAAGGCTAAAAAATTCTTGGTGGTAGTTGTAGTGTGAGTCAACCCGGAAAAGGAAGCTTTCCCCATTAAAGGCATCGCAATTCGCACTTACCCAACCTTCTACGTTGTAGTCTCGCTTTTCCAGAACTACGGTATGGGTATCCAGCAACACCTCAAAACAGTGGGTGGTCGTGAATACCATAAGGCGCCCGGTACAATCTTCGATAATGGTTTGTGGTTTTCCTTGCACCCGATGGGTATACATGAGCTGATCGTTGCGGACCATCACCAGCAAGAGCGGTTCTTTGGCTAATCTGGCATGCGCCAGCACAAACAAATGGCCCTGGTGCAGCTCAAAGTCGATGAGGTAATAATTCGCCGTTCCATAAACGCCCTCTGGCGATGCCCATACTTCTACCTCTTGCAATTCAACGGGTTCCGGTGTTAAGCGGATTTCTATGGGGCGCGGTTTGCGCGGTGAAAGAAGGGTCTTCTTTGCTGTGAATCCAATATAGGTGGTGACCAGGATGAGTTCAGTATGCGCCTTGGGGTCAAGTCGGATGACCATCCTAAAATACCCATTGCGGTTGGTAGTGGTTTTGTTCAGGATGGAGCCATCGGCAGTGCTGATGGAGAGGTGGGCATCTGGCAGCAGTTGGCTGGTTTCATGGTTGACCACCCTGCCTTGAAATACAATATTCTTCTCCCCAGCCGAGGCATTAAACGAGTGGCCAACGAACAGAAGAAGGCCAAAAATGAAATAATTTAATGTGCGAGGGGAGAGGCAGTTAGGCATAGGCGATGGACGTATTTTAACAGAATTTTAACAAATTCCGGGCCACAAATACTCCTTGCCCTGGTGAGCCACCTACATCCAATCAATCCGTTTCATGAGCGATGTGCGGTAGGTTTTACCAATCGGAATTTCTACGTTGCCCAATTGTACATCGCTACGGCAAATGGAGCTCACTTCCGACAGGTTGATGATGTAGCTCTTGTGTATCCTTAAAAAGCCCTGGGAGGCCAGGCGTTCCTCCATTTTTTTGAGCGAACTGTGAATGATTTGCTTTCCATCGCGCAGGTGGAGCACAATGTAGTTGTCTAAGCCTTTCACCCAGAGGATGTCTTGAACCTTGATGCGGATGTAGCTGTCACGGTCTTTCACAAACAGCTCATCCTTCAATGGGGTAGCTTTGGAGGAGGAATTGTCTTTAGCGGGTTTTTCCTCATGCTGCAGTTTGTATTGGGCCACTTCAAGGGCGGCCTGCAATTCTTCCTTGGTAAAGGGCTTTACCAGATAGGCGGCAGGCAAAGTAACCTTGGCCCGGTTAAGGGTGAGTTTGTCTGCATAGGCGGTCAAATAGATAAAAGGAATTTTGAATTGCTGCTGTAGCTGTTGGCCTACTTCGATGCCATCCATCGGACCATCTAAACTAATGTCGAGCAACACCAGATCGGGTTTACATTGAGTGGCAAACGCTAAGGCTTCTTTCCCTCTCATGGCCACCTCGGGGCATACCTGGTGGTTCATTTCGCTCAGGCACAGACCGATTTCGTGGGCAATAACGGGTTCATCTTCTACAATCAGGATTTTCAATGGGTCAGTCATAGGGTAACAAGATGGGAGCTATTCAATGGGAATGCGGACCTGAATTTCAGTACCGTTTTGGTTTTTGATGCGCAGTTCCCCACCAATTTTTCGGCTGAAGTTGCGCACCAGCATGAGCCCGGAGGTATGCACTTTCAAAGGGTCACCAGAGATGCCGATTCCATCGTCTTTTACGATGAGCAACAACCCGTTGGCATCCGATTTTAGGGCTACGCTTATATGGCCCGCCTGGCCATTGGGAAAAGCATATTTGATAGCGTTGGTAAGCAGTTCGTTAACGATCAAGCCAATGTTGATGGCAAAGTCAGCATCCTTTTCCATCGGGTTCAGTTGCATGTTCAACTGAATTTCAGGTCGGTGTTCTAGGAAGGTCTTTTTTAGGTGGCTGCCCAAGTTGGCGAGGTATTGGTGTAGTTGGATGCTGGTGGGGTTGTCTTCGTGATACAATTCGCTGTGCAGCAAGGTCATGGAACGCAGGCGGTTCCTGCCTTCGCGGATGACTTCGCGTGCCTGAGGTGCGTCCACCTTTCGTTCTTGCATTCCAAAAAAACTATCGACGATTTGTAGGTTGTTTTTTACCCGGTGGTGCAATTCTCTGAGTAGGTTACCTCGTACTTCCAGGTCTTTTTCAATGATTTGGTTTTTTTCTGCCAGCAATGCATTCACCCTTCGAATACGGAAATAAGCATAAGCCACTACCAAAATCAACAGTAGAAAGAAGGCCGAAAACCAAAGCGATTGTTTTTTTTCTTTGCGTTCTTTTTGGGCAACAATTTCAGCTTCTTGTTTGGCTTGTTCAGCCAGAATAATTTCTTCGTTTTTGGCTTGGTAGATAAGCTTTCGTTCTACTGCTGCCACTTGTTTCCCAATCTCATCTCCAATCAGTTTTTCTCGTGCGGCAATGTGTTTGAGTGAATACTGATAGGCTTGTTCATGAAGTCCGGCTTCGCCAAAAAGGCGGCTAAGAAATCGATAAATGCGTTGAGTTTGCCGGTCGGTTGGCCAACGTTCAATATAAGAAGAGCAGGCCTCTGCACTGGCCGTAGCAGCCTCTGTGTTGCCAATAGCCATGTAATACCTGCATTTTCCAATGAGGGTATGAGCCATGCCCCTTATATTTTCCGACTCCCGAAAAGTATCCAGTGCCCGCTGATGAAAAAAGGGAACGGAATCGAGTTGCTGCGCCACTATTCTTTGGTTGGCCATGGTGAGGTCGGAATAACCCATCCCACTGGGGTTGTCAATTTCTTGGTTGATGTTTCGAGCCATCCGAAAGTTTTCAAAGGCTTTGTCAAACTGATTTAACTTGCTGAACACCTTTCCCTGGCTGGTTAAGGTGAGTGCTACATAGCGGTCCAACTTTTCCAGTCGATACAAGTGCAAGGCTTCTTCATATAATGGCAAAGAGGCTTCAACGTTTTGGCTGCTTTGAATGAGCCCTGCTTCATAGGTTTTCATCCGGGCGATAATGAAATTACCGCCCGATTGGTACGCGAGTTTTTGCGCCTCTTTAAAATAGCTTTTCCGCTCCTCCTGGCGGTCCAGGTAGTGAAACAGCCTGGCAATCGTATACTTAGCCAGAGCTTGTTGTTCCACCTTTTCCAAGGCTTGAGAAACCTCCATGCTTTTCAGCATCTGGATCAAAGCCTCCGAAAAATTACCTGAGTGCTGATATACCAACCCCATCAGGCGATGTGCTTCCGAAAGTTGGATGGTGGAGCCCAACTCGGTTGCTAAGAGCTGGCTTTCGCGCGCCAATCGCATCGACAATTCAGGATTGTTGCGGTTGAAGTTGAGCGACAATTCCTGCAACAGGTAAAGCTTTTCTGGACCATTGGGAAGTTGCTCCAACCGGTTTAAACAGCTGTCTCGATCAGCTTTTGAATAGAGACGGTAGGGTGGTTGTGCCGAGACTACCGTTGCCAACAAAATAAGAATGACCAACAATGGGGCTTTTACCATCCTTCTAAAAATAAGCGACCTGCATTAGATTTGGAAACCAAGGTTGTTTCCAGTTGGAGACAGTGCCCAATTACTGCTCTGTCAATTTCAGAGATAGTAAATACGGATAGGGATTGACTGGCTGGGAACCAGTTAAATGCAGCGTTGCCGCATGCCTAAATGCAGCAGGAGATGGCCTATTCATCACATTATGAACGGAAAAGGTACCTTTTGAGCGAGAAATGACAAACCAATTGGTCAAAAGAAAAGAGGAAACCAATAAGAGAACAACACTGCTCACCAGAATGTAGGAGAGTGCTGCTTTCAGGCAGAATCGAAGCATGAGTACAGGTTTAAAGCAAAAAGTATCCTCAATATACACCACCTGTGAAAAATATGGATTGAGCTTTTGGCCAACGTACCCTAAACTTCCGTCAACGATCCCATGGATGCTTTGGTGAGCCTAAAAAGCAGAAAGAGCAACCTAAATGGGTTGCCCTTTCTTGCGGATTGGAGAAGCAATCCTTATCGAAACGGGAATGATCCGACCGATAGGTACTTTATTTTAAAATATAGAACTCACTGGAAAGGGTAATTTGGTCACTTGGATCAGCCACATTCTCTAAAGTTGCATTTGAAAAAGAACACTTGATTAAGTCATCGGTTACCTCCAGCGAAACAGCAGTGTTAGGACTCACCACTTCATATAGTTTTAATCCCAATATGTATTGCAAATAAATGCCTGGTGCTCCGGTAAAAGCGGTAGCATAACCCTGATCGCTCAAGGTGGTGTTTTGGGTCACATTTTCGGTCCTGAAATCGTAACCCACTATTTGCAAAAGTAGGTTGATGCCACTCTGGGGAGAAGATTGACCAATGGTAGTGACGTCAAAGGCCGAAGGAACCGTAAACTCTACTACATTCCATTCGGTGCTGGTATTGGCAACACCATCGATCACGTTTTTTTCAAGGTTAAAACGAGCAAATAAAGAGACTTCTTCATCGAAAGAAACTTGCCAGCTAAACTGGTTTTCGATGCGGATGGGAGCCAGCTTTATTTCATAAGTACCATCGCTTGCCTTGTCTACAGAAACACTGGTGGTACCCAAGGTTTGCGGAATTAGGGGACCAGAGGCACCCATTCCGGCATTAAGAGAAACTTCATTGGGGCCAGGAACCAGATCATCGACCAAAGTATACGTCCCGGTACCAATATCATCCCCTTCAAAAACAAAGTCGAAAGTCATGCCCTCAGCCCCTGTGAGGCGTAAAAGCGTAGTCACTCCATTGCCGGTGGGCTCGTAGGGCTTGTCCCATACCGCGGTGAGGGTTGAAGTAGTGCTTCCCCATTGCAGTTCGTTGGCAGCAACGTTCACCGTCACTCCACCGGTGCCACCACCGCCAGTTCCACCGCCACCTGTACCACCACCGGTTCCTCCTCCAGTTCCGCCACCGGTTCCAGTACCGGTAGCCGGTGTGGGGTCAGGCTCAGATTCTTCTTTTTCACAACTCCATGTAAGGGTTAACAACATCATTCCGAACAGTAAAAGGGTAGAAGTTTTCATAGCAATAGAAGTTTGACACAAATGTCAATTCTTTGCTTTCAGCCTTGCTACGTAGAAATGGGTATTGCCCTACGTAGTAAAAGGTAAACTCCCTAAATCAAGATTTTTTTGACCCGATGTAAGATGGGTTAGTTGGTGGAGAGAAAGACCAACAATGCCGGCACAGTTACGGTGATAATAGTCGTAATGGAGGCGATGATCTCGGTGGGGTTGATGTCGGTTTGTGTTAGATAATCTCTTGGACAATCCGGGCAAGATTCGATATGAATGGCTACCCCCGCGGTATCATAGGTAACATTGAGGTCGATGAATTCACCTTCTGCGGGCAAACCCGATTTTCGACTCATCACAATTGGGAACCGCTTTACATGGCGGGTACGGTACACGTAAGTGTAGGTGACCACCCCGGTTGAATCGTAGGCTAGCAAATTGTATGGTGATACTCCAAATATAGAATCGATGGTATCCTTCGTCATTCCGGTCTGCACCGCCATCACCTTGTCAACCATAAAGTATTTGGGATGCTGTACTGCGCACGAAGCGAACAAGGAAAGACCCAATAAGAGCACCAGAAAACGTAACACGAAACGAATTTAAGCAATAGTGGCTTGTTAGGGTAGTTCGGAAGGCATTCTGGTACAGAAAACCAGAATGAACGTTGGAATGCGCCTATAACTTAAAAAACGATGGGTTGTCCTTGTAAAAGCGTTTCTTCCTCAGGTAATATCTCGCAGTTGTCCCACAATCCGGTAACCAACGTTTTGGCATAAGCCTGAGGCAGTCGCCGTTGGTGCATGCGTTGTGCCGCTTCCCGAAAATCGTATTCCAAACTGTGGAATTGATGCTGCCATCCGGTAGCTGATGTTTCCAGCGTGAGGTACCAAACCCTGGGAGTGCCATCGTTGGCGGGCATTCCAATGACGCCGGCATTGAGCCAGGAGTAGTGCTCGTATTGGTGGGCGAAAGGCAATCCACAATGCCCTGCCAAAATCAACTGGCTTTCAGCTGCACTGAAGTGGCGCAGTTTCTCGCTCCACGGGGTAGATTGAAAAACATAACCCGCCGTCTCAAACCAAGAACCGTGAAGAACGGTTGCAGATTGACCACCATAGGTAAATTGCAAGGCCTCCGGTAGCGTTTTCATCCAGGTGAGTGAGGTTTCGCTAAGCGCCTTTTGTGCAAAAGGGTACCACTGTCGCGAAAACACATCACAGCGTCCACCAGTATTAAAATCGCAACCACAATCTTCCGCTCCAGATCGCAATTGTAGTTCCACGTTTCCGGCCACTACGCGTATGCCCCAATCCATTACCGTTTGAACGGTGGCTTCAGGGTCGGCACAATAACCCACCACATCGCCGGTGCAAATGATATTTTCTGGTGGAATCGCTTTGGCCTCAGCCGCTTTTTTTAAGGCTTCCAGGGCTTGTAAATTGCTGTAGCTACCCCCAAAGACCAAAAGTGGACCTGAAAGGGTGCCTAAGGGTTGGATGTTTGCTTTTTCCATGACATCAATCGTCCAAATTCAAACAAAATGAAGCAGCCCAAGGTTCCCCAAAAGTTGGCCCAGAGCAGCGAAGCGTATTTTCCAGTGGTAAACGTGAGTGCCTCCGGAAATTGATCGAACACCAGCAACAAGCCGATCAGTAATCCGAAACCCACCGAAAGGTGGAAAGATGCCGCTGGCGCAGGGCGGTTCCACAAAACAAAAACCGGTGCCAAACCAATGATCATGGTGCCGCTTACCGTGGTAGCGGAAAGTATTTCGGGATTGGCAAAAACCGGCAACGTGCCCAAAACCACGAGTGCAATCATCACCAAACGGCCTCTTTTTACAGTTACAGCACGTTTCCCGGCAAGGTCTACCACCATAAGTTTGGAGAAGGCTGCAAAAGTAGAATCGAGGGTAGAAGCAGCAGAGGTAATCATGATGAAATTCACCAGCAGCATGCCAGCCACGCCAAGCAGTTTGCCCATTTCTACCGCAGCCTGCCCTTCCACACCCGCGAAGCGTCCGGCAATGCCCAAAAAGCTGAAGGCTAAAATGCAAACAAACCCAATGCCTCCTGCCAGCAGGTAGCTTTTTAGGGTTGTTTTCGGAGGGGCAATAAAACCCCGATCAGTGAGTACCGGGTCGTGAAACGGGTAACTGAAAATTTGGATCAACGCTGCGAAAAGAAGGTTACCTCCCAGGGCCATTGTCCAATCGCCAGATTGCCACATGTCTCCTACACTTGCTGGATTAGTAGGCAAAATCCAAGCCAGCAACACCACCAGCAATACGCCGAAGAATACCAATTGAATGGCATCCGTAAGCAAGGAACTGCGCAGTCCTCCTTTCAACGCGTAGGCCAGAGTGAGCCCCGTGAATCCCAAAATGGCCATGTAGTATTCGCTGGACCCGGCATCTCCGAAGTAAGAGCCGATGACCATGGTGTTGGACCAAACCTCGTTGAAAAGCCGAATGCCAATCAAAAGCGAGAATACCACTACTGCTCCGCGACCAAATCGGGTTTGCAAAAACTGGTGAATGCTTGCAAAATCTCCTTTCTGGCGCATGCGGTAGATTACCCAACCACCTACGATGAAGGAGCCATAATACACCGCATAGGCTACTCCACCAATCAGCCCAAAGGCCAAACCGAGGTTGGCCGCATTAGTGATGGATTTGGCAAAAATCCAGGAGATGACCAGGCTGCTGGTGAGCAGGGCCACCCCCGGAGTGCGTCCGCCTGGTGCTTTGGCGGCAAAAAACTCGGCCACGGTGCGCGAATGGGGAGCAATGAAATAAAACACCACCCCAAACACCACCAACAAGGCCCATTGCCATACCAAAGGATCGTTCATCTGCTAATTATGCCTGGGTTTAGTCAACGTCCCACCACACGCGGGTATTGACGCTGTTTCCATTGGCCCCGGTGGCGGCTGTAAAATTGTTGAAGTTCAGTGCCTCTTCGTCGGCCGGGTAGGGCAGCCGTACGGGAAAGAGGCCGGCGTTTAGACTGGCAGTCACCGGGTTCAAAGCCGGAAAGCCGGTTCGGCGATATTCGATCCAACCCTCGTATCCGTTGATGCTATTGGCCACCCACTTTTGGGTGAGGATTTGCTCCAGGGGGTTAGCTCCGCCAGCACCAAAAGCGGCTGGCCCGCTGCTGAGGTAGTCTGCCGGAAGGGGAGTTTGCCAATATTCGAAGGCCAATTGCACCGCTTCGTTGTATAAGTTGGCGGCACTGGCATTAATGATGCCCTGCTCGGCCGCTTCGGCCAACAAAAAGAGGGTTTCCCAAGCAGTTAAGAAGTTAGCATCCAGCAGTCCGGTATTTTCCCGAAACAAGGTGCCGGTGAGCGAATAATCCGCTACGGTAATGGAGGTTTGCGAAGCGTCAGGTCCATTGGGTAAGCCTTCGAAAACCTGTCCACTGGTATCGTTTCCGGTTGGGCGAAAGAGGACTTCGATGCGTGGGTCGTTCCAGGCCTTGAGTTGATCTTCCATGGTTTCGGAAAGCACAAACAAGTTGAAATCACCATCCCGCAACTGTTGCATTCGAAAGCTATTGGGCTGACCATCGGTGAAATCGAAAGTAGCGTTTTGCGCATTGCTGCGCATAAAGTCGCCAAGGTTAAAGAGGGTTTGCAATTCTACCTGTACGTCTCTGCGGCCGGAAACCCGCATGAGGTATTTGATTTTCAAGGACCGGGCAAAGGTGATCCAGGAATCGAGGTTACCATCGAAAAGCAGGTCGCCCTCCAAGGCTTGCGAACCAGAATAGTTTTGCAGGGCTTCAATGCCCAGATCGAGCAGGTTGAGAATGCCCCCTGTGCCGGTATAGATCGTTTCCTGGTCGTCATAAGCCGGGGTGACCACTCCGCTGGCTCCTTGTAAAGCCTCGAAAAAAGGCGCATCGCCATAGATGTCGGTCAGAGCCGCACCCATGTAGGCTTTCATGACCAAGGCCGGACCTTCGTATACGGCCAGGGTAGAGGTTGAGCGGGCCAGATCGAGCATGATCTCATTGTCGCGCAGGTTGGTGTAAATCACAGGCCAAGGGTTGCCTCCCAATTGAGGCGAAGCCAGGTCGTGGCGGTCGAAAAGGTTGAAATCCACCATGGTGAAATGTTGCGCCAGCAAGTTGCCAGCCACAAAACCTTCGTAAGACATTTCTTCGCCATAATCGTAGATCACCTGCCGCAAAAGCAAACTCGGGTTCACCTCCGTAGGTGCGTTAGGGTTGGTGTTCAGTTCTTCAAAGTTGCGCTTGCAGCTGGTGGTCGTAACCAAAACCACGAGCATGATCCATTGCAGTTGTTTGATTGTGTTCATGATCCTGGTCGATTAAAAATTATAACTCACTTTGAATCCGTAGCTGCGGGCAGTCGGATAGGACATGTCTTCTACACCGCTGATCAATTGATTGCCTTGCACGGCCAATTGTTCCGGGTCGAAGTGGGGAATTTCGCTCCAGGCATAGAGGTTGCGGCCTACCAGTGCCAGGCGCAGTGCCCGGCCCTTTTTGAGCCAACCGCTGGTGCGCTCGGTGCGGAAAGTGTAGCCGATGGATACCTGCCGCAATTTGACATAGGTAGCGCTATAGACATTGTTTTCTTCGTGGTTGCGGTCGTAAAACTGCCGGTAGTAAGTCTCCACGTTTACCGCAGTAGTATTGGCTTGCCAAATGGGGTTTTCTTCAGTACCTACGTTAACCACTCCTTCGGCTACAATGCCTTCGTCGGGACGGTTTTCCGTTTCGGACAATTGACCACCCACAGCGGCCAACGACAGCGTGCGCGAAACCAATTCTCCGCCTTGGCGCCAGTCTATCAGAAAGCTCATGTCCCACTTGCCATAGCTGAAAGCATTGCTAATGCCCAGGATGAAATCAGGGTTGTAATTTCCTAATTTCTTCAAGGTGTTGTCCACAATGTAGCGTCCGTCGTTCCCAATTACGAAATCGCCGTTTTCGTTGCGTAAGTAGCCCGTTCCGTAAAAGTCGCCGATACGGCCGCCTTCTTCCACCTGAAACCATACGGTTTGGTTCACATTGTCGTATACCCGGGAATAGGCCAGGGTGATCCTACCGGCCTGTTCGGGCAGGTCTTCTACCGTGGCCACGTTTCTACTGAAGTTCAGTAAGGAATTCCATGTGAACTTTTCTTTCTTGATAGGTGTGAGGCCCAAAAGAATTTCTACACCCCGGTTGCGCACGGCACCTCCATTCACTACCTGTTGATCGTAGCCCGAAGAGATAGCCACCGGTAGCGAGAGAATTTGATTTTCCGTCAGAGCATCGTAGTAGGTAAAATCTACCCGAACGCGGTCGTCGATGAAGCGCACATCCGCACCTACTTCCCAGGCGGTGGTTTGCTCCGGTACCAGGTTGGCGTTGGCAATGGTGTTTTGAGCGGTAAAAGTGGGTTGTGAGTTAAAGGGTGTACCGGCTACAAAAGCTCCCGTGGTTTGATACGGATCAGTATCATTTCCGACTTGTGCCCAATTGGCGCGCAATTTGACCAGTGAAACCCATTCGGGAAGTTCGAAGGTATTGGAAGCGATATAGCTAAGTGCCACCGACGGATAGAAAAACGAAGTGTTGTCCGTAGAACTTGGAGTGGCCAGGGTGCTCGACCAATCGTTGCGGCCCGAAATGTCTAAAAACAAGAAAGAGCGGTACCCCAGTTTGGCAAAAGCATACACACTGTTGATACGGCGTTCGTTTTCAAACTGAAAAACGTTGAGTGGGGAAGAAGCATTGCTAAAGTTGAAGATGCCCGGCTGTGCCAACGACAAAGCCTCGGTTTGACGCTGTAGAGCGGTTTGATCCATGCGGTTGCCGCCTGCGGAAACTTCTACCTGAAAATCGTTGATCACCTTTTTGTACGTCAACAACACATTGGTATTCACCTCCCGAAAGAAAACATCTTGTTCGGCGTAGGCGCCCGTACGAAAACGGTTGGTGCTGAAGTGCCTCCGAAATTGGCGGTTTTCAGAGGTGTAATCCATTCCGCTACTGAATTGAAGGGTCAGGTCCTCCGTCAACTGGTAGCTCGCTCCTAAGTTGCCGAATACCCGGTCGCGGTTAAACGAGTTGCGGTTCTCCAACAGAATGAAGTATGGGTTGTCAAAAAAGGTATAGTTGAACGAATACTGCTGTTGTTCTTCCAGGCCCGGTTGCCAGTAATCTTCCAGGTTGGCAATGTTGAGCGAACGCGGTCCCCAGGCCACCAGGGAGTAATTCACATTTTCGGATCCATAACCGTTGGAAGGTCGGTTGTCACTTTGACTGTTGACGTAATTGATCGAAGCATTGACCGAAAGTTTGGGCATTGGGTTGTAATTTAGCCGGAGTGCGGTGGTTTTCCGATTGAGGTTGACCCCCGGAATGTAAGAGTCGCTGCGTAGGTCAGTGAAGGAGAGTCGGTAGCTGCCTTGTTCGTTGCCGTTGGCAATGGAAACATTGTTGATGGCCGTAATTCCGGTTTCGTAGAAATCCCTGAGGTTGTTTGGGTGTGACTCAAAAGCCGTGGGTGTGATGGGTGCCCCACCGTGCAAGGCAAGGTCGCCTCCCCTTACCACTGTGCCGTTGGGCAATGTGACCGGACTGTCGAATTGTGGAATGAGTATTCCCTGATCAAGGGCAGGACCCCAGCTGTAGGTGATGTTGTCGTTGGTGCCGCCACCCAATCCGTCCACAAACTCAAATTGCCCGGAGTTGCCCTGGCCAAACTGGTTTTGAAATTCGGGGAGTTGGAAGGGACGATCAATAAAGGTGGAAGAGTTGATGCTGATGCCCAGGCCTTTGCTGTTCTTACCGCTTTTAGTGGTAATGAGAATCACACCGTTGGCTGCGCGCGTGCCATAGAGTGCTGCTGCTGCCGGGCCTTTCAACACCGATACTGAGGCGATGTCGTCGGGGTTGACCTCCATGGCACCGTTGCCGAAATCAACTTCCTGAAAGCCTGCTGCGGCTTCGTTGCTAAAGTTGAATGTGGTGTTGTTGTTGATGGGCGTGCCGTCTACTACGAATAGTGGATTGTTGTTGGAAAACGAAGCTTCGCCACGAATGGTAATGCGCGAAGTGGAGCCTACTCCGGTAGCGCCTTGGCTCACGGTAACTCCTGCTACCTGGCCGGCCAATTGATCTACAAAATTGGGCGACTTTACTTCCGAGATTTCTTTTGATTCGAGCTTCTGAATGGAGTAGCCCAATGTGGTCGATTCCCGTTTTAGGTTGAGGGCGGTTACCACCACTTCCTTCAATTTCTCGGCTGAAGGCTGCAATTGTGCATTGAGTTCAGCTTGTCCGTTTACGGGTAGTTCAAGGGTTTCGAATCCGAGAAATCGAAACACCAAGGTAGCTTGTGGGCCTGAGACTTGCAGTTGGTAGCGACCTTCTGCATCGGAGGAGGTGCCGGTTTGGGTGCCTTTTTCAAATACATTGACCCCCGGCAGGGGTTGGTTGGTTTCATCGGTAATCAAACCGGAAACCGAAAATTGCTGGCTAAGAGCTTGTAGGGTGAACAAACAACAAGCGCTCAGCAACAAATAGATTTTGCGCATGAGCAAGAATTAAGATCGACAATTGTGACGGTTAAACGCTGAGATCGATTTTGATCAAAGCTTCACGGTAGGAAAGGTTGCCCGGTAAGGGGGGCCGCGCTGGGGCCGTGTTCGTGGAAGGCTGGGATTGCTTAGAAGGTAGCCGTTCCGATTAACATCCACTTTGGCAGATGCCAAAATGCTGAGTAGTTGCTGACGCAGGAAATGTGCGAATGGCAATTGGGCCACCAACTGCTTTAAATCGATGAAGGTGTCCACATCGGAGAGGCTCTTTAGCCAGTAAGTGGACACTTGATAATGTCGCCAACTGCGTTGCAGCGCACTGCTTTCCCAAGCCAAGTTGAGAAACTCGTGGCGGTGGTAAGCCGACTTTTGCAAACCGATCAGGTAGAGTCCGCCATCTCGTGCAGGACCCAAGACTGCTTGTTGCTGCATTAATGCCGCAGCTACATCACGGAGTAATTGAGCAGATATCAGGGGGCAATCGTTGCCAATGGCAATGACTTTTTGATAGCCCTGGGCATAAATTTCTTCGATGGCATTGGCCAATCGTTCTCCAAAATCACTACCCGATTGAACATTCGAAAAACGGGTAAAAACGGGCAGTTTCGAGTGGTGGGCAATGCTAAGGCTATGGTCGATGAGTCGACTGGCAATACCTACCTTCTTGTTTTGGTTCAATGAAGGATGATGCCACTTCACACGTGCTTCTTCTTCGCTGGTGCGCGAAAAGAGCAGTATGGCAGTATCTTGACTTTGCAGCTGCTTCATGGAGGGGTCACCTTACCATCGGACTTTTGGGGAGACGAAAACTTCAACGTATTCAAAACCCACACTTGGAAAGTATTCGAAACCCGCTATCTGGGGTCGAAAATAAAATTTCATTTGAAATCTTCAATGTCAGCAAAGTGACATTGCGGGTGAATTGGTTAATTTGTTCTAATTATATTTGGTTAATATGTTATCTATTTGTGTAATTATTTTGTACATTTGACTAATATTTTATCCATTAATGTTTAGTTCTACTCATCTGCCACCCGATGTGCTTCAGGGCTTAGCTAGCAGGTGGAAGTCGCTTCGGAAGGCACATAAAATCAGCCAGGCCGAAATGGCCGATCGCTCAGGAGTTTCCCTTGGAAGCATAAAGCGTTTTGAAAGGAGTGGACACATCAATTTGATTTCTCTTTTGAAGTTGGCGCATGTCCTGGATCGCCTCGACGATTTCAACTCTCTTTTTGTGGCTGATCCTAATCTTGATTTGGAAACGCTTTTTTCTGATCGAACCCGCAGAAAATGAAAATAGAACGCTTGCAGGTGCGCCTCAATTTCGGAACCCGAAAAGTGGCAGTAGGGGAGTTGGTGCAAGCTGGTCGGGGCATCTATTTAAAGTTTTACCCAGAGTTTTTAGATACAGATTTAGAGCTTTCTCCAATCAAATTGAAGCAACAAGAGGGCATACAGTCAGGCGATGCTCGATTGTTTGAGGGACTTTTTGGTGTTTTTCATGATTCTTTGCCCGATGGATGGGGGCGGCTGCTCTTGGATCGCCACCTTAGTGCTATCGGGCAAAACCCTTTTGATTTAGGTCCCTTAGAACGCTTGGCGTTTGTAGGAGATCAAGGTTTGGGAGCATTGGAATATGCTCCTCCCTTGGTCGCAGGAAAGCGGAGCAGTGAAGCTTTGGAACTGGATACTATAGCGGCAGAAATGGTGGAGTTGCAAGCTGGCAACAGTATCGAATTGTTGGATGAGCTCTACCGCTTGGGTGGAAGTTCGGGAGGCGCGCGCCCTAAAATTCATGTTGGTTATCATCCCGAACGCGAACACCTGATTTATGGCCCCAACCCACTTCCTGAAGGCTACGAGCCCTGGATCATCAAATTTCCATCCGCTACTGATCGTGCTGATATTGCGCACATCGAGTATGCTTATTCATTGATGGCACGTGATGTGGGTTTGCCTATGGCCGAATGCCGGTTGTTTGAAGGGCAGTCGGGCACTTGCTATTTTGGTACGCGCAGGTTTGACCGGCAGGGCCAGCAACGCTTGCATTTGCATTCGGCCAGCGGTTTGTTGCACGACGATTTTCGGTATAGCCAGTTGGATTATGGCCACTTGATGGATGCTGCTTTTCGTTTGGAGCGCGATGTCAGAGCTTATGAAGGAGTGCTTCGGTTGGCCGCTTTCAATGTCTTTGCTCACAATCGAGATGATCACAGCAAAAACTTTTCTTTTTTAATGGATGCCTTAGGCAATTGGCGCATGGCTCCAGCTTACGACCTTACGTTTTCTTCTTCTGGTTTTGGCATGCACAGCACCAAAGTAGCTGGTGAAAGCCGCAACCCGGGTAGGGCACACCTGTTGGAGCTGGCACAGGTATTTGGCCTGAAGCGCCCCGAACGCATCCTTGACGAGGTGCAAACAGGGCTCGAAGGTTGGAATAACTATGCTGTAGTGGCAGGTGTGGGAAAGGAATTTAAACAATTGATCGCTCGTACTATCCAACAACTATCGGGGAGGTAGTTGCTCATGAAAAGCGGCTCAAAAAAGAGGGCTTGATTACGGGTTGCGAGTATTTTCCCCGGAGGAATAATGGGTAAACAAAAAAAGGGCAACATCACGAAATGCTACCCTTTTTTCTGTCTCTAAGCTATGAGCATCAATAGAGGTCTAAGTGTACATTACCGACCGTACCGGGTACCCAAATAGAGGGAGTCGTGGTCCAGGCAAAAGGTTGCGGAATACCAAAGCAATCGATAGCGAAATCGAAGCCGCTATTCGAGATAAATGAGCATGGATCCAAGTCGACAAAAGTGGGTCCATTGCCATAATCTACGGAGAAGAAGAGCACCCAACCGTTGGTTGGTGTTCCACAGCTGGATGGAAATATAGCTTGGGTTCCAGCATTGAGCACTTGCGTTACAGCAGTGGTGCCAGAACCACATCCACCACACTCATAATAAGCAGTGACGGTAGCTGGACAACCGTGGCGGCCTTGGTGAAAGGCATCCATAACGGTGATGAGTTGGGCGTTGGCAGCCACACTCAAGGTGACTACTGCAAGCAGGGTAAATAGAACTTTCTTGAAAGAATTCATTGATAAAGTTTTTGGGTAAAAAAGTCCTGTGGGGGGACGATGGTTACTATTTCCATGATTTTCATGGATTGTGTATTTCTATTTTCCGAAAGTAGGTGCTTGCTATTGGCGGTTGCAGGATCACTTCACGAGCGTGTTGATCGATTTCATGAGCGTGTCATTTTATGCATAAGCGTGTTGTAACCAAGCATAAAAAAAGGAGAAGTCCCGAGCGGGCTTCTCCTTTTTTTGCATTAATCGATCTGATTAGTGCACAATGGTCACTTTGTAGCGGTATTCCTGTTTTTCGGAGGTTACCTTCAACAGGTAGGTTCCGTTGGGAATTTGCCCAATGTCAATGGCCGACTGATCCGAAAGGGTGCCGTTTTTCACCAGCTGGCCGTTGAGGTTCCATAGCGCATATTCTTGCACCGGACTTCCATCATTGAATCGAACTTCCAGGTAGTCTTTGGCCGGATTAGGGAATACTTGCAAGGATTTGGAAGGGTCGCCATTGGTAGCGAGGCGTTTGGAACTAAACTTTTCGTCATCTTCAAATCCTTCCAATTCTATTTCTTCACAGTATTCGGCAAAGCAGTCTTCCCCGGTAAATACGTTGGTAAACTGCGCTTCAATGCACACCAGGTATTTTCCAGGAGGTAAAAAGAAGTCGCAATTGGGATCGTTTATCGGGCAAGGCAAGGTGCCGATTGACGGGTTGGTTTCGGTTGAAATTACCTGGTTCCCGGTTACGGTATTGGTAAAAGTCCACACCAGGGAACTAAAGGCAGTACCAGGCGAACCACCACTAACACTGCTGTTAAATTTATAGTTGTAATCGCCGATTTTTACCCAAGTAAAGTCTGCCGAGCAACCCAGGGGCGAATTGCAATCTTCTGTGAGCGAAAGATTATCGATTACTCCTGTAGTATTACAAGCTCTGGAATTCAAAGATTCATAATAGATCCAAAGGTATTTCCAGTCCGACACCGTCTCGAAATTGATGGAAATCCCTTGCCAGGTATTGGAAGGTACATTGGGCACAAGTACTTCGGTAATGATCTCGTGTGGAATATTAGGTCTTGCTGCTGGAAAACCGTTGTTTAAGGCGTTGGCACCCGCTACAATTATTTTACCGGCTGTGCAGATTCCTACGGCATTAAGCGCCTGCTGATAGTCCATTTTAAAGTTGTAAGGAAAACAGCGCTTAAGGTTAACTTCGGTAAATACCCCACCAAACCTCAGATACAGATAATTGGTGCCATCTGAAGCTTGTTCACCACTAATGAGTGGGCAACTGTTTCGGAATACATCCGGAGCCTGGTGCGAGGTTTGCCAGCCTGGTATGCAGCCGTTGTACACATTGCCCCCCACGGTGGTGACACAAACCGAGGCACAGGCATCTTCAAAACTGGGGTTGGTGATTAAGTTCTGACCTGAACTTTGAAAGTGGAATAAAAGGCCTCCTGCAATTGCAAAGGCCCATTTCATGGAAAATAGGTTCATTTTGATTGAAATAATTGGGTTGATAAATATCCCCTTCTTCACATTTAAATAGAAGGGGGGAATTGCTTTTGGTTAGTTTCGAAATGCGGGATGCATTTCCTGCGTATGATTGAATCAGGTAAGTGCCTGAAGTTTTTTCGATAGGTAGGGTATTGGCGACAAGTCCATCGGTAGAAGCCATCCTTTTTTTAGCCAGTTCCTTGAGCTGGAAGGCGTTTCAAAGGACTCTACCGTATATGGATTTGAAGGTCTGGTCGATAAGATGGATCGTCCAGTCCCATGGGTGGAAATAATCTGCTGGTTTTCAAGTAACTCTCATTTGAGTTTTGAAAAGCCATGGTTTGTGCAACAATTGGGTTGCCGGGTATCCTTATCACCAGCCCATTAAAAATAACGCCCGATTGGGGATTTTCGAGCCTTGTTTGGGTTAGCGTACATGTTGGGATTTTCATAAAATAGGAGTCTTGATGGTGAATAAAACGTGACTTCAAAGTTCACCACGAAGGCCCCCTTGTTTCAATACATGAAAGGTGTAGTAGCTACTCCAAAAGGTGTATAAGACCGTAAAAACAGCGCATACGACCCTTAGCGGGTGGAAACCAGCTTGCCTTTAGACGTAAAAGAGCATGAAAATTGAAAGTATTAGGCCAATCCTTCTTCGATGGCCAGTCGCATCAGCTTTATTTCTTTATGGATGTCTAGTTTGTCCATAATATTTTGTTTTTGGCGCTTCACGGTTTGGACAGCGGTTTGGCGAAGCGTGGCTATTTCCTGCACGGTGTGTCCCTTACCAATAAAAGAAAGAATCTCGCGCTCCGATGGGGTGAGCACATTCAACACATTGGAAGGAGCACTTGTGCCCAATATTACCGGGGCACCCGACAGCATTTGGGTAACCCCCGAGGAGAAAAACCGGCCACCGTTTGAAACCTGATCGAGGGCAAGCACCAATTCAGCCGATGAATCGTGTTTGAGTACTAATCCTTCCACGCCAGCTTTTACATAATCGCGCAATACCAATTCTTCCAGCAGGTAGGTAACCACGATGACTTTTATACTTGAGAATCGGCTTTGAATTTCTGCCAACACTTTCAGCCCGTTTTGCCCGGGCATTTGATGATCGAGAATCACCACGTCTACCTTTTTTTGATTTAAAAACCGGAGGGCCTCCTTCCCGGAAAGGGCCTGGCCTTCCACCTGATAACGGGGGTACTGGCCAATCAGGGCCGCAAGGCCTTCGTTGACCAACCTGCGGTCGTCAACAATGAGCAGTGAAGTAGTCATATTAAGTAGGAATGGTGATTTTAGTAAGCACGCCACCAGTAGCAAGCGATTGGTATTTTAATTCACCGCCGAGCACTTCTACCCGGGTTTTGATGTTGAGCAATCCAGAGCCTTTTTCAATGGGGGTTTCTGTGGTGAAACCTCGGCCATTGTCTTGAGCGATGAGGTGCAATTGTTGCGCTTGTTGCAGCAAATGCAATTCGAGGGTAGATGCCCGGGCGTGTTTTAAAGTGTTGTTGATCAGTTCCTGGCAAATACGATAAATTTCAATCGATTGATGATCAGTGAGTTGCAATTCGTTTTTGGAATATTCTAAATTGATTAGGAGCTCCTCTGGACCAACCACTTCATCGATCAGGGTTTTGAGGGCTTCAATGAGTCCCAGATTAACCAAAGATTGAGGTTTGATCTGATTGGCAATACTGCGCAACTCTTGCGATAGTGCATCTACCTTGGCAATGAATTGCTGTTGGGGCTCAGCTGCTTGGTGTGGTGGTTGGTTGGGTTGTGCAAACAAGTTGTGCGCATGCAATTGTAACGAAGTCATACGTTGGCCCAAGCCATCATGTAGGTCGCGAGCTACTTTTTCGCGCATTTTATTTTCTGCTTTGATTACTTCCAACAAGCCGTTTTGCTTCTCTTGAAGTACCCGGTGACGGAGTCGGGTTTGATGAAATTCCCGGTACCAAAACAGGCTGCCCAACAGGCATAATGCAATGAAGGATAGTAGCACCAACCACACTTGTTGACGCGAGGCGCGCGCTTGTTCAATCTTCAGGTCTTGCTGTTTGATGCGGTTTTCCTGGTTTTTGACTTCTAATTGAGATGCGTTGTAGTCGGCCCTAAGGCGTTCAAATTGAGCGTAATCGGTTTCTAGAAAAATGGAGTCTTTCAATTCCAGGTTGCGCTGATACAACTCTGAAGCCTTGCTGAACATTCCTTTCTTGCCATAGTATTTTGCCAGGTAATAGCAGTGCTCTGCCTTAGTATTTAGGTTGAACATCGCCCCTAGAACGGTAGCAGAATCCAGGTAAACTTTGGCACTGTCCAACTGATCGAGGTGTAAATGCTCCCCGGCAAGCCCATGTGCAGTGCTTACTGCACCAACTTTATTGGCACTTGCCAACCTCAATTGCAATGATCTTTTAAAGTAGCTTATTGCCTCAAAATGGCGCTCTAACCGTGATAAAGCTGCGCCAATACCATGCAAGGCTACTGCCGTAGTATACTGATTTCCTTGTCGTTGAAAGGTATTTAAAGAGGTTTGATAGTATTCGAGTGCTGGTTGGTACTGGTGCTGTTTCTCAGCTACCTTTCCTAAGTAAAATTTGGTGTAAGCTGCGTTTGTAGTGTCGGAAATGCTATCGAAAAGTTGCTGTGCACGCAAGAGTACACCGTTTGCCGATTCATACTGTTTATAGTTGATGTAAATATTTCCAAGGTTTAATAGCGCCATGCCTTCTAAGTCCGGGCGATTGACCTTTACTAAGAGCTCCATTGCTTTTTCATAAGTGGCGATGGCTTTCGTATTTTGGTGGAGGCGGTGGTAATTGGGCGCCAAATTGATCAGTGATAAAGCCCAGTTGAGCGTGTCGCTTCCGGCTTTATAAAACGCTTCTACTTCTTCAAAAAGGGCGGTTGCTTTTTCAAATTCCGTGAGCCGGTTATAGGCTAAGGCGAGATTTCCTTTTGACCTCCAAAGCTGGTCTCTTCTTCCGTTGTATTTATGAAAATCCTTCTTTTGATTATAAAATTCACTCTGCTCATAAAATCGGATGGACTCCTCATAATGTGCCACTGCAGCCTTATTATCGCCCATGTTGTAAAAATATCCACCTAAAGAAAACTGGGTACTGCCACGGTAGTAAATGTCGTCCATAGTGGCAGCGATGGAATCACTCCTTAAAAAGTATTCTAAAGCTTTTTCTGGGGCCGAAGATTCGTAGTAATGCCCAATTTTTAGGGTGAGGTTCAACTTCCCTTTTGGAGTTTGAGCGGTATCAAGGGCGCTTATTAACGCATTTAAATCGGCACCTGCGTGGGCTGGAAAAACAGCCATTAAAAATAGAATTACGAGAATCCAGGCATATTTTTTTTGGGCATAGAAGTGTCTGACACACCTATGCAGAGTGGTGGTAGTGGGCAAGATACAGATGGTATTAGTAAAAGAACGTGGATATATTTATAGACTGATCAAAGACTGAAAAGATGCTTTATTTGGTGAATAATTGCCGTGATTTTTTCCTATCCTTGGAGCGAAGCATGAAAAAACAGCTTGGCATTCGGTTCGAAAACCCTTTAATCGGTGTTTTTTTGGGAGGGAATGGTCTGTATTCTATTTCCATTCTTGCAATCGTATTGATGGCGGTGTGGTGCTTTTTTTTGGGGATTGCTTGTGCTGATAAGACCCCATCCTCAGGCGAAGCCACTTTGCCTACAGAAGAAATCTCTGCGGAGCCGGAAGTAGGAACCTATAGTTTTTATCCGGAAGCCTATCAGGAAGAGAAAACCGATACCTTACTGGATGAGGAGGCAAACCTTCGATTGCAACTTCACCACTACACCTTAATGGATAAAGGATCTGAGATGGTTTCTGGAGAAGGTCCATCAGCAGACACGGTTTTTAGTCGTGACTTTGCGGCCACTATAAAACTGTGGCACCAAAACCAGTTGATCCTGGATAGTACTTTTGTCAAAGAGGTATTTGAAGAAGTAATTCCCGACGAAGATTTTTTACACTACGCAGTTTTGATGGGAGTAAACTTGGAAAGGTGGGATGCAGAAAATCAAGAAGTTGTGGTAGGACTCTGGATCAGTATGCCCGAATCGTGCTACACCTATTATTTTGAGGTTTTTATTGGGTTGAATGGTCAGGTACGTTATGAGCTGAGTGATATTGGCTGATCACTTTTTTCCACAAAGTATGCTTGCCATCAATAAATGAGATCGATTATCCATGTTGGGTTAACAGAACCCTAAGAGGGCATTGGTGATTCCGCTCTATTGGGGCAGATGTAGCTGTAATATTTAGTATTTAGAAATTGAATGTTTCAAGATTTTTTGCCTAAATGCACCTACCTGCCCTTCATTGGACTTAAAAGGTCTTGCAATTATGGAAATTTTTTAATTTCCACGGGGACTTCAGTTTAGCCTGAAACTTCTACGGGTTTTCCCTGATTTTTCCACTGACATCTTTGTATTCCAAGATTCAGTTGATCTATTTGTGGAAAACGAAACAATATGTCGACTGAACCGATTTCCCTTGAGCCTTTAACTCCGTCAGAAGCAGCTCAACTAAGACAAAACTACGCAAGGCTAATTCAAGCTACTACCCCTGGTGCAGCATTCAACAGACACTTTCGGTGGACCGAACAAGAACAAACTAAATTTCTCTCAGGTTTTGCTATACCCTTAATGGATTACTACACCTTGGTGAATTATGTGGGAGTCGATCGATTTTACATTGCATTTGGTACTAATTCCTCCGAGGTAAACTACCTGGGCGACCAGCTTAATTTTCATCTTTTGATTCAAGGTAGAAACGAAATGGGCTCTGTTTTGACCCCTTGGTTCAAACTGGCCAATCCTATTTCTGCCGCTGAGAGGAGGTCATGGGAAATCAAACAATTTGAAAAGCAAAGTGATTTTCAATCCGAAACGATCGGAAACATCTTTAAAAACATATCTACGGAAACTGTTGTAGAATCTTTGAAAACACCCCCTTATCCTAAAGTGATTGCTGCCCTTTTGGGAGTTACGATGACCAGTGTTCCTGATATTTTATCTTACGAATGGGTAAAGGAATGGGATAAAAACGTGCAGTTGGACACCTTTCACAAAACGAATTTAGAAATCAATACCATCGATGGGGAAAATATCGCAATCGATCAGCCCTTGGTAGGTTTTTCTTTCAAGAGAAATGAGTTTGTAGCACTCATCGATCCTATGTATGGAATCATTGAGAAAAATGGAGACGGCTACAGGATGGAATTCAGTGATTACGAGGTGCACATCTACATGTGCTTTCACAAACAATTCATGACATTAAATCCAACCCAAACCAATGATACGGCTGGTTTGATGTTGGCAGGTATTTACAAAAGGGACAATACTTCTTATTTGTTATCTACTTTCCACGATTTTTCAGCCCCTTGTCCACCTACTTGTCCACGATAGTTTATCTTGAAATCAAAAAATATGGGATATGTCATCTTAGAAAGCGGACAGGCCAACACCATGATGGACGCTTTTTACAACTTTATCGATACCAGTCCTGATTCTGCTAATATTCATTCTTTGTTTTCCTGGCAGGAGGAATCCAACAATGAACTGCAGGAATGCTACGGATTTGAAATTACCATTAGCGATTGGGTAAAAATCATTAGTCAGATTGGCACTACAAGCTACGTCTTCAAGTTCGGTTTGGATGAGTCTCTTTTGCCCGATAATAATACTCCCCCTATTCCGGGTTTATCTACCAACAGGCCTCCTTTTAATCTGATTATTCAAGGAGTAAACGCAGATAATTCCATTCAAGGAGAATATTTTTTGTTGACCAAGCCAGTCACCCAATCCATTACTCCAAAGTTTAACCAAGGTGAAAGTTCGCCCCCTTTGAATGGAAAAATACCCAATGTTTTACTGCAACAATGGGCACAGTCATGGGAGAACCTCTTGATAAATAATTGGATACCCTCAGCTTATTCAAAGCTTTTTCTTTCTTCGGGGAGGCATAAAATCCTACGTGTGCTTCAAGGCTATAATTTTCTTCATGATGATATGGTGGATGTGCTTCGGCCAAATGGTCCTGCCCCGCAAGAACAGGAAATTTCGTCCATTCGCATTTATCTCATCAACCATTCCCGGGAGGTTACGCCGGCTTCGCTTCAATCTTCTGAAGGCGGTTTTTTGGGTTTGATGCTGGTGGGCTGGGACAATACCACGGGTGACGATGGCTCTCCAGTATCGGCGTTTTATGATTTCTCTGCTCCCTGTCCACCTACTTGTCCACGGTAAACTACTAATCCGTCTAAATGCTTCCCGAACTATATCCTCAACAATGGGTGATATTAGCGGCCTGTTTGGCAACATTGGTGCCAATCGGTATCGGTTGGTATCGCTATCGTGTTCTTCAGCCTGCTTTACGTAGTATTTTCTGGCTTTGTGTCATTAGCTTTTTCCTCGATGGAGCGGCTAGGGTATTTTGGGTGCTTAAGATGCCGAACCTTTGGTTGGGCCATTTGAACACCTTAATTGAGTTTTTGTTGATTGCGAATGCCTATCGCTTAGTGCTAAATGGAAATCCTTCCCCTGGTTTTATGCGTTGGCTAATGATTGGGTTTACGGTGTTGGCGGTTGGCAATTCGATGATTTTGCAGGATTTGTATCAATTCAACACTTACATAAAGGTGGTAGAGGCAATTCTGTTAATTAGTTTGTCACTATCGTTTTTCTATCAACTGTTGAAACAACTCACCGTACATCGGTTGGAACGGTTGCCTTTTTTCTGGATCAATAGCGCGGTGTTGCTTTATTTTTCGAGTAGTTTATTTGTATTTATCTACAGCAACTATATCTTGTTTTATTCCTATGAGTTAGGCATTACCATCTGGTTTATCCACGCACTATTTTTTATACTTTTCAACCTTATTCTGGCCCTGGGATTATGGATCTCCCCGAAGAACTCGAATTCGCCTGGTTAATGCTCATCGGCATTTCGCTTACCTTCCTACTTGCCTTGGCAGTGGTGGTGTTTTTCGTGTATTACCAAAGGCGGTTGTTTACTCAAAATCTGGCCATGGAACAACTCAAGCTGGAGGAGCAGCAAAAACGCATGGAGGCGGTAATGGCAGCCCAGGAAAATGAGCGCAGCCGCATTGCCCGCGACTTGCACGACGAGGTAGGGGTGATGTTGTCTACGGCCAAACTCTACCTTACTCTGCCCGATACAAAGGTGCAAGACGGTGTATTTTCTGATCCAGGAAAAATTCAGGCATTGCTCGACGGGGCAGTGACCAAATTGAGGGCCATTGCACGCAACCTGTCACCAGAACATTTAGAGAAATTTGGGCTTGAAAAAGCCATTGAAGATACCTTCCGCTACATTGATGCGGTGGGAGATTACGAAACTTCGGTTGAAGTGCACCTTCACGAACGCTTGTCTTTAGACTTAGAGGTGCAACTTTACCGAATTGTTCAGGAGTTGGTCAACAACACCTTGAAACATGCCAAGGCAACCCAAATAAAACTGTTGCTGCGGCACCACCCCGACGGTTGGGAATTGCAGTATACCGACAATGGAATAGGCTTCGATGTAGGTGCCTTGCAAAAGCAACCCAGTCTTGGCCTCACTACCCTTTCGGGTAGAGTAGCCGTTATGAAAGGAAAACTAACCTGGACCACTCCCAAAACAGGAGGTACTCAGGCCAATATACTGTTTCCCACAGTCCATCACTCACCCCCCAAACACGTGAAAACATGAATACGATTAACGTGGGCATTGCCGACGATCACTTACTATTTAGGGAAGGCATTCGGCTCATTCTGGATCGAGACCCTCAGGTGCAATTGATATTGGAAGCCAGCAACGGTCAGGAGTTAATTGACGCCATTGAACAGGGCAATCAACCTGATGTTGTGTTGGTAGATTTGAAAATGCCCGTTAAAGACGGGATGGAAACTACCCGAGAGCTGAAAGCCAATTTTCCAGAGATAAAAATCCTTATCCTCACCATGATGGATCAGGACGACTACATATTGCACCTGCTCGATATTGGAGCCAACGGCTACTTACTGAAAAATTCGGACGCGCAAGTGGTGGTGAAGGCCATCCATAACGTGGCGCAAAACGGATTCTATTTTAGCGACCAGGTTTCGCAAGTGATGCTGGCTGGCCTGAAACGCAAACGAAAAACACCGCCAGCTCTCACCGGCGACACCCGACTCACCGAACGTGAAAGAGAAGTGCTGGAGCTGATTTGCAAAGAATACACAACTGCCGATATGGCCGAGAAACTCTTTGTAAGCGAACGCACCATCGAAACGCACCGCAAAAACCTCATGGAAAAACTAGGTGCTAAAAACACTGCTGGCATCGTTTACCGGGCCATGAAAGAAGGCGTTTTGGAGTGAGGGTCGAAGAATATTATTTCATAAAAAAGCCCCAAAGCAATACGCTAAGGGGCTTTTTTTAAATTAAAGTAGTGGTTCATGAGCATGGAGTGTTGTTATGAACCAATTGAAACAGTTCTACCTGATTCTCTTGTTCGAATTGAAAGTTTCCAGAATTGAGTCGCCATTGGGTAATGACCTTATAGTTAGGATAATAAGCCGGGAAGCCATTCAATCCACAATAGGCCTGGCTTGCCGTTTGGTAGCCGCTTTCAAACTTTGCTCCGTAAGCTAACTTATCTGCATCTACCCCTGCGCGTACGAACAAATCATTGAGCGGTGCCGGATCTTGACCTGGGCAACTCTGCTGCTGTTGTCCATAGAGTTGCAGGTTTAGAAAATCCACATAAGTGTTGATGGCATTGGTAGCCGCATTGTTGTGTTGATCACAAATCACTCCCAACATCGAAGGAGATAGGGTGAGGTAATACTTGTTTTCCTGTTGTTGGAAAACCTTTCCTATGGCGTTGATCAACAGCACAAACTGATTGACATTGATGCCATCTGAAGCAATTGGAGCTTCCCAATCGATGTCGAAGCCGTTCAAGCCCTTGGCATCTAAGAACTGTAGCAGGTTATTGGCAAATTGTGTTGCCTTTTCCTCATCACTTGCTGATGGGGGACTCGTTGGGTTGTTGAAAATGTTGCTCAAAATGGAGGCTTCGCCCCAGGCCAGGGTAGAAGAAACCACAATACCCGGATTGTTCAATTTGGCAGCTTCAATAATTTGATCGAAGTAGTAGGAGTTGGTAAGGCCACCTGGATGGCCAGCATTGTTGGGAGTGCTTTCGTCTACGCCAATGGTGTAGCAGGAGCCGTCACCCAAAGGAATGGTGTTGTCTCCGGTTGGGAAAGTGGTGACAAAGCTGATGAACAGAATATCCACAGAACGGTAGATGTTTTCTTTAACCAATCTTTGGTAGGCACTGTCTGGGCTGTTGTAGTTGGTGCCATTAGGAGCGTCATCGCCAATGTAAATCCAGGCATTGCATAGTTTGTTTTGAGGATTCATGGGTATGTTTTATTAATGGTGGATGAAATTGAGGTAGAGAAACTATCGAGGAAACAAGAAAATGCGGAACCACCTTAAGGTCATTCCGCATTTGAACTTATAAGTATAACAGAACGAATTAGGAACCACTCTTGCCCAAACACTCGCGCACCTTCATCAGCACGGGAGAGTTGGGGCTTGCTACCGGCTTGTTGCCTACTTCGAAGTGGAGGTCTTTTCCGGGCTCGAAAGCCAGTACGATGGAAGAACCGCCGTATCCGAAGTGGCCCATGTATTGCCCCGCTTCAATTTGGTCACCTTTTTGAACCGCATTGATAATACTGCCCACGCCCCAGAAGCCGATGGCGATCATGGCAACCAGTCCCAACTCTTCAGTGCGAATCACCCAAACGTAGCGCTGGTGCTTGCCCAGTTGGTTGTACCAACCCACCTGGTCGCTATCTGCCGAAAGGTTAGGCGCAAAGTGATCTTTCACACTGTAATCGCCAAAGTCATAGTTGTAGGAACCTTCATACAAACCCTGGTCGATGATGGTACCTGAAACCGGAGCATGGAAGTGGTGGTAGTCGGTGAACCACAACAGGATGTCGAGCAAGGGGCCGCCTTCAAACAGCTTGCCATAACCCGGAATAGCTTCGGTCAATTGGAAATCATCTGATTTGCCAGGCAACGCATAAGAAGTAGTGGTTGAGGCACCTTTGTCGAGGAAGAACACTCCACCATCGCATGGGGCATAAACGGTTTTAGCTGGGTTGTCGCTGCTGCCCATGGGGCGCTGGCCACCTTTGAGGTTGCGCAGAAAAAACTGGTTGAAAGACTTGAAACCACCGGTTACACTGTTGGGATCAGGACGTTCGTAGTCGTTGATGTCGAAAGGGTGGGCACCGGAACCGCCGTATACCATCCAGTCGGCCAAAGTGCCAATAGAGGCTTCACTATTGATCCAGTCACCGTGAAAGTCGAGGAATTTACGGAACCAGGGTATAAATGCAGCATCCGCAGCCAACTTCATACCACCTGTCGTGTTGATGAGGTAATCCCAGCGCTCGATGTACAATCCGGGAGAAGCGGTGGTCGGGGTGTAGGTCATCCACTCCAGGAGGAAAGCCTGTAAGGTGTTTTCCTGTGGGTTCGTCAAGTAGGGCATCCAGTATTCTGCCTCTGCCTTACGGTTGCTTTGCCGAGTTTCTAAAGCCATCTCAACGAGGGCTTCAATGTAATTGACGTAGTTCAGTGGGTTTTGGTCAAATACGGTTTTAAGGTCATTGATGTGTTGCTCCGCGCTGCTCACTTTGCTGCTCCAGTCGATAGGGGCAGGCAGCGTGATGGGTGTAATATCGCTCATGGTCGTTGGTTTCAAAAATGGTTCCCTACTCTTTTGGGGGCTTTTCAGGATTCGCCAGTCCAGGTGATGCATCGTGAGGACCAAACAAAAGTCGCTTGCAGTAGCTTCTCCCTTCTCCGGGAAAACCCTGGTTTATTATGGATACGTAGAAATACGGAGTTCAATTTTGGATATTACCATGAAAAACGGTGTGATGCTTTGGTGGAGTTGCAAATTACTGCCATCAATGACTTCCTTGCTTAGGTACAAGGGCACAAAGCCAGTCACGAATGGTTCTGATCTACTGTGGCTTATACGAATATGTCATAGGGTGTTTTGTTTGACCTGTTCAATAATCCTAATTTGCGCCATCTTTAATTAGCGAGGCCTCACAATCGATCTAAACATGCTAAAAGAAACTGTTCGAAAGGTTTTAAAACGATTTAACATCGGAATTTTGCCCTATCACTATTATCAGGCATTCAGGGCCTTGGAGGAAGATGTAGAAGACCTGCTGGCGATGCCAACAGAAAAGCTGGAGCAATTGGTGCCGCTTTTGCCCAAGTCCAAGGCACAGTTGCGGCAAGACCTGTATGTACTTTTGCAACTTGATTTTAAACGAGAGGGCTACTTTGTAGAATTTGGAGCTACCAATGGCCAGGTGTTGAGCAACACCCACCTACTGGAAAAGGAATTTGGTTGGACAGGGATTCTGGCAGAGCCGGCTCGTTCCTGGCATGGGGAGTTGCGGGAAAACCGCAATTGCCACATCGAAACCGATTGTGTTTGGCGCGAAACGGGTGCAAGCCTGGAATTTATGGAGAGCAAAGACAAGGAGTTTTCTACCATCTCTGATTTTCAAGGCACCGGCGAGCATAAGAGGGCCCGCCAAGACAGTGTTACGTATGAAGTGAAGACCATTTCACTCAACGACCTGCTAGACAAGTACTATGCCCCTGCCACCATGGATTACCTTTCCATCGATACCGAAGGCAGCGAATACGAAATTTTGGCGCATCTGGATCATGACCGCTACCGGTTTCGGGTCATTACCTGCGAGCATGCCTTTACCGATACCAGGGAAAAGATTTATGATTTGCTTACTTCAAAAGGCTACAAACGGCAACACCTTGGCTTTTCGAAGTGGGACGATTGGTTTGTGCTTGAAGGTTGATTTCACTTTAGCGGTTTCTAAGTCATGCTGAACATGCTAATTTTTACTTCAGTTGCAGTTCCATATAGTTAGGAATGTTGGTTGAGTAGCAGAGCATTTTCCATTCTTGGCCTTGAAAAATCTACATGAGGGTATGAGCAGTGCTCACCGTATTCAATTGTTGCGCATAAAGGACAAGCTCTCTATGGCTCGACTGGCTGACCCGTCCAAACGAATTTTTGGTGCAGACAGCCATTGCTACCAACTGCGTTCGAGGGCATCTGAGGTGG
>CALCCE010000040.1 GCA_937899835.1 uncultured Flavobacteriales bacterium | reverse complement strand
CTGCATATTGAATTGTTACAGGAGCTTTAAGCTCAACGGTAATCGGACTGCTCTTCAGTGAGTGGTCCGATTTTATACTGCCATGTTTTTTTATTTCTCATCCCGTTTTGACTCAAAATGTTTTGTTCAAAAGGCATTGCGTCTTAAAACGTTAAACCATTCAAGGGAAATTTGAAGACTCTTGAACAACGCAACATGGGGTTTCAATTTTTATTTCCCGATACTCAGAAGTAGTAATGAAGGCCAACTAATGATGCGCTACAAAAGCAAAAAAGGGCCTTACCCGAAATTCGGGTAGGCCCTTGCAAGTGGTTTTCCCTGCTTTGTTTAGCACAGGCAATTAAATTTCCCCTTAGGAACCCGGCGTTACCGGAGTGGGTGAAACGGGACCAGGAGCAGCTGCACGCCTTGGCTTACAGCTGGTGGCGGTATTATTAGTATGGTTGTAAGAATACGCACAGTGTCCGGTTTTGCGTTGCGAACGTTTGTAGCCACCACCTTGTACGGTGTTCATTTCGCTTTTACTAAGGGTGGTGATGTTTTGTTTGTGCAATTTTAACATGTCGTCACAAATTAAAGGATGAATAAAAAAGGATTAAAAATGGCTTTTGTAAGCGAGTGTTTAATTTCCAGAGGCAGATCCGTTTCTTGCGGGCTGAAACCCAACAGCGGCAGCATTTTTGGGTAGGCAATACGGGTCAGCGGTATTTGGACGTCCTGGATGTTTGCGGGAATATCCGCAATTGCCCATCTTCCGGTTCGAGTTTTTTTCTCCGCCTCCTTTGATATTGGTGAGTTCGGCTTTGGTAAGGGTGGTAATTTTCTGATGGTTTAAGTTCAAAGACTTCATGGTGAATTAGGGGTGTTGGTGAGTGCCACAAAAAGCAACAACCCACCATTCGTTTGATTGGTTGGTGGGCGTCTTTTTACGATCAATAAGGTTTACAAACGGTGCTGAGACCGCTAATCCGAAGCGTATGCCCAGGACTAAGGAGAAAGATGCTGAGAAATGATCATGAGGTGCAGATTTTGATGTAAATGATGTTGATAAAGGTAAAAAATATTAACGCTTTTCAAATGAAGCGGGAAAATTCTAAAACAATTAAGGGGAGGGCCAGCCTCTTGTGCCCATGCCCTCCCCTTCCCGATCAAATCATTGAAGATTTGTTGTAATTCCTTATTGCAAAATCACCCGCTCAGAAAAAATAATTTGTCCGGCATCATCCTTTACCATCACGATGTTCAACCCCGGGGTAAACCACTTAGCATCTAAGCGCTCTGAACCACTTGTAGAAGCACTAAGTAGGTTGATGCGAGCTACCGCTTGGCCCAAGGCATTGGTAATTTCAACACTACGGGGCTGGGTTGCCATATCTTGCCATGTAAGGGTAACGGCTCCTCCGTTCACCAAGGGATTGGGAAAAAGTGATATTTGGTCCGCAAGAGCGGCCGCTGCGTTTTCCTCGTCAGCCACAGCAGCTTTGCGAAACTGGTAAAAATCACCTTGCAAGCAATTGGAAATATCGCCGGTCTCGTTGGTCACATCAAGACTAATGGGCATGCGGACACTAAAATTATTGTCGGTGAACACCTCCGAACTGCAAAACAACGGCCCACGAACATTGTCGATAAAATTGATGCCATCGCACAAGTTGTTGGAATTGCCAGAAAAATCGGTGGAATAGATGAAAAGACCTCCTGATGGGGTGGCGCTGGAACTGTGGTTGCCTAAACCGCCGATGAGGTAGCCATTGCTTTTACGGGCAAAAAACTCGCCTCCCATTTCTTCCCCCACATTGTAGTGGAGCAAAAAATTAGAGTTGACAACATCGCCATTCAAATCCACTGAGAAAAATCCGGTGGATGCCGTGTAGTTGGATTGGGTGATTTGATCATCCAGTTGAATGGCAATGTCCAATTGTTGCCCATTGGGATTCACAAAAGCGCCCAGGGTTCTAAAGTCTCGATGGTTGGTCATGGAAAAATAGTGGTTGCCCAGCAATGGGAAAAGCTGTGCATTCAGCTTTAAGAAACCAGCCGTTTGTCCATGAAAACCGGGCAAGTAATCTTCACTGTCAAAAGTGATGTAATATTCATCGTTGTGCGCCAGGATTTTGGGGCGGGTACTCATCTTGTCTTGCCTCAGGTTGTAGGTGTAGTATGGCGATTGCATGGCACCATCGTCTCCACTAAAGGCAAAAGCAAAAATGTCGATGTTGATGTAGGGATTTGTAAGGTCACGGTAATTCCCCACTACAATGTAATCGTGCGGTTTTCCATCATAGAAGCACCCTTCGTAGGAAAAAGACGGACGAACCGGACCGCCCACCGCACGAATTATTTGCAAGGGCGTTTGTTGGCTAAGCGTCTGGTAGCCTTGTGTTTGATCGTAACGTTTTTCCCAAATCACCCCTCCCTGTGCATCAATGCGCAGTAGATAAGCCCTTTGGAAGCCATTAGGTCCGTTGGTGGTGGTGCCAGCTACCAGATAGCCTTGTTCGTTTCCGGTAGAAAGAATGGCCGTTCCACGTTCGATGGAAAATGCATTGCCATAAACGTGCTCCCAGGCAATGTTGCCCGTAGCGATTTCTACGCCCAGCACCAACAAATCTTCGTTTCCCTGGGCATTCTCGGCAGTACCAACCAACACAAAAAGACTTTGATCGTCAGACTCTACCAGGGCACCAATTTTCTCATTTCGGCCAAACACGCCATACGATTTCGACCAGATGACCGTGCCGTCGGGTTCGGTATGGGTGATGAGCAGGTCGTATTTATTGGTGCTTCCCGGTTCTAAAATTTGTGTGGCTACACCAATGGTGTTGAATTGGGTACCTTCTACTATGAGCTGATGCCCTTCAGAATTGTCATTGATTGTTCTGCTGTAAGTATAAGAGCTGTTGAAAGGTTGTGCCAGTGCCGTGGCAGCGAACAGGACGCCCATGCATCCGAATAAAACTTTTTTCATAAGATTTGGGTAATTGGTTGGCCTACTGTTGTCTTCGGTTTTCGGCTTTCCCGCAGGCCGGTGGGTAATCGGCTTCACCACAAGTATTCAACCTTGTGCACGAACCTGAAAGTAAAGTTCAGCAACGGCCTGATTAATTCAGGAACGGATGGATATGGGAATATTTGACCCAATAAGATGAGACCTTCCATGGCCGAAACCTGATCGTAGTTTGCAACTACGATCCGCTATTTATGACATGCTGCATGTGACACGCGCAAACAGCATTTGCAGAAAACTCAACCGGTAACAAAGTGAGCTGAACGTTGACCGATATTCTGTTCAAAGCATTACCAATGAGAAATAATAACTGGGTGTAGTTGCAAACTACACCCTGCAGTGGACAGAGCGTAGTTTGCAACTACGATCCGCTATCGATGACATGCTGCCGATGACATGCACAAACAGCATTTGCAAAAAACTCAACCGGCAACTAAGAGGACTGAACGTTAATCGATATACCGTTCAATGCGTTACCAATGAGAAATAATAACCGGGTGTAGTTGCAAACTACACCCTGCAGTGACCTCCCATGGCCGAAATCTGATCGTAGTTTGCAACTACGATCCACTATCGATGACATGCTGCAGATAACCTGCATAAACGGCTTTTACAAAAAAACCATCCCGCCCGAGGAGGTGGTTGCTTTTCGTGCTGATAAGGATACCACCTTTAGTCCGATGACATAGTGGTGTGAACTGTAAAAAACCAAACCGCCGAGAACACAGTTTTACTGCATTCCCGGCGGTATCATTCAACTACCCTGTCTTCAGTCGCGGTGCTTTGCATCCGCGTCTACTCTATCCAATCAATCGTTCTGTGCTTAGCTTACCCGCATTACATGTTGCAACTGCCGGGTTTTGCTTTTGGCAATTTTCAAATGTGTTTTCTCCGGCTGGCGCGGCAGGGCCACTTCCTCTGGATAAAACTCCAGGTAACGGTTGGGGCTGTAAAGCCATTTCACAATCCGTTCGGTCGATTTGCCATCCCACATACGTGGAATGGAACCCGTTTTAAAGGTGCCTTCTTCTATTTCCTCCAGGTATTTATCCAGCAGTTTAAAATCTTGTCCCACCAGTTGGTTGGTTCCCCACCGAATGGTCGAAGGCCGCTCGGTGTTGTTGCGCAACGTGAGGCAAGGTACTTTTCGAAAAGTGGTTTCTTCTTGAATGCCACCACTGTCGGTGAGCACCACTTTGCTGCTGGCAATCAACTTTTGAAACCCAAAATAATCTTTGGGCGGGGTAATCACCACCCGTTCACGGGCTTGCAACAAATCCCAGAGGCCAGCCTTTTCCAGTTGTTTTTGGGTGCGTGGATGCACGGGAAAAACTACCGTCATATCTCGCGTCAAACGATCGATCAATTGGTTCAAAAACGTAAGTCCTTCATAGTTATCTACGTTACCGGGCCGGTGCATGGTGAGCAGAGCATAGCCCTTTTCTTCCAGTCCCAGCTCTTCCAAAATCGGATTGGCCAAAATCTCATCGTCAAAAGCCACCAGGGTATCGATCATCGTGTTGCCCACGAATACCATGTTGGCGCTGGCCTTGTTTTCCTTCGATAGGTTCACCGCTCCGCTGGCTTCGCTCACAAAGTGGTATTCGGCTAAAGTGTCGGCCATCAGCCGGTTGTGTTCTTCCGGCATGCTTTTGTCGAAACTGCGCAAACCGCTCTCCAAATGTGCAAAGGGCACGCCCATCTTGTTGGCCGTGAGTGCTGCTGCCAAAGTAGAGGTTACATCTCCCGGCGAAAGAATCAAATCGGGTTTCCACGAGCGCACTACGGGCTGCAAGCGACACAAAATCTCAGCGGTTTGTAAGGTAGGCTCGGTTTGTTTTACCCCCAATTGAAAATCGGGTTTTCGAATGCCCAACTGCCTAAAAAAGGAGGTCGACATGTTGTCGTCGTAATGTTGTCCGGTGTGTACCAGGGTATACTCAAACAAACCGGGATACTGCTTGAATGCCTTTTCGAATTGCGAGATTTTCACAAAGTTGGGCCGTGTACCAACGACCATCATGATTCTACGAGCGAGCCTTTTCATGTGCGTGTGTGTTTTAATAGTTGATGTAAGGCGGCAGCCCCTTTTAAAGGGCTACCACTTTTTCTGAATACAGCAGTTTGCCGTCTTCGTTGTATACTTTCAAGAAATAGTTGCCCTTGGCAAACCCACTGATGGGCAAGGCTTTGTGGTTGCCTTCCTCCGACAAATTCCAACTTTCAAGGAACACTTGCTTGCCTTCCTGATCGAGCAGCTCCACCCGCAACACCGATTCGGTCAGTACGTCGGCGGGAATTACGAGGTAAGCATTGTCCAAACTTGGGTTGGGGTATACCATCCAGGCATCGGCAGCATCGGCCAAGGCAGAGGCCACATTGAGCCGTGCCTGCTCCGAGATTTTATAAACACAACCGTCCATCAAAACCAGGCAACGGTAAACCGTCTCGTCCATATCGGCATCGGCTTCCAGCACGGTGAGTTCTGGTGTGGTGGCATTTTGATAGCGTTGATCGTCGGTCAAATCATAGAAGTGTTCCCCTTCTTTGGCTTGCCATTGATAGGTCCACAACCCGGTAGAAGTTTCGATGTGGAAATAGGCATTGCTGCCTGAATTCACCTTGGCATCTTCGGGCTGAGTTAGTACTGTTTCGGGAGTAGTGTTTTTGAGAATCCCCAGGGCCGAAGCCGATTGGTTGGCCACCAGCAGATCGGTTGTAGTCTTGTTTTCCCACTGCAAGGGCAAGGCCGCATAAGGCGCCTGGCTCACACTAATTTCGCGAGGTGCCGAGAAGTCGCCTTCCTGGCCCAAGAGCTGTTGAAACACTGCTACGCCGGAAGCGTCTTCGTAGCTCACCATCAAATCGGTGTAGCCGTCAAAGTTCACATCGGCCATGCTCACGCCACTGGCTTGCTCGTTTAGCAGATAAGAATGCACATTCACAAACATGTTGTTACCGGGCTGGCCTTTGTTTTCAAACAATTGCAAGAGCTTGCCTTCTCCGCTTACCACGGCGAGGTCGGGCTTTCCGTCTTGGTTAAAATCTCCGTGGCCCATGGCTACCGGCAATCCTTCCAATCGGAAGTTACCTCCGTGAAACAGCACCGTATCTGCGGTACAGCGGTTTTTGAAAACGGTAAGCAAGGCCTCTTCTGCCCCAATCACCGCAATATCGGTCAGGCCATCCTGGTCAAAGTCAGACAGCAACAATTGCTCTGGCATAAGGCTGGTTTTGAAACTTTTGCGCAGCTCAAATGCTAAGGATGCTCCTTCCGTCGTGTTCATCAAAGTGGTAAGGCGATCGTTGCCAAAATGCACAATGGCAAAATCTACTTTTCCATCGTCGTCAAAATCTGCTGCACCAATTCCTTTGGGGGCGATACCGGTATACAACTCCAATGCAGGACCAAACGCAATGTTACCCGCACCACTGGCATTTAGGTGGTAATGCAACGAAGAACCTTTGTAGTCCGAATAAAACAAGTCGGGCAAGCCATCGCCGTTGAGGTCGCCCACATCGATGAATTGAATGCCAGCCACCGCATCCAAGTGTACCGGATTGCTGAAGCGTGTGCGGTCGCTCTGGCTCTCGTTGAGGAAGATCGACACCTTCGATTGATCCTCGCCATAGGCCACCACCAAGTCGGGCAATTCATCTTTGTTCAAATCTTTGAGCAACACCCGCTTTTCTTCTCCTTCCAAGGTGCTGATGCCCTGGTGAGCACTAAAATCAATTTCATTCAGGTCCGAAAAGCAATGGCTATCGGCCCATTGGCCAAGGCGCTGGCCGCCCACGTTAGTGGTAGTAAACTCTTGGAATCCGCCTGCTGGCGCATTGCCCGAAAACAAGCCATCTTCACACACCACGCTCACGTTCCACTCATAAGTGGTGTTGGGCTGCAGCCCGGTAATGATGTGGGACGAAACATTCGACAGGGTACGAAACTCCCAGGCACCCGGCCCGTTTTTCTCGCGGTATCGAATTTTGTAGTATTCCCCATTGGTAGACAAGCTCCAATTCAAAGTAGCTGAATCATCACTGATGTTAATCGTAGTGAGGCCGGTTGGCTCATAGCAATCGCACAATGTAATAAAGCGGTGCGACAAGGAATTGGCGGTTTGCACCCCATTGTTGCAGGCCACACTCACTTGCCATTCATAATCCGTACATGGGCTCAGCGAGTTGCACCATTCAATGGCGTGCCGCAAGTCGATGCAAGTATCGGGAGCATTGACGGTACGGGTTTGCCAAGGCCCTGGGCCATCGGCTTCGCGAAATCGAAAGCGATACGTTGAGGCACCGGGAATGGTGTTCCAACAAGCATTGACCCTAAACTTACCCACTTCGGTGATCTGCAGGTTCTCCGGTACCGAATTGCAAGGAAAATTAGTGGTGGCTACCCTCGGATAATTGTCGGTACCCAAAGCAGTAACCGGATCCGTTTTTATGTAAAAAATAGCATCATTAAAGTCGTTATCACACGAGCCCCACTCCCGGTTGATGTCTTCAAAACCCATCAATATCAGGTTACGGTTGGGGTCGCGCAACATCACATTGTGTTGACGCAAACTTGGATTGGTCTCCGGGTTGAAATCTGGTTCCGAATACACCCGGTAAATACCGCTGGTTACTCCCCGGTTCCACCCCCGGGCAATCAACACCCAACCTATGCCGGTTCCGGCGGTAAAAGAGCCCAAGTTTACTCGGTTGCCCGAGCGCAAACCACCACCTCCATAGAGGTAAGAAGAGTTGGGGTAAATGATATGGATAGTGTCAATGTCTGCAGAAGTTGCCGGAGGACTGGCCGTATCGTATGTATAATAACCCAAGGTATTTTTCCAACCCGCACCTTCGTGCACAAACGTGACAATTACTTCTCCGGTTTGTGCCATCACTACATTGGTTTCGTTTCCATTGGCCAGGTAGTGAGAATTATAGGTAGGTACCGGTTTCCTTTCAGGCAATGAAAGGTTGATGTCATCTAGAAAAAGTTCGTCAATTACATCGTTGGTTGGATCTAAGTTGTCTGGCACTCCTCTAAAATTGTAAGTGCTCACTACATGAATTACCTGGGCGATCGTTGTTTGAGGATACGAAAAACAGGCCACGATTAAGAGCAATAACGCAGCTCTTATTTTCAGTAAATTTTGTCTCATGATATTTTAGTAATTGGTCAAGTTTCAGAATGGAAAAGTAGAATATCAACCCAATAAAAAAGGGCCACTTCCGCGGCCCTTCTTACATCTGTTAGTAGCTTGATAAGGTTAGCAGTAGCGCCACTCAATTTGATCGGCCACCCGTCTTATTTGGGTGTAGTTGCCTTTTTTGGTCTGAAAATGAAAATAATGGAGCACCGCCAAAAAGTCCCAAACGCCTACAATGGAAAGTTTCTTTCTACCATCGATCACCTGGCGCAACTTAAAGTAGGCCGTATCCACCGGTAAACTGTTCGAGACTGCATCTTCCCAATCTAAAATCACGTAGTGGCCCGCATGGGTTTTAATCAGGTTCGAAACCGTAAAATCACCGTGTTGAAAACCAACGGGCAATTCACGCGATCGAAAAAACATCGCTGCATTGCTGCAATCTTTAATCAATTTTTCAAACCCCAAAGACCGTAATTTGAAGTACAATTGGGCCAAGGCATTTTCTACGTAAGGGTGCTCCCGAAGGGGAATCATTTCCCCCGAATGTAGCTCAGTAAAAAAGGCCAGTACCTTAAAAGGTACCCGCTTCACCGGTTTCCCGGAATAGTAGCGGGTAGTGAGCAAATCAAAGCCCGGCCTGCGGGTATAGTCCAACACTTCGGGCACGCCAATGCCATTGGGCAACTCAGTATTCGCCAATTGGGCAAGGGTGCGTTTTTCTTGCCGGATTAGTTTTCGAGAGCGTTCGCTCAGTGCAGCTTTTCGCACCACCGTTTGTTTTTCTTCCTCCTCTATCCAGGTGAGCTTTTCGGCTGGCCCCTGATTCCATGGCATAATGAGTCGTGGCAAGTGCGGGTGAGTGGTGTTAGCCCCCTCCACATAGCATTTAGGTAAATGCCGTTGCAAGGTAGTCCACGGAGCGTAACTCAAAGCCCTCTTCTTCCAACGGGCAGCCGCCGAACGCGGCACCAAATAATTCAACGATTTCTTAAATACCAATGCATCATGAGCCGGCAACAAAAAGGCCGGCTCCGATTGATTCGGTAATACAAAGTATTCTCCCTTAGGCAGATTGAGCTGCCGGAAGCTGTTGGAAAGTGCTGAGCCCAAGTCTTCTGTAAATTCCATATTTCCATTTTTGAGGGTAATAACTAAAGTTTTGTAGCGGGTGGGTTTCTTTCCACCACGATTTCACGCTGTGTTGGTAGCCCAAAGGCAATCCATCGGGGCCATCGGTAATCAGCAAATCCACCAGAAAAATGAAGTGTTTGGCATTTTCACCAAACACTCGCTCGGCCCAATGTTCAAAATGGTGGTGGCGCACCCACTTTTGTTGATTGGCAAAGAATTGGAGGTAAATGTGAAAGCTGCTGCTGTCTTCTACCCGGTGTTTGTCCAAAAACAAATGCAACGACCAAAAAGTAAAAAGGTAGGCGTGCCCGGTATCGGGAATCAGCAGCTGCTCATCGGTAATGCGGTAACCGCAAAATGGCGGAAGGGCAAAAAATTCTAAGGTTTTGGTGGGCAAAAAACACAATTTGGTTTTGACGTCCAGCGTGAGCTGGCCCAAATGAATTTGCACTGTGTTTTTGGCGATAAAGGTGTTGATGCGAACGCCTTGTTCTTTTTTTCGCAACAAATCGCACAAGGCAGGCAGGTCTTCTTTAGGAACAATCAGGTCTATTTCGGCGGGCAGTTCTTCCCGAAGGTCGACCGGCCGCAGCAAATAATAACGAATGCCTCCAGCCTGCATAAGGTCGAGGGTGTTGGTAATCACATTTTTCATCGTGTTATGAGTTGGTGAATGTATTTTGTTCCGATGCCCAGGGCTTCGGAAACATTGTTTTGTGTAGTATCGATGGTTCGAAAGGGAATTTTTTCCTGCAACAGGTAGTGGTGGTAAAGGCGCATGAGGGTGGTGAGGCGTGCCGGCGGATGTTCGGGTTTCCGGCGGTGAATCAGCTCCGGATCACCTTCCAGCAACAACACCAAATCGGGTTTGGGAAACCACCGCACCAGCCATTGGTACATCCGCCAGCTTTTGCGCCCGAAAAGGCGATTGCCCACTACCCAGTCTACCGAGCAGCGGTCGGCAATGGTCAATTCGGTGGGTGTGGTACGGTGATCGAGCCAATCGTTCCACAACACCAACAGTTTTCTTACGCCACGCACCCAAAACCAACGATTGGGCAGGCTTGCCATCCAGTGTTGCCCTACCCGGTAGTGGCGGTTGGTATTGTGACCCAGGTAGCGGTATTCACCCTGCTCTAAAGCATTGGCCAGGCCTTTGGCCAAAGTAGTTTTTCCAGAGCCGTCCGGCCCGAGCACTACTATTAACATATCGGTGATTTTGTTTTTAGAATTTTCAATTCTGAAAAAGTGGCGTAGCCAATTAAAATGAAGGCAACTGCAGCAAGGTGTGCAAACAAAGCGCCTTGTAGTCCGTAAGCCTGGGCCCCGATCCAGGTGCCCGATACTTGCACGGCTATAGCACCCAGGGTAATTTTCACCCGATAGGCCTGGTAGCCACAAGCCGTGATCAATACTCCGTAGAGGCTACTGAGGAGTTGCAAGCCAAAAACCACACTGAGCCACTGGCTCAATTGAGCAATGACTAAAGGGTCGTATTGTGCCCCCAACAGGGCATCGGCCAGAGGAACACCAAGAATTTGATAAAAAAGCACGACTGCCCCGCCAATGAAGAAAGACAATTGTAAAAACTGCCGAAAACGGTAGCGTTCTCCTGCAGTAATTCGCGCCTGTCGCGATAGCTTTTGCAGCAGCACCTGCGATACCATGGCGGGTATAATTCCAACCGGAATTACCAGCAGGTAGGCGCTTCGATAGGTGGCCAGTTGCGCTGGCAGCACCATCATGCCCAACAACAAAAAGGACAAATGGGTGTAGGCATGGCTCAACCACTCGTGCAAACCAAAAGCAGAACGTTCGCCCAATTGGGCCAAAAAGGTTTGCCGGTTGGGCCAGTAATCCCGCCAATGCAGGGTGACAGGAAGGCGTTGGTGTAAGTGACGCGCGCCCAGGATGAACAGCAGCAATTGCCAGCAAAAAACAACCAACAATGCAATTTGCACCAGCGAAATACCCCCAACGGCGGCAAGTCCCAAAGTAAAGGCGGCCAAAAACAAACCACCCATAAGTTGTAAGCGGGCTTCGATTCGAAAATCGCCCAGGCCTTTGAAAAAGGAGTAAAACATGCTGTTGGCGGCAAATAGGGACGCAATGGAAATCACCAACGCCCAGGAGACAACACCAATCGCTACACCGAAAATCCAGGCGGTGGCCATGATACCCATGCCCAACAGCCAGCCTACAATCAATAGCACAAATGCGTGGGCCAGCAGCCGATAGCTTTGTTCGGTGGCTTTGCCCGATTTTTGAAGCAAGTGCAGGTTGGCACCGAAAGAGAAAAGGGGGGTTAGCAAATTAACCAGTGAAAACCAGATGGAGAAGGTGCCGAAAGCTGCTGCGGGCAACAGGCGTGCAAAACCCATATTCATTAGCCATCGCATAGCAAAAGTTGCACCCAACGAAAGGCCATTGCCCAACAAGTGAGGAAGGGCTAAGGTGCGTTTGCGCGCAATAATCGATTTGCGGGTAATCATTGGGTATAGGATAACAGGTTCATGATGCTTACCTCCACCCGACGGTTGAGGGCTTTGCCTTTATCGGTAGTGTTGCTGGCTACCGGCTGGTCTTCGCCATAAAAGGCACCATAGAGCCGATCGGTTCCCACTCCCAATTCTTGCAAATAGGCACGTACCGCTGCCACCCTTTTTTGGCTCAACGCCACGTTGTAGGCATCCGAGCCCGAAGCATCGGTATGTCCGGTAATGAGCAGAGTGGCTTCAGGATGCTCTTTCAAAAAGTCTACCTGCTGGCGCAGTTTGGCCTTTTCGTGGGGAGTAAGCACCGACTTATCTATTTCGAAGTGTACAATGGTGCGCAATACTTCGGTGGGGAATTCAATGGCGCGGGTGGGCTCTACCTGCACGGGACAACCGTCGTTTTCGGCCACTCCGGCTATGTAGGGACAAGCATCCTGCGAATCGGCTACCCCGTCGGCATCGCTGTCCGGACAACCGGCAAAAGCTGCCTGGCCCGGCATCATGGGGCAAGCATCCAAATGATCGGGCACCCGGTCGCGGTCCGAATCGCTACAGCCTTGCCACTGTTTCCAACCAAACACATCGGGGCACTGGTCTTCCTCGTCGGGAATACCGTCTTTATCCCGGTCGTTGATGGCTGCCGTCACCGCCTGTGGGGCGGGGGTTTCGGGTGCTTCTGGTTTGGCCTTGGCACCCAAGCGCAAACTAAAGCTCAACTCCATGGCACCCCGACCACGAGTGGCGGGCCGCAACCGCGAGTAGTTCGAATCATAGCTGAGGCCTATCTGCCATTTGGGCACCGCAAAACCGATGGAAAAGAGTAATGCATCGCCGGTGCGGTTGTGCAAGCCTACCGAAAATTGGCCCTTGCCTTTGCCCCGATATAGCGTGGTAAGCCCCAAAATGGATTCTACGGCATGTCCTTGCCAGGCCAAGAATCCTCCTGGTGCAAGGGAAAACCCACTTTTAAGGAGGCGAAATTGCCATCGGGTATCAAGACTATACCGCCGGGGCAACAGTGCCGCTCCCTGTGCGGTGAGGGATTGGTCCGGTTCCAGCAAATGGTGAACGGCCAAGCCCACATGCGCCCTCCAATGGGCTCTTTTTAAGGTCCAGGCCACGCCGGCATCAATATCAGTAGAGGTTCGGCTCAAGGTTTCCAGCGATTCTCCATTGCCCAGCGCAGCGTTATACCCCGCTTCATCGCGGTATTGCGCATCGGTTTGCCATCCGCTCGGATCTACTTGCAAAAAATGCAAGCCTCCGCGGTAGCCAATACTTAGGTGCTGATGGGCAGTGATGGGAATGCGATAACCGAAACCGAGCATGAGTCGTCGGCGTTCCAAGCTACCCGGTCCCGCTTGATTGTCTGACCATTGCAAGCCAAGGCCCAGGGATTTAAATGTTTTTTGCAGGCCAATGAAATTGGTGGTGTAGGGCGCTACAATGGGTTGCCACTGCTTCCGGTGGTTGTAGTGCAGTTGAAAAGTGTTGGGTGCAATGGCCAGCTCGGCCGGGTTGATGAAGGCTCCTGCCCTTGAAAATTGTGAAAAATGGCCATCTTGTCCGGTAGCCATCCCCCAAAGCAAACACGCTACGCAAATGGATAAAAGGGTTTTCATGGTTTAGCGGATTAAGGTGATGTGTCCATTTACTGGCAAGCGTTGATCGGGCAGGCGAATGACTGCTCCGGAATAAACGTAGGTACCTTGCTCGGCCACTCCATTTTTGGCTGTGCCGTCCCATCCCACTTCAGGGTCGGTAATGTGGGCAATCACTTCGCCCCATTGGTTGAAAATGTAGAGGTCTAAGGCAGTGATACCATCGCCCCGAGGGCGAAAAAAGTCGTTGTTGCCGTCTTGGTTCGGACTAAAAAGGGTGGGAAAAAATAAGTTGCGCTGCACGGTGATATAGCCTTCACGGGCCAAACTATCCGCGCATCCGCTATTGTCCCAGCATAGCAACTGTACCGGGTAGCTTCCCTCCTGCTCGTAGGTATGCTCGGGATCGGGCGCATCGGAGGTGTTGCCATCGCCAAAGCGCCATAAAAATTGAGTAGCTCCCTGCGAAGCATTGGTAAATTGTATGTTGGCGTTTTGTACACTCACCTGCAGTGGATCGGCAGTAAAATCAGCAGTGGGCGGGGCCAGCACCTCTACGATTTTCACAATGGAGTCGAGGCATTGCTCATCGGCCACGGTGAGCTGCACCGGATAGCTGCCCGGAGCCGGAAAAACATATTCCAGGTCGGTGGTAAAATCGTCTGGTCCGGGAATGCTGTCGACCTCCCAGGCCCACGATTGAATGGAAGAAGAAACCGAATTGGAAAGGTCGGTGAGGCGGGTGGGCAATCCGGCACACACCGTTGCTGCCGAAAAATCGGCTTTGATGGTTTTGGGTGCCACCGAAACCCATTTCACTACCGAGTCCACACAACCCAGGGCATCCCTCAGCGTGAGGGTGACCGGAAAATTACCCGGCTGGGCAAAGCTGTGCTCGGGTGCCCACCCGGTAGTAGTATTTCCATCGCCAAAATCCCAAATGGCCTCGGCAATGATACTTGGTGCAACACTGTCGCCGGCACACGCCCCCCACAGCTTAAACTGGGTGGGTGTGCCCGTACAAATGGATTCGGGCACCTGAAAATCGGGCAACAATTGGTAGCTAAAATTCGAATAGGTAACCAGGTTTTGAGAGTAATTGTAAAACCCAAATCGACCGGGCTCAAAGCACCCTTCTTCCTGAAAAAGCGTGTCGCCGTCCATTACCACCTCAATCTTTTTGCTGGTGTACACAATCACAAAATCGTAGGTAATACCGTTGCGCCAACCCCGGTTGGCGCCCGTGTCGGTGGACAGGATTTGAAAGTTCTCCGAGGGTTTGTGCGTCCAGTAGTTTAAAGCGTAGGTGCTGTCGTTAGAAAAATCAAATTCTCCTTCTACATCCACCAAGGTGTAGCCTTCCTGGCCCGAGGTTTGGGTGCGTTTCTTCCAGTCGATCAATACATTTTTCACGGCCGTGGGCCCAATATAGGTTTTCAGCGGGGCCTGGTGCCCCAGCACAAAACCGATGTAGTCGTCGTCCCAGGAGGAAGTATCCACCAACAGGCTACCGGTTATTTTTACATCGATGTAGTCTACCGGACTAATGAAAAAGGTGGGTTGGCCGTTGATAAGCTGTTCCACTGCCTGGCCGTTGCTTTGCACCTGCCACTGGCCGTTGGCGGGTGCGCCTACCACCTTCCAATCAAAAAGGTTAACCCGGCTGTTGCACTGAGCGGCTGCATGGGTGCAAAAACCTGCAATGGCCATCAATGGAACACAAACAAACAAGAGCGCTTTGGCAAGTTTCATTTTCCTGTGGTTTTTATTTCAGTAATACTTTATTGCCCGGCAGCAAACCCTGCACGGGTTGCCGCCACCAGGCTCGGGGCTTTACCGGATATCCGTAGGTAGCGTAGCGTCCGTAGCCGCCTCGCAAATCGTTCAAAACGAAAAAGCGTTGGTCGTTCAACTCCTGAAAGAAAGGCATGCGAACAAGTTCCCGGTATTCTTCCTGGGTAGTGACCCCACAGCGTCCTACCAGCAAATGCCGGTCGATGCGGGGCGCAAACAGCAGGTAGTCGGCAATCATGCTCACCGGTGGACCGTCCAGCAAAACGTAATCGTAATAGGCGGAGAGCTCATCGAGCAATTGATCAATGCGTACTGGTTGTAGTAGTTCCGTTGGAAACTTCGGTTTGGGTCCTCCGGGCAAAATGTGCAGGTTGGCAACTTTGGTTTCGAGCAAGCAAGAAGAAAGCGGAAACAAACCTTGCAAGTAGCTGCTGAGTCCCACCCCATCGGGCACCGCCTTTCGGCTGAGCCAATCGAGGCTACCGGCTTTGCGCAAATCGATTTCTACCAACACCACCCGTTTACCGGCTTGCGCCAATGCGGTGGCCAAATTGAGGGCACAAAATGATTTTCCTTCACTGTGTTTGTAAGAAGATATTCCAATCACGCTATGGTCTTTGCCACGAGTGATGCGCTGTACTTCTACCCGAAGCAACCGAAAAGCCTCTGCAATGGGCGAATGTGGAAAGGCGCCCACCGGAAAGGTGGAAGCGTTAGGACTGTGCCCAATCTGGCCGATCACTGGCATACCATCCGTGTAGGGCAACTGCTCCTTAAGGTAAATGGTCGAATCATTTAGTTCAATGACCAACAGGCCAAAAAAGGGCAGCAGCAGTGCCACCAGCAGCAAGAGGAGGTAAATGGTTTTCTTCCGGGGAAATACTGGCCCCTCGCCTACCGGCCGGGCCAGATCAAGAATGTAATTGTCGGAAGTATTGGAGGCCAGGGCAATGTTGGCTTCGGCCAATTTGCGTTGCAAATAATTGTGCATCTGCTCCAGGTGGTTGTACCGGCGTTCAATGCGCACCAGGTCTTGCTGTTCGTCGGGTAAACGGGTGAGCCTGCCACGCAGGCCCTGCTCCCGTTCACTAAGGTCTTTCAGGCCGATATCTGAAGCCTGAAGGATATTTTTAACGTTTTCTTCCAGAATTTTCCGGGTCTGCTCAATTTTGAGGTTGATGATTTTTAGTTCCGGGTTATCTGTTCCGGCAAAGTAGTCGCGGGCCGCCTTGTCTTTGTAGAGTTCCATAAGGTTTTGGATCTCCGAATTCAATAGAAAATCGTCGATGTCCATGGCCGAAGGCGCAATGAGTCCCGACAAGTCGGATTTGATGCGCAAGGTGTTGGACAAGTATTCGTAGTAATGGTGTCTCACCTGCATTTCGGCCTTCAAGCGGGTGATTTCTTCCAACTCCTTGGAGGTTTGCTCCGATACGTATTCCGGTTCCAGGTATTGGCGGGTGCTTCTAAAATCTTTGAGGCGTCCCTCGGTTTGAACCAGGGCTATTTTGAGATGGTCGAGTTGTTCCCCAATGAAGGTGATGGTATTGGCCGCCACCCGGTTTTTTTGATCGAGGCTATTTTGGAGGTAGGCAAACGACAAAGCGTTCAAATAGGCCACCTCCTTTTCTACCAGTTCAGTTTCCATACCCAGCCGCACAATAGAAGCATCTTTGTTGAGGGGCAACACGTTGACCCTCCCACGGTAGCGTTGCGCCAGCTGGTTGAGGTCGTTTATTTTAAAGGAGAGTTCATCTCCCGGCCGGATGGCCTTGGAGTCGAATCCGGTAGTCGTCAAACGAAAGGCGAAACCGTCGGTGCGGCACCATTCCCCAAATCGGTACCGCTGCGCAAACGACCATGTGAGTTTATTTTTTTCTCCACTTTTTTCCTTGGCAGGATGGTATAAGCGATAGCCCTTACAAGCAAACGACAATAGAAATGAATCGCGGTTCACTATTTCTACCTTCATCGGCACCCCACTCAATTGCAGGTGATGGCTGTCCAGCTCCACCCGAAAAGGAAAGTTTTGGTAGCGTTCCAGCTTTCTAAATCGGCCTTCGGAATAGTAGCTCACCGCTGAGGGAATGCTTTTCAAAGCTTCTTTGGCCAACCGATACGATTTGAGAATGGCCATTTCGTTTTCGAGGTTGGTATTGTAGCTGAACAACTCCATGCCCTCGATCAAGTTTTCGGCCCCTACTTTTCGGTTGTTGTTGTCGCGTACTACGATGGTAGATTCCAGGGCGAAACGGGGCGCCTGGTAGCGGATTATTAACCAGGAAGCCGCTATGGCAATGCAGGTGGTAATGGCAAACCACCACCAGTTTCGCCTGAGGCGGCTCCACAGCGAAACGATGTTGAGCCCATCGGCCGAATGGGAAGGTGTTTGCAGCGGATTCATTGAGATAAAATGTTGATGGCCAGAAGGGTTACACTAAGGCCTGAGAGCAATACTTGAATCCAGCCCCGGTTTTGATCAGCGGCCCTCGCCCTCGCTGGTTCTACATATACAATGTCGCCAGGAACGAGGTAATAATGCTCTGATGAAAGGGTTTCCGGAGCACTGAGGTCAACGGTAATCACGCGCATGCCCAAAGGGCTTTCGCGGATGATGCGCACCCGGTCTCTACGGCCAAACATGGTGAGGTCACCCGCCAGGGCCAAAGCCTGAAAAATGGTCACTTTTTCGTCGTATACTAACTTCACCCCCGGGTTGCGCACCTCACCAAGCACGAAAATGCGGTGGTTGGCCAGGTGGACCTTTACCGAGGGGTCTTTTACATATTTGGAATAGTAGGCTTCGAGCCGGGCGGCAATTTCGGCCGTGGTCATGCCAGATACCTGGAAATCTCCCAAGAGGTATAAATGAATGTTGCCCTGGTGGTTGACCGGATAGCTTTTGTAATAGACCGTTGATTCTACATCGGTTTGCTGAAACTCCATGGCTTTACCGTTGACCAACTCACTAAAGGCCGCATCGCGCGAAGTGAATTGCACCATGAGGTAGTTGCCCGGTTGAACCCGGTAGGTTTGCCGGATCAAAGGATTGACCGGCATCAGTGTATCTTGGGAAGCCAACCGGCCCGCCTCGGTTTTCACCCGGGCATAGACCAGCTGTTTGCGTTGTACACAACTGGTATTGGCCAGTAATATTCCGATGAGCGAGAGCACCGGAAGCAGGAGTCTCCATCCTGTTATCTTCCTTTTCATGGTGCTAAGGTGGCAAGAACTAAAGGCCGCACCGAACCGGAAAAACCGCCCTTCTTAGCGATGTAAGTTTTGGTAGTAAGCGGCTCCCCTCTTTCCCTTCAATCGGCTCTTAAATTCTATTGATGGTCTCTTTTCAAAACAACCATGACAAAACCAAAGCACTTTTCGACGAAAGATTTCTCCAATTGAAACCCGTTTTTTTCACCCACTCATTTTGTCTGTACGCAATGTTCGGGGATGTTTTGCCCCAAGGTCTTTGTGCGTTCCGAAGCGACCCACCGGCTTGGCTATCAAGCCAAGGAAGAAAGCAAAAAAAATGCGGGACTTGCCCGCATTTTTTCCCTCGTCTCTCTACTTATCTGCTTCACAATGCATTTCATTTATGCGGCATGCTCCCACGCAGGCGGCACTAAAAAATGCTCACTCTTCACTTCCATTTCTACCAACCAATAAAATAAGGTGCTCAACAAAAAGAGCTGTTTCGAAAAATCGTGTTTACCACTTTGGTGCTGTAAAAAGAGTTGTCGCACGTAGCGTTGATCAAAATGCTGCCCAAACCAGCCCCGGTCAGAACACATATCCTCCACAACATTTTGCGCCACAGGGGTTCGAAACCAGTCCTTTAATGGGATATTGAAGCCCTTCTTTTTTCGATGTACGATCTTGGTGGGCAGGTGACGGGTAGCGAGGCGTTTGTGTAAAATCTTACTTCTACCTAAGCCCAGTTTATGGTTTTGTGGCAAGGCTTCCACCAATTGCACCAGACGATGATCCAAGAAGGGCACCCGCACTTCGATAGAATGGTGCATAGAAATCTTGTCGGTGTAGAGCAACAACTCGTCGGCAAGCCCCATGCGCAAATCCAATCCCATCATCAACCCTGAAGAATTGGTGTTCTTCAAATTGAACTGTTGTGCCCGTTGGTCGAGCAAAGTGCGTAAATCGCGTTGCCGGTTGGGGTTAAAACCGCCTCGAAACAAAGAATTTAGTGACGGTTGGTCAAACACTGCATAAGTTTCAATCAAGCGGTCGAATGGATCGGTTTGCAACCATCCATTGATACCTCTGCGAAAGCTTTCGCCAGGCACTACCTTTTTCAACAGCCCCAGCCCCGAAGGCCGCACCGGAGGTAAATAGTGCATCAACTGTTGCGCCTGATAGCGAAAATAACCGCCCCACAGCTCGTCTACCCCCTGGCCACTAAGTGCTACTTTATAGCCATCTCTTCTGATGGCGCGAGTCAAAAAGTAGAGGGGCAACAAGGACGATGAGCCCAGGGGCTCTTCTACAATAGAAACCATTTTGCGCATCGTGGCAAAAAAGTCGCGAACCGTCATGATTACCGGTCGGTGTTCCAGCCCTAAATGATGGGCCGTTTCACGGGCCTCATCCAGTTCGTCGGCTGCCGTGGCTTTGGCAAAACCAGCGGTGTAGGCCACTAAATTTTCTGGGTCGTGGCCTTTGAGGTAATGGGCCAACAAGCCTGAATCTACTCCCCCACTAAGCAACAAGGCCAGTGGCACATCGGCCAACATTTGCCGTTCCACCGCCTGGCCAAGCACCTGATCGTAGGCATCCAAGGCTTTGGAGGCATTGGTAGGTGCATTAATGGTGTTTTTCTCACTCATGAGCCAACTGGTGGTTTCAAAGGGCAACTTCGTCAGGCGCCATTGCACCACTTCTCCCGGACTTACCTTATATACATTGTCCATCAAGGTTTGTGGCGAAGGGCAGTAACGCAAGCGCAAAAAGTTGTACAGGGCTTGCCGGTTGATGGAAGTGCTGGGCATGGTATGCAGAATCCACTTCAGTTCTGAGCCAAACGACAAGCTATCGCGTGTTTGGCAGTAATAAAGTGGTTTTACTCCAAAGCGATCGCGTGCCAGGGTAAGCGTGCCCTGCTGTTTATCGAGAAAGGCAAAAGCAAAAATACCGTTGAGTTCGTTCAGCTTTTCGGTGCCGAAGCGCATCAAAAAATGAAACAAGGTTTCGGTATCCGAATGTCCTTTAAATGAAACCCCGGTTAGCTTTTTCCGCAATTCCAGATGGTTGTATATCTCGCCGTTGAAAGCCAAAACATACCGCTCCTGGTCGTCTACCATCGGTTGATGACCATTGGCACTCAAATCTTGAATGGCGAGGCGCGTGTGCGCAATCATCACCTGCTCATCGTTTACGTTGGTGATGGTATACCCTTGCGAATCTGGCCCCCGGTGCCGCAGCAAGGAGAAAATTTCTTTTTGTAAGGGCAGGTTAACGGTTCCTCCTATTCCACACATGGCGTTCTAAATTTTAAAGTTCGGGCCGGCACACCACCGACTATTTCAAAAGGTTTTACATCGCGGGTTACTACTGCACCGGCTCCAACAATGGCTCCACTGGCAATGTGCACACCCGGCATGATCACCGCATTGCGGCCAATCCACACATCGTTTTCAATCACTACCGGAGCATGGGCACTGGCACCTTGCTGGGTCATTGGAATATCGGTGCGGGCCGTATGGTGGGTTTTGCTCAACAGGGATACTCCGGGAGCAATCATTACATGGTTGCCGATGCGGGCACTTTGAAGAAATACGCCTTCGTTGATGTGGCATCCACTGCCGATTTGCACCTGACCAGGACTACCGAGGTATACCCGCTCCTCCAGGAAACTGCCGTTTCCCGCTTGCACTACGCCCATCAAACGGCTGGCAAAAAACAGGCGAATGCGGTTGAAAAATGCCCCGTATCGGGAGTTAGGCAGCTTATCTACCAACAGGTAGTACAAGCCATAGCTCATGCGCTTTTCCATCGATATCATCATAGTTCCAGGCATTAGGCCACCCGCATCAGGTTGGCACGGTAGTCTTGTTCTATTTCCTGCTCTTGTCGGCGGTATATTTTCAGGGATTCGTTCACCACTTTTTCCAAAGAAAACTGCCGGTTGGCACCGGATGCGACTTTGGCCATTTTGAGGTACTCGGGTGACCCGATGAGCATCCAGGCCCGCTCTTTGGCGATGTACCATTGCATGATGTTGGTTTGATGGGCAATCAAACCATTTTGATGGTCTTCTACTTGCTCATCGGCTCCTCCTCCACGAAAAATCACTGCCGGAGTGCCGCAAAACATAGCTTCGGTCACCACCAGCCCAAAAGCATCGCCCAAAGAGGGAAACAATAGAAAATAACTGGCATTGTAGATTTCGCGGAGCTCTTCCTGGTTGAGGTTGCCCAAAATTTGAATTTGTTCCGGGTAATCGTTGATCTTTTCACGAATGTCCATTTCCATAGGACCATTGCCCACAAAACAGTAGCGAGCACCACGGCTGAGGTAGTGGTCCATAGATTGCAATAAAATATCAAGCCCTTTGATGGGTAAAAAAGAGCCCACGAATAAAAAATCGTAACGTTTGCTGATGTAGGGAATGGGGTGAAATGTGCGTTTGGAAATGCCCGCACACAAATTGTAATCTACGTGTCGGTTGAGCTTGCTGGTAATGGTGGTGTTGAGGCTTCGCCCGACAGAAATCAACACATCTACTCTTCGTGTCAACTTCTGAAAAAAACGGCGTTGCCATCCTTTTTCGGGCAAATCTTCGTTGATATCACCACCGTGCAGGGTAAGAATCAGGCGTGCCTTGGGGTGTACTAATTTGTAGGCTACTGCCAAAGGCAAGAGCCATCCCATGTAGTGCACATGCAGGTTGTCGAAAGGTTGAAATAAAAAGGGAAAAAAGCGCAGGTAGGTCAAGGTGTATTTTCGAATGCTGCCCCACAACGAGGTAAGGCGCTGCCGCATGAAAAAGATCTCAACAGTTTCGTTATCGGCTATTTTGCGGTTCATCCACCGGTATTGGTTTTGGATGAAAATACCCGAATAGGGCAAATCCCGTGAGGGATACATGTTGGTAATGATCAGGGTTTTCATGGCTTGCATTAGGGGTAGAAGGATAGCAGTTGGCGGCAGCGAACCAGGTCGGTGTAGGCTACATAGGCCGGAAACAGGCCCCAGGCTACTGGACTTTTTTGATGTTGATTTCTAAACCGCTCGGCATACTGCTGGTAGCGGATTTCACCGGTAAGGTGGGCCAGGGCCTGAAGCTGAGTGGCGTGTAGTTTTTGATACCAGGGCGAGCTGTAATGGTAATGGTTTCTCCAGTTAGCTTCACCCAAAAGGGAGTAACGCGACCAGGTTCCGGCGTCAAATTCTGGTAAATGCTGATCGAGGCCTTTGAGGCCCATGGCAAACAAATGGCCGGCTAAAGAAGATTGACTGGCTTGCCAATAATCGTAGAGACCAAACAAGGTGTAGAGGTGGCCATTCAAAACGTGCGACCCCTGCGGGCCCACGGGGTATTCCTCGAAAAAAAGCCCTCCACCGGTTGCGAAGGCAACTCCTCCCAGATCAATGCTCTTTGCCAACGGCAAGAGGGCTTTCTCGGCTACGAATAGATAATTGGAATCTTTTTCTAAGTGCCATGCCCGGCACAACACCGAAAGGCCTAAACCCTGGCTCAGGGCCGAGGTCCAATTGGCTTTTAACACCTGCCCTTCTACTACATTGCTACAAGGTATTGACCAACTACCGGTTGTGGTTTGATGGTCGCGCAGCCAACGGGCATTGGCCAAAAAGATGGCCCGCCCCTGAGCAGATTGGTTGTATTGAAAGTCTTGCCAGGCCCTAAGGGCGTTTAGTGCAATGGTAACGGGGTTGTAGTAGCGCCCGGAGTGGTTGTTCCAGGATTTGATGCGCCCGTAATCTACCGTATACACCAATGTACTGTCCAACGCTATGGCCGCTTTTTCTTTTACATGGCCAAAGGTGAAAGCATAGTAGGTAAAAGGATCTTGTTGGTTTTCAAGCTGCACGGCCCCGTTGCTGGTACGGTGAATGTTCCACGAACGGTAAGCCAGCGTAACAGCATAAATGAATACCACCGCAAACAGCCATGCCAGGTATTTTCTCCAATGCTTAAACATGAGTTTCCACTGTTGTTTGTGGCTGGAAAGCCACCCGGTAAAACAAAATGATGACGGTAGAAACGGTGGGACTGTTCAAAGCGTGGCCGGCTGAAAAGGAATGACCAAGGAACAAAAACAGGCCCAGCGCAATGGTGAGTTGCAACAAACCCGGAGATTGAAAAAAGCGGTAAACCGATTTTAAAAAAACGATAATGGGCAGCAGAAGTAAAGCGCCACCCAGCCCCCAACCGTAGCCTCCAATAAAATCGAGCAGGTCTTGCTCTACGAATTTACCGTAGGTATAGGTTTTTCCTGAGTTGAGGTAAGTTTCTACCCATTTGTGAAATGAATAGGTGCCTTCTCCAAACAGTTGAAATATCCACTCACGGGTAAAGAGCCGCTGTTCGGCAGCAGACTCCAACAGTGCCCTTGGGCTTTCTTCCTGCAGGCTCTCCAACTTGGCCATCAAATAGGGGTATTTTGAAATGAAATCTGCCATTAACTTGATGCCGATGGCTCCGACAATGAGTAGGCCGGTGATCAATAAGATTTTATACAAAGGATGCATCCGTACCTGCCGGCGACCATAAAAAATGCTGGCAAACAAGTAGATTACAAATACACCTACAGCTCCTAATGTGGCAGCTCTGGAGGCCAGGAAAAGCAGTCCCAGGGCGATTACCGTTACTGAGAAAAGTCGTGCAAGTGAAAACTCATCGAGCAAGCGGTAAAAAGCAACCACCAGGGTAAGTAGCAACGCCAGCCCAATATCGTTGGCGGCAATGAAAAATGATTTTACGCCATAGCTCCATTCACCATAGGTGGAGATACCAATCCCCGTGAGGCCCGAAAAGACCAAACAAGAGCCCATGATGGTTCCAAAAAGGGCACCAAAATGCAATAACTGTCGGTTAGATGGATAACGGTAACGGTCTTCAAAATAAAACAGTATGGCCAAAAGAATGACGGGGAAAAGGCATCGGGAAAACTGTTCCACCTCCCGCAAGAAGGAGAACGGATGCGCAAAAAGTGCCCAAAATACACCGGAGCAAACAAAACCAGCAATTAGTAACAACAGGTAGTTGCGCAACCATGCCCGGCGAGTTAGCAAAACAAAGGGCACACCTAACAAGAGCAGTAAACTCCGGTAGCCCGTACCGATGCCCGGATTGGTCGAAGCTGCAAAAAACACCAGCCCGTTGAACAAGTCGACCACCACCGGGACCACCACCAAGGCGATGATCCACAGGTGTTTGGTGCGGTCGGTTGTGAACTGTAGTGTGGACACCGTTTTATAATTTTTAATGGCTTAAGATGCCTGATTCAAGGCTTCGTATTTCAATACCGGAGCGGTGGTCTTTCGCGCTTCCCAATCGGTAATGAGAATGGGCATTTCCATTGCCTTTTCGGCCTTAGAAGTGGTTTTAAAGAGGCCTATAGCCGATAATCCTTCTGAAAAAATGAGCTGAAAAGTATTGCCAATGATGCGCAGGTCCATCTCAAGATCCAACTGCTGGTTATAAGCCAAATCGTATTTGATGCGGGCCTTCATTAAAGGCAAGGTCTCAGTAGAGCCGAAAAAGCCCATGATTTGTGCCAACCCGGTGATGCCGGGCTTGGTGGTCAACCGTTGACGGTAATGGGGTATCAGGCGGGAATAATCTTGAGTGTGTTTGAGCATGTGCGGCCTTGGACCAATGATGGACATAGAGCCGCCAAATACGTTGAGCAACTGCGGTGTTTCATCTAAAAACGACCTTCTAAGAAAATACCCAATCCGGGTAATGCGTTCATCGTTGGCTCGTGCCTGACGGGTATCGGCTTCACCGTTTACGCGCATGGTTCGAAACTTATAGCAGTTAAAGGTTTTACCGTTGCGGCCGGTGCGCACTTGCTTGAAGAATACGGGGCCGGGTGAACTGATCTTAACCGCCAAAGCCAGAATGGGGAACAGCCACGGAAAAACCAACACGATGGCCAGAGAGGACAAAAGCAAGTCAATACGGCGTTTGCCCCGGTCTACATAGCCTTTGCCAAAGCCCCACCAATTGCGCCATCCCGGGCTTTGTTGGTGATAGAAATGGGAAAAGGTAAGCCCAAAAAAACTCAGGTTGGTCGTGAGGTAGCGCTTCCACAGTCGCTGGGGCTCTTGTATGAAACGAAAAAACCATTCTAAACCATTTTGCTGCATCCATTGCGGTGCCCGTTGCACCTTTCCGGCAAACACATCAAAGCTCCCTCCTACACCCATAATAAGGTTCAATCGTTGCAATCGTTGCCGGTTGCGCTTGAGAAACAACTCTTTTCGCGGGGAGGTCATGCCCACAAACAGCATCTGTGCCCCACTCTGATTGATTTCCTGCACGATGTGGTCTTCCTCCTCAGGCGTGAAATAACCGTGGTGGTAACCAGCAATTACTTGCGGGTGGTAAGCCTGCTTAAAATTGGCTGCCAATTGCTCCACAATGTGCGGCTTGGCACCTAACAAGTAGACCTTATAGCCCTTTTGATGGGCCAATTTCATCAGTTGCTGAAAAAGATCGATGCCAGGTACTCTTGCTGGTAGAGGCACCCCCAAAAGGCGGGAGGCCAACACTACAGAATGACCGTCTGCGGTAAGCAGATCGGCATCTTTCACACTATCGGCCAACAGGGAGTTGGTTTGTAAAGCAGTGATTTTGGAGGCATTGAGACTGACCTGGAAAAGCTGACGACGGTGGAGAATTGCCTGGTGAATGTGTTGCACCAGATCGTTTAAATTCCCACTTGCTACTGGAAGATCAAATAAGCGAACGGTTTTCATGCTTTTAGTATTTGTGGGTGGTTGAATAAAAATCTGAACAACACAAATCTATCTTGCCCCCTTGGCAGGGTATAACCAGGGCGAATGGCTTTCTATGGGATGTAAGAAAGCACCTTAGTTTGGACCTTCCTCCAAAAAAAAATTCTGACCTATTTATAATAGAAAGAGAAAAAAAGAATTTGTCTTCGGTGGTCGGCATTTGAGAGTCAGGCATCGCGGAAATGTAAAAAAGCCGAAAGGTGAATGCTTCCAAACTCCTATGCTATACCGTCTTCTATTGTTTTCGGATTTTACTTTTCCGCTCCCTCAAGCTTTCCGACTTTGCTCGAATACCTGGGGGCTTACCTTGCGCCAATCCAATACCCAAACATTGCATAAGACCCCAATGAAAGGGATACCCAAACCCATTTTCTTTCTATTCTCATGGGCTTATTATCTTGGCTAAGAGGTAGGAACGTTCATAGACCATGCGGAAAGGAGCAGGAAATGTCGGACCATACGTTACCCTAAATACAAGCAACAGGCTTGAAGAAAAGTATATTCTCCAATGCAGGGTGGTAGGAATATTCCTTGGATATCATCAACTGCGCAACCGTATGCCTACCTGCTTTACCTCAGTAAAAAGCGTAACCTTCAACAACAATATTTGGCATTTAAACACAGCAACCGTACAAAAATGAGGAGGAGTGGTAACCATTGATAACAAAAAAAATTAAAATCTCAGCTCAGGTTTTACTGCAGTCAGAATCTCCCTGCGTTGCTCATTGAGCAGCACAGATGCGTTTTGCTTTGTTCACATCAGCCAATAGAGTTCCCTGAAACTTTAAAATAAGGCTTGGAGAAGTCTGTATTAAAAAAACAACCACTAAGGGATATTTATGCCTTTAAAGTATTGCGCGCGCAAAGTTCTACATGCTACACACCACCTATGAGTCACATTCTTAAAATTTTGTTGGTAGAAGCCGATGTTGCCCAACAACACCATATTCTCCAATGCCTTTCGGATGAAGATTGGGGAGAAAAGCTCATTCAAACCGCCAATTCACTACAAGAAGCCGTAGAAAGTACCGCCAATTTCATTCCCAGTGCGGTCATGCTCAACTTGAATCTACCGGATTCAAAAGGCTTGGAGACCTATCGCAAGTTTCGACAACTCTTTCCAAGTCTTCCTTGCATCTTGTTAACCAACAGTTCCGACCGGGCACTTGGCATCACCTTGCTACACGAAGGGGCCGACGATTTTCTCACCCCCGATCAACTCACCACAGAGACTATTGAGAAGTCGCTCTCTTTCGCCATCGAACGCAGCAGCTTGAAAAGCCAGCTACAATCTCTGAGTGATGAGCTAAAATTTCACGTGGGCATTCTGGATCACATTCAAGACATTGTATTGGTGATCGATCGGTTTGGTGCCGTAGAATTTGTGAATTCGGTGGTAAGGTTGGTACTGGGATACGAACCCAAAGAGCTCTTGGACGAAAACTGGTGGGAGTTGGTTTTCGTTACCAAAAAGCAAGGGAAAGATGCTAAGAAACGCTTGCTTGGTCCAAGAGCTCGTTTCCAACAGCTGGAATATGAACTGATTTCAAAACGAAAGCAGCATTTGCAGTTCACGGTGAGCCAGTCGTTTCATTTCAACCATTCGCAGGTCCTGGTCTTTCACGACATTACGTTGCGCAAGCGTGCAGATCTGGAACTCGCGGTGAAACAAGCGGATCTGGAAAATCTCTTGTACCGCCTTTCGCACGATTTAAAAGCTCCGGTTTCTACCTTCGAAGGCCTGCTCAATGCAGTAAAAGCTACCAAATGCGATGGCGTAGCCGATTTGGTAGAGCTTATGGCAACCAACCTCGACCGGCAAAAGCAGCTGCTCACTAATTTTCAAGCCATCTCACACCTGCATCAATATCAATTGAGTAATCACCGTTGTGATTTGCAGCGCCTGCCTTTTGGTGTCACCAAATTGTTGGTAGACAAGCCCAACTACAAAAGAGAATCGATCATTTAGAAAATTGAGACCACTGTACCAAAGGTGGTATTAGACATCGGCTTATTGACGCAACTGGTGGCTCATTTATTGGAAAACGCACTGTTGTATCAACGCTCTAAGACCATCGAGCCGGTTCTTGTAGTGATTGAAGAGAAAGACAGTAGCATTTGGATCACCATTTCCGACAAAGGTATTGGCATCCCCAAGCGTTTGCTTCCCCATGTTTTTAAACTGTTTTTCAAAGGAGACATGCACAGTACAGGTCCAGGCTTTGGACTGTACCTTTCCAAACTAATTACCGAGAAAATGAACGGCACCATTCACCTGGAAAGCGAGAAGGGCGAAGGAACCATTGTATCCATGGTACTACCGGTAGAACGGTAATTGATAGGATCAGCCAGTTACGGCTTGTAAGGACAACCGCTAAACTTAGGGAAATACGCCACAAACTGCCGATTTCTATCATGAAAAAAGGCCACCTGTAGAAAAAGAAATGGCCTTTATCTTCTCCTACAGGGTTTAGCGATACCAAAACCGCCCTTTTTCTTCTTGTTGCAAGCTGAAGCCCTTGGTTGGAGCGGTACTGGGGAAGAGAGGTGCCACATTTGTATCAACCTTTTGACGTTGATGCTTATGAAACTTTCTCTCTACCTTCTTACAACGATTTTCGTGTGCCTGCACACAGGTTTACTCTTCGGACAATCCTCCATCTCCACCGATCAGCTTCAATACCGTGTAGTGGCCCTCCACCCTACTCAACCCGGTATCGAAAGTGTTTCCAACTCGGTCACTTTAGCACTTCCCTTGCGGCTTTTCGTTCCCAATGCCTTTACGCCCGACGGCGATGGTTTAAACGATGAGTTTGGTCCGGTAGGACAAGGCGTCAACCGGTTTTACCTCCGCATTTTCAACCGCTGGGGCGAGTTGCTTTATGAATCTCCAAATGCCGGCGACACCTGGAACGGACGGTATCAAGGCCGTGAGGTGCCTACTGGCAGCTACATCTACGAAATTATTGCATCAGGACATGGTACTCCGCGCATGGTTCGCCGGGGAACGGTGATGCTTCATCGCGAAAACGCTATTTAACCATGTTTCAATTCTTATACAAGGCCTGGATTGTTGGGTTATTTATGGCAAGTGGTTGCGGCAGCCTTTTGAGCGCACAAGCTCCGGTAGCTAATTTCTCTACTAATGCTACCAGTGGCTGCGGCCCACTTGCTGTAAATTTTACCAATACCTCCACCAATGGTCAAACCTACTATTGGACCTTTGGCGATGGCAACACCTCCACGCAACTCAATCCGGTTCACCTCTACGCTACACCCGGCAACTATACCGTTGCGCTGGTGGCGGTAAACGGTCAGCAAACCGACACCTTGGTGGCGAGCAACCTCATTATGGTGCACCCTTCCCCTACGGTAAGTTTTTCCAGTCTTTCCTCCGTTTGCAGTGGCGATAGCTTTTCGTTGGCCCATACGGCTACCGGAGGCAGCACTTATTTGTGGGATTTGGGAGACGGTACTTTTTCTACCGATGAATTCCCCACCTATGCTTACGACAGTGCCGGGAGCTATACCATCGCTTTGTTGGTAACCTCTGCTGCAGGCTGTTCGCAATTGGCCACGGCTTCAGCACCAGTTGTTGTAAGCGCAGCTCCTGCAGTTGATTTAACGGTCGACACCTCGTTTAGTTGTCAGGCCAATTATGGGTTTCAATTCAATGTCTCCGATTCTACCTTAAATAGCTATCAGTGGCACCTTGGTACTACTTCACAAAACGGTTCTTCTCAGTGGACCCAAGCTTTCGGCTCAACCGGCGTTTATCCCGTGGCCGTAACTGGTACCAATTTGGCGGGCTGCAGCCGGAGCGATACCCTTTCGGTTACGATATATCCCGCATTTCAACCACAAACTACGGTGAGCGATTCCGCGGGCTGCGCACCCTTTACCACCACCTTTCAGCACCCGCCGGTAGCTTCGGTTAACTTCAATTTTGGCGATGGCACTACTGGTAGTGCGGCAGAGCCAACAAAAACCTACACCAACCCTGGATCTTATACCGTGGTGGTTGCACTTACCGATTCCAACCAATGCCTTGCGGTGGATACTTTGCCTTTCAACCTGGTGGCTCACACCAAACCTACTGCCCATTTTGGGCTTTCCAATGCCAGCGGTTGCAGTCCATTGGCCGTTACCTTTTCCGACAGTTCGCAGTTGGCGATGAACCACTCCTGGACTTTTGACACTTTAGGAACCGCTACTGGCCTTACCCCTTCTTTTGTGTTCAACACGCCGGGCAATCATACGGTAACCTTGCGGGTAGAAGGCTCCAACGGTTGCAAAGATACCCTCTCCATCGCGGGAGCGGTTTCGGTACAATCCATTCAAGCCAATTTTTCAACCGGGCAAGACACTGGTTGTGCGCCTTTTCAGGGTACCATCAATGCGCTGGTGAATGCTCCCAGCTATTGGTGGGATTTGGGCAACGGTCAATTTTCCAATCAAAAACATCCGGTGGTGCAATACGCCAACAATGGCAACTATGATGTTACCATGGTGGTTACTTCACCTCTGGGTTGCACCGATACTTTGACTCAAACCGCCTTTTTTCGTTTGGCCGCACCTTCCCTGCAGTTTTCGAGTTTGCCCGATGAGGTGCTTTGCCATCCAGGCAATGTAGGTTTTGATGCTACGGTGGTGGGCTTGGGCCCTTGGACCTGGGATTTTGACGACGGTGATACCTCCAATGCTGCACAGCCCGTTCATCACTTTCAGGCTCCCGGCACTTACCATGTGCAACTGCAAACTTCAACCGCACAAGGTTGTGCGCTTTCAATTCCCTATCAAACCGTGGTAGTATCCGCTTTGGAGGCGAAGCTCAACCATTCAAAAATCGTATGTCCCAACATGTTGGGCGTATTTTCCAACCAAAGTCCCGGAGCGGTTTCTCAAATATGGGAATTTGGAGATGGAGATACTTCTTCGCTGCCCAATCCAACCCATACCTATGCAAATGCTGGTATTTATACCGTAAAACTGAAGGTAAGCGACAGTTTGGGATGCACAGACGAAACCAGTTTATTTCCCTTGTTTTTCCCGCCTTGTCAAACCAGTACTGGCCCGCCTTCCAATGGCACCAGCAATATTACCTCCCTCACCAATTTTGTTCCGCAACCTTTGATCGGATGCGGCCCTTTTACCATGCATTTTACCAATCCGGTGGACACCGCTATCAGCTACCGATGGTATTTTGGAGACGGCGACAGTTCTTCCTTGGCGCACACCGCTCATAGCTACACATCACCTGGAATCTATGATGTTATGTTGCGTCACCGCAACGTATTGGGACAATGGGATACGCTTCATTGGCCGCAGCTCATACAGATATCTGCACCGGAGGCATATTATACCTTGAGCACCAACCCATCCTGCAATGGAGGTTGGGCGACATTTACCGACTCGTCTCAGCGGGCCGTTGACCATTTATGGGATTTCGGAAATGGTCTTAGCGATACCATTCCCAACCCTATTCAATCTTTTGGAACAGGAAATTTCCGCGTGAAACTCACGGTTCAGGATAGCCTGGGATGTTACGATCATTTTTCGCGTTTTGTATCCGTCGGCACGCCCAATCCAAGTTTTTATTACCCCTTGGAAGTATGTAGCAACGATTCATTCGGCATTCAACACAACCTGATTGGTTACACTACTTACAATTGGGATTTTGGTGATGGTTCCTTTTCAAACCTTCCGTTGCCCCAACATGCATTTGGAATGCCGGGTAGTTTTGCCATTACCGTGTCGGTAACCGACAGTAACGGTTGTGCTGCTCAGTATAGTTTGCCGCAACCTGTTGTTGTTCATCGGCCCGAAGCTAATTTTTCCTTTACCAGTGCTACCACCGGCTGCGATTCGATAGTGGTACAATTACAAAATCAGAGTTCGCTGGCCAGTCAATACCTCTGGGCTTTTGGCAATGGCGATACTTCGCTGGTCCATTCGCCAAGCGCTACGTACACCGTGCCCGGCAGCTATGACATTACCCTCATTGCCACCCGCAACTTTTGCTCCGATACGGTGCAGTTAATGGACACCGTACAGGTGTTAACTGCTAACGCCTTGGGCATTTACCTGCAAAATCAAGATTGTTTGCCTATCCATGCTCAATTTCAATCCAGTGCCTCCGCAGGTAGTTCCTGTTGGTGGGATTTTGGCGATAGTACTACTTCCAACCTACCGTCCCCAATGCACCAATACCAGGGGATACCAACGACCGCTCCGCGTTTTGCAGTGGTAGACACCAATGGTTGTACAGACACGGTGAACCTTCCGCCACTCAACGTTTTTCAAGCGCAGGCCAATGCCTCCGCCTGGTCGGGTTGTCGCCCTTTACCCATTCAGTTTAGCAATTCGGTAGCCACCAACCTGCCTCAATGGTGGGACTACGGAAATGGAATGACGAGCAACACCAACAATCCGATGTACACTTATCAGGATACCGGAAGTTACACGGTGCGCTTTGCAACACCTTCTCCCGCAGGATGCTGGGATACGGTGCAGTTGGCTGCTCCGGTGTTCGTTCAGGGACTCGAAGCCAGTTTTTCAGAAACCTATGTGCCCGGATGTGCACCACTGCAAGTGAGCTTTCAGAGCACCAGTACAAAGGCGGTTGGCTTCAATTGGGATTTGGGCAATGGCACCTACTCTACGCAGGCGCAACCACAACACCTCTACGCTACTCCCGGCAGCTATCCGGTTACTTTGGTCGCTACCGATTCCAACGGATGTAGTGACACCTTAACCAAACCTGCACTGATTCAGGTGCAAGGCCCACTGGTGCAAGCCCAACCTAGCGATACGGTCGGTTGTCATCCTTTGGACGTTCAATTTCAAAACCTGTCACAAAATGCAACCAGCTACGATTGGTATTTCGGTGATGGCATCAGCAGTCAGCAGGTAGCTCCCTTGCATCAATACCAAAGCCCTGGCACCTTCACACCTCATTTGGTAGCGACCGACATCAATGGATGTTCCATGGTTTTTAGCATGAGCGATATCGAAGTTTTTTCAACTCCTAAGGCCGATTTTAGCTGGACGACCGACAGTACGTGTCTACCGGTTCTGTTGGAGTTGCGCAATGCATCGAGCCAATTGGACAGTGCCTCGTTTCGATGGGACCTGGGCGCTTTGGGACAATTCACTTGTTTGGATACTACCTTGTTGGTTGATCTGGCTGGTACTTATGCCTTGCAACTCCGGGTAACCAATGGCCGTGGCGGATGCCGGGATTCATTAAGTATTCCGGCGGCTTTTCAGGTATTTGACACCCTGGCTTTACCGGTGGCAGAAGTGCTCACGGTGAATGTGGTAGACGATAGCACCGTAGCCTTGCTGTGGGATGCAGCTTCTGAACCCAACTTTACCGATTTTCAGGTTTGGCGGACTGCTCGCAGCGATAGCGCGTTTTTGCCGGTGTTTCGCAGCAACGATCCCTTCAATACGCATTTGGTTTCCTCTGGCCTTGATGCGCTGCAAGAGGTCTATGAATTCCGGGTAAGTAAATCGGGCGAATGTGCTCCTGAACCTTCTTTGGAAGCACTACCCATTTACAATTCGGTAGAGTTGTCGGCCAGGGCCGACAGCAACGGATGGGGCCTTCAGTGGAACTCCTACAGCAGCAGTAGAATTGAAGGATATGAGCTTTTTCGAATGGCTGAAGGTGACCCACAATTTCAATCGATTGCTTTGATCGATGCCCACCAAAATACTTTCAAAGAAAGCGCTGTATTATGCCCTGGAAGGTATTCTTACGTGCTAAAGGTGCGCAACATCGGTCTACAAGGCTATGAAGCATGGAGCGATACTTGCCAGATTCGTATGATAAAAAACCCTTTTCGTGAACAATTTGCTACTATCAGGCGTTCTACTGTTTCGCGTGATTCTTGCGTAGTCACTGAATGGACTCCCCCCGTCCAACTTTCGGCCTATGTGAATGCTTACCATGTTTACCGTTCAACCAACGGAGGTGCATTCGAATTCATCGCTGCACTGCCGCCCAGTAAACTTGAGTTTCTCGATTGTGAGGTTGATGTACACCGCAACTTCTACGACTATCGAATCGAAATAAATAATCCTTGCGATTTACCTGCCCTGGTAAGTAATAATGGTCAATCCTTGCACCTCAAAGGCGAATGGGTCGATGAGCAAGTCCACTTAGAATGGACGCCTTACGAACCTTGGTCTGGCCAAGTGGAAGGCTATCGCATCGAATTTCTCAACGAACAGGGAATTTGGGTACCGATTGATCAAGCTGGTCCGGGTGAGTTATCCATCGATATCGCCCGCCCCTGATATCAGAAACAACCTCTATCGGAGGTTTAAAAAACGAATATGCTACACATCGATACATTCGTTCGCCAGTTGACTGCTGAAGAGTTCAGCTTTGCCGAAAAGCAATTGTCCTCCGGAAAGGCGCACAAGTTTTTACAACTACTCCACTTTTACAGAAGTGGTGCGCTCAATGAGGGAAAACTCATGCAAACCCTTGGGCTCAATCAAAATGCCTTTTACGTTTTGAAGTCGCGGCTTTTCCAAAAGTTACAAGGCTTGTTGATCGAGTTTATGAGTCAGGTGCCCAAAGGACGTCCCAATCAAAGCCTACTGATTCCACAGGTGGTTTTTGAGATGCCAAGAGCCAAAGCCATGGCTATTTTAACCAAGCTTGAGAGGGATTATCTCGAAATGGATTTACCACGCGAGCTGATCAGTATTTACAGCACCTTGCGCAGGCTACACCAACACACCGATAAATATTACCACTACGATCAGTTGTACAACAAACATGTAGCTTATTCACTGGCCTTGGACAAGGCAGAAGAGTTGCTGGCCCGCCTGGTGGCAGAACTTGCCGGGTATATGGCCTCCAGAGATCCACAGTTTTTGACGAGCATCCCACTGCTGAAGGAAGAACTCAACAACCACCACCGCCTTTACCAATCGCATCACCTCCAAGTGTTCAAGAATCTGGCGGAAATTAATGTGGCCCTCAACATTCCTGAGAAAGGGTTTTCCAAGGATGATCAACCGGTGGAAGACAACCTGCGCGAGATCGAAGACATCATTGTGAAATATCCGAAAGACCTGCAATACTCTTACTTGCAAAAGGTGATCCCGTTATTGTGGTTTGAATACTATTCTCAATTAGGGCTGCACAAAAAGGCCGACCAATACTTATCGGACGTGGCGGCACTTAAAAACGATTTGTGGGGCTACCGAAGCTTTGCCTTTGTTTCCAACACCCTGCTCACCGAACTAAAACACCGCCAAACCAAAGGTGATGCTGATCAGTTAGCAGCTGAAAACACTTTGGTGCCCTGGGATGAACCCGATTTATTTGACCTGCCCAACTATTGCAATTGGATCAAATACATGGTGGTGTGTGAATGGCTGGCGGGCAACGTTTCCCGCGCTACCCAGCTTTGTCACAAATTGCTCAACTCAGTGAGTTTGAAAAATCATCCTCACTTTGAGTTGGAGGTCCGATTGCTTTTGGCGATGTGCTACATTCACGATAGCCGGTTTGAACTGGCCTGGAATCTACTGCGCGCCATTTCATGAAAAGTGCGGCCGCTCAACAAAGATTTGAGCTACGAAAATGTGGTGATATTGGTAAAAGCCCTCAAGGTCAGCATCAACGGAGTAGAAGACAATGCTCCGGAACAAGTGCTGCACTTACTGCAACACTTTCAACGCCTGAACCAAGGCCCCAAAGCTGTGCTTCCCTTTATTGAATGGGGCAAAAATACAGCTGGCAAATTATTGCGCCTAAGCGACCGACAACTCAATACCCAATTCTAAAAATAAACTCCCAGATGAAAATCCAGAATAAGAATGTGCTTGTGTCTGCTCCCCCGAACCGCCCTGATACGGAGCATTTGGTATATCAGACGGCACACAACATGAAAGGTGGCATTTCAACCATCCAGGGGGTGTGCACCATGGCCAAAAAGCAAATTAAAGATGCAGAGGCCATCGAATATTTTACGATGGTAGCAGATGCAGCGGGCATTTTGAAAAAACTGGTGACCGACCTGCTGGAAGTATCCAAAACCGGGGCAATCGAAGCCCAATCGGCCTGGATAGACCTGCAGGACTTTATAGCTGAAATAATAGACGCTACACCGTTGGAGCGCAAGCATGTAAACATCAATGTTTCGCTACCGGAAGACGCCAGCTGGTATGGCGACCACCGCCTGTTGAGAAATTGCATGCTCAACCTGGTACAAAACGCCGTGAAGTATCACGATGCGAACAGCAATGCCCCAACGGTGGACATCATGGTGGCCACTACCCCCTCGGAATGGACCTTTACCATCATCGACAATGGAATTGGCATCGAGTCAGCGGCACAAGCCAAGCTTTTCAACGCTTTTTTCAGGGGGAATGACCAATTTCAAGGGCATGGCCTTGGGTTGTACCTCACCCACCTTTCAGCCCAGCGCCTGGGAGGTACCATCGAATTTGAATCCACTGTGGGCATCGGATCTACTTTCATTCTTCGCCTGCCCAAAAGCTTTCCAAATTAGAATCAAACATCACAAATCAACAAACAACCAAAACACCTCTTCCATTATGGCAGACCAATCAAAAATTCCAACTGTTTTACTAATCGATGACAATCCAATCGACAACATTATCAACGAACGCATGATGCTGGGCTGCGGCTTTTGCGAACGTGTACACATCAATTCCAGTAGCCGGAGTGCGCTTGAGTTTCTGAGCAACCTGGCCCGTAACATTAACACCATCCCCAAGGTGATGATTCCCAACGTCATTTTCCTGGACATCAACATGCCTATGATGGATGGCTTTCAATTTTTGGAGGAGTATCGAAAATTCGACGAGGCTTTTCGCGCCCACACGAAGATTTACATGCTCTCCACTTCTTCGAATCCGGTAGACCTGATGCGGAGCGAAGAAGATGAATCGATTCGTGCATTTTTCAGCAAACCGCTAACAGAAGAAGATCTGGAAGTGGTTACTGTCCAGTTTGCACAAGGTGAAGAAATGGCAGCATAGAAGTTTTTAGTGTGGAAAAGGTGAAAGGAGGACGCCCCTACGGGCGGTCCTCTTTTTTTATGCCCTAATGCGTCTTTCTAAAAGACAGAAATGATTCAAAAGCACCATTCTGGGTCAAAATGGGAAAAATCTTACGCCTGTTATCCCAACCCCTCTATCGGTTCGTACAGGCCTGAGGTTGCGGCTACTTTTACATTATCAAAACACTTAAAATTCACCGACATGACTCGCTTTGCACTTTTACTTTTGTTTGCCCTTTCTGGCCTAAGCATACAGGCCCAAAACGGGAGCTTACAGTTGCTTTTGCACGACCCGACTTTGGACCAAACTCAAGCAGCCATTGTTCGTTTTTCGGACCATGCCAGTACATCCATTGATCCCAACCTCGATATTTTGAGCCATCAAAACACGCCTCTGTCCATTTTTACGCGTAGTGAGGAAGGTAGCGCCCTGCAAGTGAATGCTTTGCCCAGTTTGAAGCACGATCAACGGATTCCATTAGAAGTAGAAGTACAAAAACGTGGAAAATACGTTTTCAACTATGACTTTTTAGAGCCGCTCCCCTTCTATGCGCGCATCTATCTCATGGACCTACAAACCCAGAAGTCTTATCCAATTGTTTACACCTTTCCACTAACTCTGGAGTTGGACCCTTCTGACAAAGACCGGTTTAGCCTGGTGTTTAGCCTGCCGGTGAAGGCAGAAACGGTATTGGCCCCGTGTGGCAGCTCAAAAGACGGCACGGTGGTGGTTTCTGATATTGGTAACACCAATTGGAATTACCTACTGGCAGATGCTTCAGGCAATATTTTGCAGGTGTGTCAAGAGGTGAATGAAGTGGATACCTTACGAAATTTAGCCGCAGGAGACTATACGTTGTATGCAGGCAACGACTACGGAGCCATCGAACCGGTGACGTTTACCGTAAGTCCCAAACCCCTGGACCTGATGGCCTCGCTAAGTACACCGATTGCTGCCGATAGCTCTGACGGTTCTATTCAATTGGAGGTGGCCAATGGGTTGGCTCCATACACCTATGCCTGGAGTTCGGGCGAAGCAACCGCTCAGGTAAAAGATTTAAAAGCCGGAGCCTATCAGGTTACCGTAACCGATTCCCGGCAATGCAAAAGCCAAATGGCACTGCAACTTTCGGTAGAAGAAACGCCCGAAAAAAGCGGGGTGGCCCAATTTGCCGGTCAATCGCTGGGAAGCTTTCACACCAATGAAGCCAACAACTACATCTTGCCTGATGGCATCACCTTTCAATTGCGATTTCACAACGACAAGGTTTTTCTGGTGCACGATTTGCCCGAAAAGCAAAAAGTAGAACTGGTGGTCAAAGACCATTTAGATCAGGAGGTAGCCATACAAGCCTTTACCTGCAAGCCGGGAAAAACCATAAAACTAAAGCTCGAAAATTCAATGATTTGGGAGGAGTGCCACTACGAAGTATACGTGGGAAATAACCGGTATCCGGTTTCTAATCCATCACAGCTGTTGGGCGTACTTACCTATTGATCACAATCGACTTTACCTCACCTCAATCAGCACCGGAAAATGCACTTCGTTGGATTCATATTGCTCTTACTCCTCTTGCCGGCCTTGTGCCTTGGCCAAGATCCAGGTTTGAGCCAATGGCATGCAGTTCCGGTGCTGTTAAACCCTGCCTTTGCCTCGGCCAAACTACACCTGGCCTTCGGGCTGTTGCACCGCGACCAGTGGCCTGCACTGCGCAAAGCTTACCGAACACAGGTGGCAGCGGCCCAAGGCCCCATACAACGCTGGGGTGCCGGCTGGATGAGCAAGGTGGTACACGACAGCCACGCCAAAAGAGCGCTGCAACGATCTACGATACGTTTAGGATTTGCCAAAGGGGTGCAGCTGGGCGAAGATTGGTGGTTTCACCTGGGCATGAATGGCGATTTGGTGACGCAGTCATTGGACCCTTCTCAGCTCACTTATGCTGATCAGCTTGATCCATATTATGGCTCTATTTATTCCTCGGCAGAAAACCGAGCAGGTTGGTCGGTGGTGTATCCCGATTGGTCGGTAGGTGGTTTGTTGCATTCAACCCGATGGCTCATCGGTTGGAGTGGCCAACACCTGGTACCGGCAACAAACGATGCCACCACCACCAATGGAACACCCTTGCGCAAATGGACCTCTCACCTTTCGGGTCGGTTTTCGTTTAGCGATGATGACCCAAAGGGTTGGTACTGGATGCCCAATGTGGTTTGGCAACAGCAAGGGCCGTTTACCTTTCTCAATGTAGGATGGTACGCCGAAAACGAGCATTTGAGCTTTGGGGCCTGGTACCGCCACAACATTGGTTTGGTAGGCCTTTTTGGACTCAGCCTGGAAAAACTGCGCATTGGCTACAGCTACGATTTCACTTTTTTGCCTTTTGCCGGATCGCGTGGGGCACACGAACTCAGCCTGCGCTACGTGCATCCGGTGCGAAAACAATGGCAGCGCAAATTCAAAAGGAAACGCCTGCCTTGCCCGGTCTTTTGACCTTAATAATTTGAGATTCAGCAACGAACATAGATTGTATTCACCCAAAACCAAATATGCCAATGAAGAACACTTTTTAATGACATGATTATTACCATCCGACGTAGTCGGGTGAGAGCGAAACAAACCAGGGGCCTACGTAGCAAGTGCCCCTGGTTTGTTTTTAGGTAGCCTGTTCTGTTTCAAGCTTGGGTGCTACCGATGGCACAATTCAAACGGTAGCGGTAATACAACACCAACAAGCATCGTTTGAATGGTTCAACGGAGCCACTAACCGCCACCTTTCTTATCTAAATGCTGGCACCTATAGACTTACTTACACTGCCGGTATTAGTTCCTACAAATGTGTAAAAGAAGAGACGGTAAAAATACCTGGCCCATGTATCTCATGTTTCTAATACGGTCGTTGCTGTCAATTGCAACCGTACAGGTGCGTATTTATGACCTCTCCGGCCGACAGGTTTTTAGCAGCACCAAACCGACTCCCAATCAACACCCACAGACACTATTCCGCTTCAGTGGTGAAGCCCGCGGGATGTATTTGGTAGAAACACAACCTGAATTTGGAGTAGATCACCAGCAAGTAGTGTTGTATTGATTGCCAGTATACCGATTGGATGCTTTTCGTAGCTAGTTTATTGCTCGGTAAACGAACCAGCTAAACAACCTTTTTCTTTCCCGTTAACAAACCCAAACCTCCCGGTAATGGTTCAGGCTGTCCGGTGGTAAACTCTTAGTAGCGTCCTACTCATTTGTCGGTTATTTTAAAGGTTTGATAAGCTACCACTGCCTACGGATCAATGCTATGCAATTGCTCTGTTTGACCACTTAAAATGAACCTTAAAACTTGCTCATTTAGCCTTTAATGCCTTGGCTTACCGGTTAGTTGTTGCAGCCAATTCCCCTTGAGACACGCGGGAAAAAGCTTTTGGTTCAATGGGTAAGTGTTGGCTCCCTAAAAAACTGCTGCTACATGGGATTTGAATTCGCCACATTGACACTACCCGCTTTTCCAGACGATGACCACGATCGCCTGGAAGGTGAAAAAAAGGCCATGACCGGAGGTAGTCAAAACTCTACTACCGATTCGGCCTCAAAACACAATCAAAACAACTTTAGAAATCATCCTATTGACGATACGCCAGCCCCCAAAATAGCTTTTGTGGTGCCACGCCCAGGCTATCCGATGGGCTATCGCGATTCACAGATTTATGTGATCATGCATTGTTTTGAGGTAGATAAACAAGAGGCAACCTACATCTTCGATGATTTGGAATCGCTCCACGGGCGTATCCGGTGGAAAAGCGGATGGTCTTACTACCAAGGCGATGGTAACGATCCCTACCGGTTTCGGTGGAATGTAGCTACTGTAGAGCGCTACACCGGTGTTCACTATGATTTGGTAACAGGAAAAAAAGATGGTGCAGAAGAACGGAAAGCCCTGTTCCTGGCCTTAACTGGAGAACAAAAAAAAGAAATCTGGGGCCGGGTTGATGATATTTTCTCTGCCAATGCAGAATCAACCAAGGTAGTGGATGAAAATAACCAGGCCCAAAGAAGAGACATTGATTTGTATTGGCAGATTGCGGATCAAGTAATGGTTGAATACCAGTTGGGGCCACAGCCGAAAGAGGCAGATCCTGATCGCTTTGGAATTCCTTCTGCCAAAGAAGAAGCCATGCGGAGGCACCAGGAAAAAATTAAAAAGTATGATGGTTCAGCAGCTGTCTACCTGGAAAACCACTGGCGTGAGCTTACGGGTGAAGATGCAAAATACCACTTCGCTATTGCTGATGAGCTACAAGAAATGCCTCCCGAAAGGGCGCAGTACTACGTGGCAGAAGGTGAGAAACACTTCACCTATGACGAGCTCCATCCCCAATTCCACAGCATAGTGGATGAGAAGGCAATGGATTTTAGCTCCGTAGAAGATTATGCAAAAGCGGTGGAGCGTTACCGAAAAACATCGGCAGAAAACTTCAGTAACGCCAATATCATTGCCCAAAATATTTTAGAGCAGTTCAACAGTGGAGGTGATGTAGACAATGCTTTTCCGCTTTACCTCTACGTGAAGCAATTTGATCCACCAGATTATCAATTGCTCACCTTTGAGCAACGCATGGCATTGATCCATGCCATCTTGATCGAAGACAATACAAGAAAAGCGGCTCAATTGGCCGTACTCCAATTGTTGATGACCACGCCAGATGGTGATATGGAAGCATTGTTGGACCGGGTAAAAGAGAAAGAATACCAACTATACACCAACCTGAACAACTTCTTAGAGGATTATGCTGCCGAGTGGATGACATTTTCACTTAAACTTTCTTTTCAAGCATTGGGCCATGAAGAATCGCAGCGGCAAATCAATTCTATCCTTCAGGTTTTTGGCAAAGCAGATGAACCACATCGGTTTGGCAACGGTACTCACCTTTTTCCCTACGCTTCTCCAGGCCTGTTTCGCCAATTTGCCGACATCACCCACTCTTATGACATCGAGCTAAAAGATGGCCAGGTACACGTAAAAGTATCCTCAGACTATACTCCATTAGAGTTATTTCCAGGACTTGCCTGGTTTGATAATTTAGGTCAGTACACCAAGAGCGGCACCTTTAAGCCGTTTGACATCGTTGCCCTTGAAGTGTTGGTTCCAGATGAATACCAATCGGTCACTACCATGCCGGTTTTTATGCCGGCCATTGCGCTGGAAATGGTGGAAGACCAGCAATGGGACCGACAACTGTCTAAATGGATCGATGCCGGGGTGATCATTCTTGGTGTCGCACTGAGTATTCTTGCTCCGGGAACTGGATTTCTATTTGTTGCAGATGTAGCTTTTACCGTTTGGAGTGTGGCAACCACTTTGGTCAACGATTTCCGCGACAAGATCGAAGCTACCGACTGGGGGCCGACCTTTCTCAAGTATTGGGATACGATCGATTTCTTCGTCAATCTGGTGGGTATGGGCCTGTTCATTTACCAAATGCCGGCACTGGCCAAATCCATGGCTAAGATGCTTAAAACAGCCTTGCCCAAGCTGAAGAATTTGTCTAAAAAGACTTTTGATTATGTCTCGGATTTCCTGAAGCAGTTAGACGATGACATTGTGAGGGCAGAACAAGCTGGCGCTGTGGATGAAATTGCCGATGCTGCCACTCGAGGGCGACAATCTGGTAGTACAAGTGACGCAGACATCCAGCAACCCAACAGAACTGATCAACCAGAGTTGAACAACAAAAAAGGCGAAGATATTCCTGATAAAGGAGAACCTGAGAACAATAGCTTTGAAGGAGATGAAACAGGCTCCAAGGCTAACGAAGTTGAAGGAGAGAGCAATGTAACTTTTGATGCAAAGAAATACACTAATCAATACACAACATCTCGGCAAAGAAAATTCCATGAAGAAATTTTAGCAAAATTAAGAAAGGGCGAAATAGATGAAAGTATGGCCAAAAACTTAATGGAATACAATGCTAAAAACCCTAATGGAGTTAGGTCGATAGAAACTGCAATAGCCCAATTTGATTCAGGTAAAACTCTTACAGAAACAGGACATTTTAGAGACCCAAATGTAACTCCAAATAAAAAACCAGATTGGTATGAAACTGCATCAGCGGAAAGAAAAGCAGCCTACGACAACCGTCAAAAGCTAAGACAAAATCTAAATACACCCGATGGACAACAAGCACACCATCCCACACCAATAGAATTATTAGGACGCAATAAAACTGTACAAGATGCTGTTGAAAATGGTTACGACATAAATAAAACGGGGTCAAATGTTGAACCATATAGCTCTAAAAACCCTACACATGATGTGAATGGGAACCCTGTTTCTCAAGGTACTCATGCCAGTCATCCGAATTACACACAAGAAGTTTCCAAACTACATGACAATTTTAGAAGAGAATTTAGAGGCGACCGTTATAAACCGGAGCTTTGGTTAGATGTCTTCAATAAGAAACTTTCCAAAATGATTGACAACATCTCTGGACCTGGCAAGTCCACAAAAATTGATGACCTCTTTAAGGAGCAAATAAACCCTAAAGCTTTTTACAGAGAAACAAGAAAACTTTATCTTCAAGCACTAAACGGATAAACATGTATTATACTTTAGAAGCATCTGCTGAAACAGCACAAAATGGTTGTTATCCTCAAATAACACTATCCGATTACTCGAAGGAAGGGTATGTTCACAATTTAAATTTAGATGCATTATGGGATACGGAAATTGAATTTGACTTTTTTAAATTCAATGACGGGTTCATCGACACTGACTTTTGCACCATAAGTCATTTTAATTCCACAAGTGGAATTGTTGTTTCCGATCAAGCTAAAAAAATATTCGAAGAAGCGCTTCAAGGTGGATATAAATTTACTTCTCACAGGTTTCACCCGATTTTAATACAGAGTAAGGAAACCTTGAAGAAGTACTATTTTCTGCAAATTTTAGAATCTAAAGAAATAGTCGATTACTCTGTGACAGTTTTTGAAAATCAACTATCGGATAAAGAGGTTAAGATCAACAACCATGAGAACTACAACGATGAGCTATATCCTATTGATATCAAAATAATTGAAGAGTTTGACCTTTTTAAACACCCTTATGACGGAGAGCTGTTTATAAGTGAGCGACTCAAAAAAACAATAGAATCAGCTAACCTTACAGGACACAAAGAGCTACTTCTATTTGATGGCATGTATGAATTACATTAATAATAAAAGTAGAAACTCAATTTCGACAACTACCTCTTATAAGAATTCCTGGAATGGCACAAAGTGGATCAGTTGCACAACAGAAAGCTTTTATGGTAATTCGTCAAAAGCTCCCAATGGCTTATTTACGCACGGTAAATGATGAGAAACCTCACGGTAAATAAAGACAATAAGTTGGTAAAGTCTGCTGGAGATATCAATGCTTTCGAAGAAGCTTACAGTATTAAGTTGCCTTCCGAACTGTCTGAATTTTTATTGATTTATGAAGGGCTTTATTTAGACGAGGATGAGTCCTATTATGGAGAAGGATCAAATTTGTTTGAAGTAAACAAAATATTATTTCTTCGAAAGAAAGATGGATTAGCCTCGATAGAAGCTATCCTGGAAGGCCATCAAGAAGCTAATATTCTCGGCTTTATCCCTTTTGCCATTGATTCCGGTGGATGGGATTTTAATGTTTCTATCAATAATGATACTTATGGTCAAGTCTGGGTAAACAAGTTTGATAGTGGAGAAAAAGAAACAATGGAATTTGTGGCGCCCTCCTTTGAGTCTTTTATAAATGGTTTACAGCCGGAAGATGAATAATAAATTTCTCCATTAAACCAATAAAAAAGGAATTGTTAGTCACCTACTCTCTCCGCTCTTGGGCACCCGCCTCAGTTTTATCCTTATTACAACTTTTGGAATAAGTGGTGACTATTCTGTAATTGAAGAGGGGATATTGGTGGCTTTTTCACTTCAAGCTTAGCAAGCATGCATCAATGGTGATATATTTAAACGATGAACTACTACACCATCAGTGCATCGGATGATCCGAAAACCATTGGAAACTATCCGCAAACCGAAGGCCGTTTAGCATTCAATCCAACTGTTGCTCATTCTTTCACCCAAGTGTTCTGGGACGAGTTTCCCGATTTCGACCCCCTTTTTGAAATCAACCTTTCAAAAAAAGCTCAACCGACTAACTTCATCAATCGGTCGCCTTTATCTTTTGGTTTTCTGGTTGACGAGGCATTTCTTTCGATTTTAGAAAGCCACCGAATGCCTCCCTTCAAAGCCTACCCCGTGAAGGTGTTTCAAAACGAAGAGGCACTACCCTACTATTGGTTTCATTTCATTTTCGATATGTGGCACTACCTCAACGCAGAAGCGTCACAAGTAAATGAAATTCGAAAAGTAGGCTATAAGGTGATACAAAGCCATTCGTTTGGTTCTCCATCCGATTTAAAGGCACTAAAAAAAGGATTGAATTTTGAGAAAGGCCTTCTTTTAAAAGAAGCTGTTTTCCGTCCTGAAACGAAAAATTTTGACCTCATCGAGATCACGGATCAATTTTACATCCCCCTGATCAGTGAACGGTTGAAGGACGCCTTGGAGAAGGCAAATATGACTGGTTTTGGAACTAAGTCATTTGATAGAATCAGCGTTGAAAGCTGATAACAAGCGAAGACTACTACCTTCTATATCACTAAGGGGTACCCCTACAATCCGGCACTCAGCAATCCGGTTCTTAAGCGTTCCAACTCCCAAGTTTGGTAGAAACGAACCGCAAATACCAATTCATCGCAAAGTCGCTCACCGACCGATGAGGTAAGGTTGTTTTCTAAATACGAAATCGCATCATATTTCAGGCCGAATCCCCCTTTCCTTTTACCTGAAATTCTTTCTATTGCGGGTAAACCTTTTCTGTCCTTAATCAGCACTAAAGCTTGATTTAAGTCCATCCAGACGCCATAAACTAAGAGGTTCTTTAAGTGTAAGAATTGTCATAAAGTTGACGTAACTCATCGTTTCTCTCCCCCGTTGGAAACTATCAAACGAACTACTCAAATTTTAATTTAATCTCTTTGGCCACCATGCCTCACTTGCTAAAGCCAATTTTTACTATTGCCATTTGTTTACTGGCAGGGCTAACGGTTCAAGGACAAACCGTTATTAATGGATACGCTACCGTAACCGGAATTTCAGGAAGTGTACTGACTTTAAGTAACGTCAATGAAATGGGCGACACCTTCGAAGACGGTGAAGAACTCATCATCATGCAAATGCAGGACAGCGTAATTGGTACTAATACCGGAAATAATGCCTCTTTTGGAAATTTGGGTACCATTCGATCGGCCGGACTTTTTGAAAGGGTCACCATTGCTTCCCATACTGAATCCGGAGGCTTACCTACTACCATCACGGTATCTGGAAGTTTGGCCAATCCTTACAAAATAGGAGTGAATACACAAGTGCAAATCATTACCTATCCTGAGTTGGGAAGTCCGGATTACACCACTACCAGCGACTTAACTGCATTGGCCTGGGACGGTAACATTGGTGGTGTTTTGGCCTTTTCTGTAGCGGGCACCTTAACCATAGCCCACAATATGAACGTTGACGGCTTGGGCTTTCGTGGCGCAGCCGCCAATGGCAACGGCAGCCTGGGCTGTATCGGTGCCACCAATTACCGGGTGCCAACCGGGGCCAACCAAGGCGACAAGGGCGAAGGAATTTTTCGCTATACCGACTCTTCTCATGCGGCCGGCCAAGGGCACCTCTTGAATGGCGGTGGCGGTGGCGGAAGTCACAATGGAGGTGGCGGTGGCGGCAGCAATTTCACCATTGGTGGTGAAGGAGGCCCGGGGTGGCCCAACTGTAGCCCTTCTGCCGGAGGTATAGGAGGCATTGATCTTTCCACCTACATTTCGGCCAATAGGGTATTCATGGGTGGAGGCGGAGGCGCTGGTGAGGGCAATAATGCCGGAGCGCAGGCTGCTGCCAATGGTGGTGGCATTATCTTAATAAAAGCGGATGAGATCAGAACCTCATCTGGTGGATGCAGTGGTATCGGTATCTCAGCCAGTGGCCATTCAGTAACCAGTGGATCACCTCAAGACGGCAACAGCGGTGGAGGCGCAGGTGGGTCTATCGTATTTGAAGCAAACAATTGGAACGTTCCTACCAGCTGTTCACTCAACGTTGAGGCCAGTGGTGGAAACGGTGGCAATGTAGCCCATGGGAACATTCATGGTGGCGGTGGTGGTGGCGGAATGGGCACAATCATTTATGCCAATACCGTACCCGGAAACAACGTGACCGCGACTACCAACTGGGGAGTTGGTGGCGCCAATTGCTATACCTGTGGTCTGGCCAATCCTGGAGGAGGCACCACCAATAGCGATGGGGTGGTGACTACCCCGGGCGGTCCGCTACCGGTAGAACTGCTTTCATTTGTCGCCGTTCTGGAAGGCGATATCGTAAGCCTGATGTGGCTGACCGCTACCGAAATCAACAACGACTTTTTTGAAGTAGAAAAATCGGTTGACGGCCAAAAATGGGACCCAGTAGCCCTGGTACCTGGTGCCGGCAATTCCAATAAAGTATTGCAATACAACGCCATTGATGCAGCTCCATATCAAGGGCTTACCTACTATCGGCTCATTCAAACTGACTATGATGGAACTCAAAGCATTTCACCCACCCGGGTGATCAACCTGGAAGAGGAGGCTAACATTCCCCTACTGGTATATCCCAATCCAACTACTGACTATGTTTTGGTAGAAAGCAGTGCCGCAGAATTAAAACAGTTACGGGTTTTCAATGCCATGGGCCAGGAAATGACTTTGATGATCTCTCCTACTCCACTATCGGTTAACCGGATGACGGTTTCGCTTCAAAACCTAACTCCGGGGGTCTACACTTTTACGACCCCTACTTATCAGCGGAAGCTCATCAAACAATAGGCTAACCTATTGTTTACGGAGGCACAAAGCACCTTACTGATTTCGGCAAGAAAGTTGCTCCTTTTGCAGAATGACTCGACTCCTACTGGTTTTTTCCTTTACACTTCTTGTTGCGGCTCCCCAATTTGTCCTTGGGAATGTTTTGCTAAAAAGCACCGTAGAAATCCTAACGGCTGATACCCGTTTCCTTAAGCATTGCTCTAATTATTTAGCAGCCACTCCCGGTAAAATCTATTTCAATGCACCATCCCCACATTTAGTTGGTGGGGAACGAATCGAGTTTTCTACACCAACTCATACCGTATTTGTGTGGCCTAACAAGGTGCTTTTTTTTCATCATCAACCCGCATTTATAAAGATCAATATCGAAAGCGAATTGGATGGCAAGGTGCACTGTTTGCTCGAGTTCGTCAACGTAAGTGAAGCTGGCAAGATAACCCTAAGCCGTTCGTTTACCGCTTGGGTGCATACGAGCTCCGGCCAGGTAAAGCTTCGAAAGGCATCTACCTAAATTGATCCGGTTCATTTATCCTAAGAAAGTGCGTCTTTTATCAGGCTTAGCTACCGCAACAGGGTCTTCAAAAATCCATTGATTGGGCTACGAAAGCTAAAACGATGGGGCTTCTTCTGCCTTCGTTGTGCTTCATTAATTCAATGCTTTTGCATAGCTTAGTGTCCAAAGTACAATATGCTATCAATAAGCACTTGTCCGGCTCTTTATTTTCACAAAGGAGCATACCCGTTTGTACCTCTCCGTGAGCGGAGCCCCTCGCCTTTTCCCAACGAATTTGCTCCTGGCGACCGCATGGCCTACTGGCTCATTATCCATTATTTTACAGGCCCTATGCCCAACCTAAATTTACTCGCCAGGTATTTTTTGAGTATTGATTTTCAAAGCGTAAAGCCGATCAACCATGCAGCACAATAAAGTGGCCGTTTTGGGCCCTATACCGCGCGATACAATTATCTCACACCGTGGTGAAACCATTGAAAAATACGGTTGTGTTACCCACACCGCAATTGCTTTAGCCAACCTGATGAATGGTAAAGGTGAAATCGTTCCTGTCACCCATATCCGCAAGAGCGATACTGAACCAATACTCGAAATTTTTAAAGCATATCCCAACATCAATACTGAGCACATCAGCAACGAATTCGACAGTGGAGACGTGATTCAATTGCGGTTTGTGGACCAAAACAACCGCCTGGAGAAGCAGACATCGGCCATGTCGCCCATTTTACCAAACGATGTGAAAGCGGTATTGGATGCAGATGTGTTTGTATGTGTGCCAGTGACGGACTATGAAGTGCCGCTGGAAACAATCAAGTTCATCAAGGAATATTCTAAAGCAACAGTGGTGTTTGATGCGCATGGCCCTACCAATGGGTTGTCGCACCAAGGGGATCGTTTCATGAAACTGTGGGTGACCCGCGATCAATGGTTGCCTTACCTCGATGTGTTGAAAATGAACCTCGAAGAGGCGGGTTGCAGTTGGTTCAAAAAGGAATACCAAATGGAAGAGCTGAATGGAGAAAGACGCATCGAACGGCATGAAATTCCAGATTTTGCCCGGCATTGCCTCCACCATGGTTTGCGCTGCCTCTGCGTAACACTTGACGAAAAAGGAGTATTGGTATACACGGTAGAAAACGGGCAATTGCGCGAAGATTGGATCAAATCCATTCCAGTAAACACGGTGGTCGATACCACTGGTTGTGGCGACTCATTTGCCGGTGGTTTGGCCTACGGCTTGCTCGCCAATCATTTTGACTATATCGGTGCAGCTAAATATGCCAATGCCATGGGAGCCCAACGTACTCAGGGCAAAACCTTCGAGGTGTTTAAACCCATTGCCGAAACACAAGCCATGATCGATGAATTCTATGCTGAGAAAGCTGCCATTGAAACGCAGTTCTATGCCTTGAAGGGGTAAAAAAAATAGAAAGCGTTTTTATTTGAAATGAAGCGCATCCAATTGGAGAGGTTTTTAAGGGCAATCTCCAATTCCGATGTTACTGGCTTAAAAATGCACCTTTCCTTCCTCGATTAGACGCTCTCCAACGATTGACGCCAACTATTCGTTTTCAACCATGACCTGCTTTTCGTATTGATTGTGAATAAGAATCATGGCCAATCCAAAAAGTACGGCCGTAACAATCAAAACCGTACTGATCAATCCACTTACTCCGAAAGACAAACGGATCAAGATGGTGGACACCACAAAACCAGAGTTTCGGATGATTTTATGGAATTTGTCGGTGTAGAAAAAAGAAATGAGGAGCAGGACCACATCCACCAGAATCAACACAGTAAAAAACTCATCAAAAAATAAATCGTTGATGGTGCCAAAATCAGGCACTTCATGGGTGGAAAAAGTAACACCCGAAAGCCATGTAATGAGGGTTGCCGAGGCCATGAGAAAGAACAGTGGAACTAAGATTACTGCAATAATCTTTTTTCGATAAATAAACCGTTCAATGATTGGCTTTTCACTTTCTAAAAGCTTTCGCTTTAATTTGCCTTGCTTTTGAAACTGAAAGATCAGGTAGAATAGTACTAACGAGGCCAGTAGGTCGTAGGTGAATTGCAGGTCGCCTTTGATGTCAAACCAGTTGGAAGAAAACTCAATGGCCGAAAGGTCTTTGAACAGCTTTCGAATGATGATCAACGTAATGATCTCGTATTGCTTGGTAATGTAGGTGGTAAATGACTTCGGTAAGTAATAGATAAGTAGATATACCTCATAAATAAGAATGAAAGAGAATGGGGTATAAATGGCAAAAATTGGATTGGTAAACAATTCAGCTTTACCAAGAAGGCTAACGATGCCAAATTTGGACAGGTAAATGAAAAGCAGGTGGATAAAAAAACCGGCTAAGGCCACATAAAGTATCACTATTTCAATGCGCTTCTTTGCGTATTCGGATAGAAAAAACTGGTAAATTCGACTCAATAAGCGCATTACACTTAGGTAGTGGTGATTCTATCAGGTGGTTGATGTAGACCTAACCGCACTTGAGCACAATTGTTTAGCAAACACCGCCTACGGTTGGATTCCAGCCGATAGCATCCATTTGATGGGACTTTAGCCGCCCACCTATTTAGGGTGTGAAAGACTCAATGGCCAATGCGTACTTTTCAGGCCTCAAAAAACCAGCATCGGAATTTCTAAGTTGGCCCGCCACTTTTTCAATGCATCGTGTGGAGCAAAGAATCAATTTGCGTTGAAATTTTATTGGACCTGTCGGCCCTGGCTTGTACCAGGTTTCCTTCGGCATCAATCAAAACGTGAGTTGGTGCAAACCGTATCTTGTAAGGACTAATTTGAAGGTTTCGCATTTGTTTGTCCGCCACCAAATGGATGCCGGGAAATGGCTTATGGTCGAGTAAGTTTCCAAACCTTTCATCTTTTCCAGCAATGAATTGCTTCCAGTTTGCTATTTCCTCCTCACTGTATTCCATTGAGATGTAAACAAATTTCACCGGCTGATTTGTATACTTTTCCTGCAATTTAAGGGCATCAGGAATCTCTTTAATGCATGGGTAACACCATGTTCCCCAAAAATCTACGTAAAGAACGTTGCCCACATAATCACTTAAACGGTGCATTTTACCTTGGGCATCGGGTAGCGCAATATCGGGGGCTTTTTCCCCCGGAGCTAACCCTAAAAATGATTCAATTTCGCGGTTGGCAATGGTGTGAAAAGGAATAGCGGTATGGGAAGTATTGAAGTGCTCTTGCATCGTACTCAGACTATCAAAAAAGCCAGGTAAAGCAAGCTCCAATGAATAATCGTTCGTAGAGGCGATCATTAAAATATCTTTCCAAATACTACTTGATTGGGCTTTTAGATAAGCCATTTTCCAAAAAGGAGTCGCTTTCCATTGATCCTCTTCGGATACATCTCTTAAGGCCAATTGAGCCCTGTGGTTTAATATAGCATTGGCCAGTTTATACAACTGAGTATTGCCTACATTAGAATCCGTTTGGGCCAGTTCACGTTTAAAATGATAATACTTTGGATCGGGATAAAAGTAGCCATAATCGCCATTCATAAGGTATTTCCTCCGTTCCAAATGCTCTAAAAGGAGCTTTGACTTTTCAGCTATTAACGCAATTTCAAAATGTGATTTCACCCAATCGGGCGCTCCCTCGTCTTGCATCAAAGTATGCAGCCTTTGAGTATAGATGCTATCCAAATAGCTTTTAAAAATCAATTCAGAAGCAAATCCATTGGTTCCGATGGTATCATAAATCAAGTCTTTTAGCGCATAGGTTTTACCATCTACATTTAAGTAATTCAACTTTTCAGCGCCTTTACCAACGATACTCAAATGATCTTTAGAATTCCATGCGGGCCTTTTTATGTACAATGAATCTCCCTGTTCCACAAAAAGATCGTAAGGCAACAGGGGATACTTTCGGTTCACGATTTGGTAAAACCCGGTGGTCAGTTTGGGTATTTCAAACCTGTAGTTTCCTGTGCTATCAGCAACGGTATGGTAATAGGCTTTGGGGAGAAGTTTCTTTCCCGGAAAGTATTCGCCGACCGGTACAATGAAGATCGAATCGACATACAGGTTGGCAAAATTACCTGCGATAACGGTTTTAGAATCGGACTGCTGGTGGCAGGAAATGGCTATAATACCAACAATTAAAAAGATGATATTTTTCATTGATCGCAATTTTCACCTCATCTCACAGTGGTACCTGAAAGCTATGAAAAATGGAAAAGCGCGTTGATTGGAGACCGCATCTTTTATAAAAAAACCTATCGTTTCCTATAAACTTACCTTGCGATTACCAAACTATTTACTCGTCAGGGGGCTGTCCTGATTGGAATACCCACAGGCAATTCAACTATCCGTTTTTCCAGCATCAATTTTTTGCTCTACATCTGCAATGGCCCAAATGGTTTTCAGCATGGAATCGGGCGTTACCGAAATGGTGTCGATACCTTCTTCAACCAAAAACTGCGCAAAATCCGGATAATCGGAAGGCCCCTGACCACAAATGCCCACCTTGGTGTTGGTTTTCTTGGCCACTTCGATCAAGTTGGAAATGGAGCGTTTCACCGCAGGGTTGCGTTCATTGTAAATGTGCGCCACCAAAGAGGAATCCCTATCCAAGCCCAAGGTCAATTGCGTTAGATCGTTGGAGCCAATGCTAAAACCATCGATGTGTTCAGCAAATTCTTCGGCCATCAAAATATTCGAGGGCAACTCGGCCATCAAATAAATCAACAGGCCTTCTTTACCGCGCTCCAAGCCATATTCGGCCATCACCCTGTATACTTCCAGCAGCTCTTCCACCGTTCGACAAAAGGGGATCATTACCGTAACGTTGGACAGACCCATTTTTTCACGTACCCGCTTAATGGCCTTGCATTCCATGCCAAAGGCATGTTTGTATTCTTTGGAATAGTAGCGAGAGGCACCGCGCCAACCAATCATCGGATTTTCTTCTGAAGGCTCAAAGTAGCTTCCGCCCAACAGGTTGTAATATTCATTGGATTTGAAGTCTGACAGCCTTACGATAACGTTTTTGGGATAAAAAGCCGAGGCAATTTTGGCGATGCCATAAGACAGTCGCTTGATGAAAAACTGTTCTTCGTTTTCATAGCCGTGGGTCAGCTCCTCAATGCGCCTGGTGAGCTCCGCATCCTTCAGTTCCCAATGTTTCAACAAAGCCAGTGGATGCGCCTGAATGTAATTGTTGATGATGAATTCCTCACGCGCAAGGCCCACCCCTTCGTTGGGAATTTGGGCAAACTTAAAGGCCAGGTCGGGTGACGCGACATTGAGCATGATTGGAGTTTTTGTGGTTGGGAGGTTATCCAGCTTTACCCGATTGAGCTTGAAGGGCACCTTGCCCTCGTAGATTTTACCCACATCGCCTTCGGCACACGAAACTGTAAACTCCTCTCCATCTTTCAACGTTTCGGTGCCATTTCTGGTTCCTACAATGGCAGGAATCCCCATTTCACGTGCTACAATGGCCGCATGACAAGTTCTGCCGCCTTTGTTGGTAATGATGGCCGACGACTTTTTCATGATCGGCTCCCAATCTGGATCGGTCATTTCGGTCACCAGAATATCACCTTCCTGAAAGTCAGAACCATCGAAAGATCCATCTCTACCGTCAATTGAAAACATTTTTTGCACTTTCCCTTGTCCGATTTTATCGCCCACCGCAATGCCGGTTAAGCGCACGTTGGCCCCACTCGATTGATCAATTTTATACTCTACCAGATCGTTGTCCCTTTTGCGGGAATGAATGGTTTCAGGACGGGCCTGTACAATGAATAATTCTCCAGACAAGCCGTCCAAAGCCCATTCGGTATCCATCGGGCACCACGCGCCTTTGAGTTTCGTATAGTGATCTTCGATGATACACACCCAGTTGGCCAATTTAAGGGCCTGCTCGTCGTCAATACAAAATTTACTGCGCAGGTGGTCGTTCACCTGTACTGTTTTGATCAGTCGGCTCGAATCGGTGGAATAAATCATCTTCGATTCTTTCCGGCCCATTTTTTTCTCAATAATGGAGGAATAGCCCTTTTTTAAGTTGGGTTTAAAAATCAAAAACTCATCCGGAGAAACCGTTCCCTGCACCACGCTTTCGCCCAAGCCATACGAGCCATTGATCAGCACCACATCTTTGAATCCACTTTCGGTATCGATGGAAAACGCCACACCAGAAGCCGCCAAATCTGACCGAACCATTTTTTGAATGGTCACTGACAAACCGACCTCAAAATGGTCGAAGTTGAAGCTTTCACGATAGGAAATGGCGCGGTCGGTAAAAAGAGAGGCAAAGCAGTTTCGAATGGATATCAAGATTTGTCGTGGCCCCCTTACGTTGAGGTAGGTTTCTTGCTGCCCTGCAAATGAAGCATCGGGCAGGTCTTCGGCTGTAGCGGAAGATCGCACCGCAACATCTGTTGCTTCTTGCTCATATCGGCCGGAGAGTTCCTGGTATTTCTCAGTTATTTCGTTCCGCAATTCAATGGGCCACTCCCCGTTTCGAATGATTTGGCGCACTTCTGAACCCGTCTTTCGGAGAGACACCAGATCATCTTTCTCCATTGACCCAATGAGGTTTTTAATTTTTTCATCAAATCCGTTGTGAGCAATGAATTTTTCATAAGCCTTCACGGTAACGGCAAAACCTCCGGGAATGTTGACCCCAAGGCCGCTCAAGCTTTGAATCATTTCCCCCAGAGAGGCATTTTTTCCTCCAACGAGGTCCAAATCTTTTAGTCGAATTTCAGAAAGGTCTACAGTATACATGCTAGTGGTTATGGATCAATGGCATGAAACACTATTCCAGAACCAAAAGTTCTCCACCAACCGGGTAAGGGGAAAGATTTTTACTTTTTAGACAAACAACCGCTTACCGAATAATAAAAGGATTCTCGCTGTTGTAATTCCGAATCACGAAATCGAGTGCCGCCTGCACTACGTGCCCCATGCGTTTCGATTTTTTAAAGTTGACGTCTTTGGTCAGGTCGTAAAGATCGGTTTTCAGCTGACGGACTTTCTCGGGCAGTGAAAGGGTATCTTCCTGCATGCACCGCATTAAATCAAACAGGCGTTCGCTTTCGCTCGTGGCACGTTTGGCCAAGAGCGATCGTTCTTCTTTGATGTATTGATCGATGGATTCTCTGGGCAATACTTCGAGTGTCATTTCCACCAACGCATTGTTTTCCTTTAAAAATTGGGGTTTGTACACCTTCGAATTTCCTTCGTAGCTCTGTTGGTCAAAATCAATAGCACGGATGCGGTATTGCACCCGATCAAAGTCCTGAGTAATGACAATCACGTAATTATAGGAGCGCATATCGGCCAACAAACGGATAAAGCAACGCTCGTTGAACTTTACAAATTCTTTGGCCAGGGCCCGCTGGTCTTGCTGGGAAAGGTCTTTCAAGTTTTGCTCTATGAATACGTCTCCCGGTATGCCAATGATGTGTTCCTCGATCAAGGTATCGCGGTACACCAAAAAGTTGATGAGGTTGGGGGAAAGCAGATGTTCCAATTCCAGACCGTAAATCCGGGAAGCGTCCGCCCGCTTGATGTAGAGAAAAATATAGTTGTCGTTGATGATGTTGCGCACCTTGACGCGAAAGGGCCTGGTATTGCCAAAGGTGCAATAGCAAATACTGTCGATGGTGAGGTAGGGTAAAATGGAATCGCTGCCATCAGCGTGTAAAATAGAATACACGCGTTTTAAACTCTGGTTGATTTCCTCAATGTCTTGCGGAGCATAAATGCAATTGACCCACAGGGTATCCTGGCCGTTGTCATCGTAGATCTCCATAGTCCCCGAAAACCGCAATAAATCATCGTAAAAAATTGGCATTTTAATGGTACGTCCTTGTGTCACCAGATAGTCTGATAGCGCAGGAGTAATTGGAAAGATTTTTTTCTTTTTTGAGACTAATTCATCGCCCATGCCAAGTGGTTTTATCGGCTCGTTTTATTTTACCACAAACTACCACAATGATTTTTGTAGCGCAATAACTTATTGTAAAAAAGAGCGAATGTTCTACCTTTCCTCCTTTCAATTTTTATCGTAGAGAAATTCAGAATAGGTTCAAGCTTCATAAATTATCGACCTGCCTTAAGAAACTTTTTGATGTGTTATAGCTTTGATACTATTGGGCTCTGTTGGTTGGAAATTTATTGGGAAATACTTGGATTATTCTATTTCCCTGCTTGAGAACTTTTCCGTTGTGCCTTTCTTAGTTCGATTATCTTTTCGGCATTCACGATCCATCGGCCGTCCAAACAATTCATTTCAATTGGAAAAGGCCACCCTGGTGCGATAACCTTCACCTTTTTCCCATCACTGGACAAGGGAATACTTTTGACACGTTGAACAGTAGCCATCCCTTCCAATATTCCAGCTACCTCAATTGGGTAGGCGCCTTGCCACAATACATGGGCATCTTTGTGTGCCTCTATGAGCGGTTGGATTAATTCTTGTTTCCCGGTAAGTAGCGCACTGTCCAACTTTCGAAAAGCAATTTCCGCTTCCGTTTCTTCGGGTGCCTGCTTCGCTGCCATTTCCAAAATTTCAGCTTCAGAAAACCGCTCCTTCAATTGCACATACTCTACAATTGTTTTCTCGATCAGCTTAAAGGCATCTGCATCATCTTTTGTGCAATTTATAATGCAATAGCCCCAAACATAATTGGTAGGGATACGGTTGCTGAGGGATACATATCGATCAAAATTTCGCCCACTGATCGGGCAGGAATGCCCCTGTCGGTAACCATCAATATAAGCTATAGTTTCTCTTACGGAACCTCCAGTATACATACCCGGACGCCTACATAATCCTTCTATTAATTCAATAAACTTTTGTTGTTTTTCCATCTATTGAAGATACGGAAAAAAGGCCTAAAAAGCACACCAAAAACAGGCTTTCTTCACACCATAAACGCGCAAAAAATGGATCAATCAGAATTCCTATTGCCAGTCAATAATATCCTTCTTTAGTGCCCTTTTCCAAAAGTCTTCGGGAGTGCGGTAAAATGTAGTAGATGGAAAAATACCTCGCTCTTCTTTCCCACTCCAGGTCAGGTGAACTACGGCCAGTCCACCACCAACTATTTCAATGAGTATATCATCTTTATCTTGCCGTTTCGCTTGTATTTCAAATTGAGAATTGTACAGCGGATGTGTAGGGTGCAACTCTTTGGTCAATTCCATTTCCAATGCTTCCCCTAAATCATGGGTCAACATAGTGTCTTCCCAAGGTGCCAAGAAATTCAAAGAAAAAACAGTGGGATTAAGCACCTGTTCCAAGTCGCCTATTTCCAATAGTTGAGAAACCGTTTGGTCGATACATTTTCTGGTGAGCTCAGCCACGAACAAATCGGGAGGCAAAATATAAATGGAGGATTCACTTTTTTGAACCTCCGTGAGAAAGTTAAATGTCCAAACATTAATACCATACTTTCTCCCGTCTGGCAAAGAGACTTGAATATTGGCAAAATCATTGGTTAAGTCCTCCCAACCCTCCGTTTCCTCAAATTCCAACCATAGGTCGAACTTTTTCATGTTTTGTGTTTAAAGGCTCCAAAAGAATTTAAATTAATTAACCCCTTCATTCTTTTTCACGCACCAGCTGATCCAGTGTCATAATTCCATTGATCAAAACCATTGACGCCCGGCCGGTTTCTATGATAATTGGCATTTCGGTTCCGTCACTAAACAAGAGTTTCCCTTTTGTATAGAGTTGTGAAGCCGATCTTTTGAAATCACCAAAATTCTTATGCTTAACCCCGTTCATAGCATGAACAAATTCAACAGATCCTTCCATTGAAAAGACCCTACGGGTTGTAAGCAAGGTCCATGTTTCACGGTTGATAAAAGTTGAGCAGATTAACTCCTCCCCTTCCTCAAGTGAGATATTACTGAGCGTATCGTTGGGGAAATTGGCATAGGAGTCCTTAAAAATCCCTGTGTATGAAAAGTCAAAGGGAGGTATGTAAGACCGTTCAATTTTGGCAATACAAATGTGCTTGAGGGAATGATCTGATTTTTTCATTTAGACACAGGCAATTTAGCCCTTTTAGGCTTTATCGTAGAATATGAGGTAAGAGAAGTTGCCCCATGAGCTTTTCTATTCCACTACATACAACTGAACATAGCTATTACTTCCAAATTTCAGGCTGGTTTTCATCAAGGTTAATGGAACGGTTGTTTTACCTAAATCAACGGTTTCACGTACTTTCAATGTTTCTTTTTTTAGCTTAAAACGTTCATCTTTCTTCCATTTCCACCGGCTGGTAAAATAGTGAAATTCAGCATCACAACCGTGATAATAGTATCCTTTGAATGTCGGTGAGGAATGGAGAATAAACGCTTGCTGAACTTCTTGCTCACCTATCAAATGATAGGAGCCGCTACAGGAAACAAGTAGGGCAAAACATAGCACTGCAATAAAGTTATGGATCGCTCTCATGGAAGGACTTTTTCAAAGGTTAAATTAACCAAATGATATTTTATCGTCTATTTTCTTATCAATGGCTCTATCGGTCGCGGGGCGACCTCCTGGATTTTTATTTCCATTCGCGCAACAAAGTCAACTTTGCCTCCTTGCTGAATTATCCTACGACTCCAATAAAACATGCACAAAATACCGGATCGTAGTTGCAAACTACGATCAGATCTAAGTAAACTACTGGGGTAAACTTTGCTTCCTTTATGAGCAATCCATGAGCTTGGGGTCGGGATTACTGCGCCCTGCGTGATCCCTTTTAGAGGTGGTGCTGCAATCCTCCCTCCGGTCGCGGTGCGACCTCCTGGATTTTTATTCCCATTCACGCAGCAAAGTCAACTTTGCTTCCTTGCTGGAAATAAAAATCCCCAGGCATCGCCTGGGGAGGATGGGCGGAAAGGAAGGGATTCGAACCCCCGGTACCCCGAAGGGTACACCTGATTTCGAGTCAGGCCCGTTCGACCACTCCGGCACCTTTCCGCGGCAAAAATAGGATTTCCTGCACATTTGAGTAATATAAAAACAAAAAGCGCACCGGCAGAGACCAGTGCGCTTTTTACAATGTAGTGAGGTGCGAAGCCTTAGCGGCAAAAATCTCCTCGTAAGTTAAGCTCTAACAACGCTTCACACGTTTGGCCCTCTTCGCTCCATTGCAGGATGAGGAAAACCCGGTAAATGCGTCCCGATCGCTGAGCAAAACTGACTTCCGGAGCATTGGGCCCTTGCTTCAGCTCCACTGGAGTACCGTAGGTGCCTCCTCCCTGTTCAATCACGCGCCAGCTATAGTGCAGGTTGTTGTAGGCATCCGCATCGCTGAAATTCAACTGGTATTCACAGTTTTCTGCTTGGTAATCCCACGCAATACGCCCTTCCATAAGGCAAGCTTCCGCCTTTTCTTCGCAGGCTTTCAACTCTATGGTCTGGCAAAGAGTGGTTTCGCAGCGGCCTTCAGGAGTATCCCATTGCAAGGTGACACATACCGGACATTGACCACCCGGAGGATTAGGCACAAAGGCTACACTGGGTTGTGAGCTCTGGTTGCCCAAGGGCAACTGAGTACCGTCTGGCTGCTGCACATTCCAATCGTATTGAATGGGGCCAATCGCTGCTGGCAAAGGTGCCACCCACAATTGATGCAAACAATCATCGGGGTTCACCTCCAATTGAATGTTGCCCTCGAAAGCGCAATCTTCTCGGCTACAATCCTTCAGGTAAAAGGTGCAGCAGATTTCACGGCTGCAGCTTTGTCCATCTTCCACCCAAGTAAGCAACACGCACACTCGGTGGTTGCCTTCGATCACCGGCCGCACTGCGGCAAAGCTTTGGGTTGGGAAAGCAATGCTGTTCACCGTATTGCCCGCCGGATCGGTCACCTTCCACAAGAAGCTCACCCCAGGGAAAGTAGTCGGATCGGGGGTAATGTCGAAGCGGTAGAGGCAGTCGTCTTCAAAGAAGGTGCGCTGCATTTTCCACTCCTGCTCACAGCCTTTAGTCTCGCATTTTTTGATTTCAAACTCATCGCAAATACGTTGGGTACAGGTATCGCCACCACTCAGCCAGGTAAGGGTTACACACACCTTGTGGACTCCGTCTTCCGATGCCAGCAGATTAACCATAGGACTACTGTTGTTGGGCGACCATGCAGGTGAACTGCTTGGACCAGCAGCTTCCCAGAAAAAACCAATGACATTGGCCGGTGCATTCCCCACGCTAAAGGTATGGAGGCAGCGCTCCTCGTCGAAGCGGTAGCTGACCTTTGCATTGGTCTCACAATCCGGGCGGCCGCAGGCGGCCAGGCGAAATTTCTGACAAATTTCACGCTCACACTTTTCGCCATCTATTACCCACGATACTAACACACATATCTCGTAAGTGCCCGTCAGTTGAGGGAAGAAGCTATCGCTCTGTTGGTTCCCTGGACCATTCAAGGCCACTGGCAAACTATTTGGTCCACGGACCGTCCAGGCATAACTTACATTACTGGCATTGGGCACGGGTTGCAACCAAATCTTGTGCTCGCAGGTTTCGCGATCAATCGCTAAACCAATTTCTCCGCTGTATTCACAAGGATCAGTGCAGCGTTTCAGTTCCTCGCGGAAGCAAAGGCGCTCCCTACAAGTATCTGCTCCATCGGTCCAGGTCACGGTTACACAAATGGTGTGCACTCCCGTTTCCAGGGGGCTGATGCCAATCATGGCGGCACCTGCATTCGGCTGAATCGTTGGACTCGTATTCTGTGCGCTCACCGTCCAGTTGTAGCTGATCACATTGGCGGGTGCATTGCCTA
>CALCCE010000039.1 GCA_937899835.1 uncultured Flavobacteriales bacterium | reverse complement strand
TTACCCTTACTGAAACCTACTTTGGCCAGTGGGTAGATGGCGACCTTGGTAACCCATGGGATGATCAGGTAGGTTGCGATGTGATGCGTGGGTTAGGGTATTACTACAATGCCAACAATAACGACTTAGATGCCTCAGGAGCGAGAGGTTATGGCGTGAACCCTCCAGCGGTTGGAGTTGACTTTTTCCAAGGCCCCTTTCAGGACAACGATGGGATTGATAACCCGGTTGGAATTGGCGAAAACGAAGCCATGAACGGTGTTGGCTATGGCGATAAAATCGTAGACAACGAGCGTTTTGGCATGCGCAGGTTCATGTACTACAACAACGGTGCCGGTCCTTTGGGCGATCCGATGAATGGAGCCGAGTACTACAACTACCTGCGTGGATTTTGGAGAGATGGGGTGCCCATGACTTACGGTGGTACCGGATACAACCCTACCGATCCAAGTGCTGTTCAAGCCGATTTTATGTTTCCTGGAAATACCGATCCTTTACACTGGGGAACTCGTGGTGAGCCACAGGCAGATTGGACCATACCCAGTGGCAATGGTGACGATAGGCGTTTTATTCAATCAGCAGGTCCATTCATTTTGGCTCCTGGTTCAGTAAATAATATCACGGTTGGTATTGCTTGGGAACGTGCCACTTCTGGTGGGCCTTGGGCTTCGGTTGCTGCCCTGCGCAGGGCTGACGACAAGGCTCAGGCCTTGTTTGATGTTTGCTTTAAACTCATCAATGGTCCCGATGCGCCCGAAATGGCCGTTCAGGAGTTGGACAAAGAGCTCTTGCTGTACATCAGCAATCCGGCTATTTCCAACAACGCCAACGAAGACTACGCTGAAGAAGATCCTTTTTTAACCCCTCCCGATTCGGTAGATACCAACCTCGACGGTCGGGTTGATCTACGACTCACCGAAGAGGAAATAAGCCGTTACCGCACCTATAAATTTCAAGGGTACCAGATCTATCAGGTGAAAGATCCATCCGTGGGTGTTTCTGAGCTCGATCAGGTAGATAAAGCACGGCTCATTTACCAATGCGATTTGAAAGATGGTGTAGGCCAGCTGGTCAATTTTGTCTTCGACCCGGACTTGAACGGTAACGTTCCGACCGAAATGGTCAACGGGGCCGATGAAGGAATTCGGCATTCGTTTCGGGTGTTGGAAGATCAATTTGCCGAAGGAGACAAGCGACTGGTCAACCATAAGTCCTATTACTTCATGGCCATCTCCTACGCCAGCAATTTTTTCGGTGATGATTTTGGAAGTCTTCAATATATTGAGGAAGAGTACGATCCCAACGATCCGGCAAAACTGTTTGGGCAGAGAACACCTTATTTGGGCAGTCGAAAAGCGGCTATTGGAGCCATTAGGGTTTATTCTGGCATCCCACATCGCACAGAAGTAGAGTCTGGTGGACTGACGCTCAATGCTGCTTATGGCGATGGCGTGGAGATCACCCGCGTGGAAGGCCGTGGCAATGGGGGCAATTTCTTGCAGCTCAAAACCGAGAGTGTGGACGCCATTATGCAAGGTGCGCCTTGGAAGGTTGAAACACCTACTTATCAGAAAGGGCAAGGCCCGGTGGAAGTGAAAGTGATTGATCCACTCAATGTGAAGGGCGGAGATTACACCTTGGCCTTCAAAGAAGACGATGCCAATGGCGGACTTCAAAACGGTTACTGGCAATTGACTGGCGATGGCCTGGCAAATCCGGTCGAGTCCGATCAAACCATTGCCATCGAAAACGAGCAACTGATACCTCAACTTGGCATTTCGATTACGGTTGGGAATGTAGAAGGAACCGGCATGCGTGCGGATTATTCGGTGCCGGAGCAAAATGGTTTATTAGCCGCTACCATTGAGTTTGAAGACCCCAATCGCGCGTGGTTATCGGGTGTGCAAGATGAAGAAGGAATCAACTTTCAAAACTGGATTCGTTCGGGCGTTTCGCAACCAGAAGACAATCCCGAAACACCGATTGATGAAACCACCTTCGCAGATATTTTCCTTACCGACAATCAGGTAGACTACTTTTTTGATCCTGAGGGCAATTTTGAAGAATTGATAGATGGCACCTGGGCTCCGGCTCGTATGGCCACCTTCTTTGCGCACGGTCCCATTGGAAATGAGATCATGTACGGTGGAAACGAATTGAAGTACCTGCAATCGGTAGACATTGTGTTGACCGACGACCGCAGCAAGTGGACCCGGTGCCCGGTGTTGGAGATGGCGGAAGAGCCCGCCCGGTCTGCAGATGGTATTGAAAAAGGCTTTATGCGCACTGTCAGATCGGTAGATCAGGATGGAGTGGCAGGACCCGACGGGGATGATAGCCCAAGTGACGACCCCAACAGCCCCAATTACATTTCAGCTTATGGCATGAGCTGGTTTCCAGGATATGCCATCAATGTAGAAACGGGTGAACGGCTCAACATGGCCTTTGGTGAAGACACCTGGCTCAAGGCCGAAAATGGTCAAGACATGCGTTGGAACCCAACGAGTAACATTGCAGAAGGTATTTTCAACAACGTACGCTTCGGCGGCAAGCACTACGTGTTTGTTTTCCGAAACAATGTAGTAGAAGATGCGGCTGGCACCGATGAAGCGGTGAACCCTGATCAAAGAATGCCCATGTACGATGCTGGAGCTTTCATGAGTAACGTATTTTCCAACGCTACCACAGCTCCTGGCTTGCGGCCCATTTACAATGCAGCAATGTGGGTTGGCTTGCCGCTCCTGGCTGATGGGGAAACCCTCCTAAGCAACACCGCTACTATCCGCCTGCGCGTAAACAATCCCTACAGTACGTTCGCCTGTAAAGAGTACTTGTCTCCTGGAGACGCGCTCACTGTCGGCACAACCTATTTTGTAGATAAGGGCCCGGTGATTCATGACGGGATAAGCTATGAGCATGGGGAATATTTTACGGCTGCCGGAACTGAATTTTCAGTGCCGGGAACCGTCACCGTGGGTGGGTCTACCCTCAGCAATTTAGACGTCACCGACAACGTGGTGCCTACTCAAAACAGTAGCCTGCCGCTCTATAACTTCAACCTGGATGCTTTAACGCCGGTTAAGAATCAATTGGCGGTATCCAAGGAAATGCTTGGAGAGATCAACATTGTGCCCAATCCTTATTATGCGTATTCCACCTACGAGCGAGGAAAAAATGATAACCGGGTACGCATCATCAACTTGCCCCAAACCTGTACGGTGAGCATCTACACCCTCAACGGTACGCTGGTGCGCACTTTAGAAAAAGATGATCCTACGATTGCCTCGGTGGATTGGGACCTCAAAAACCAATCTTCAGTGCCCATTGCGGGCGGCACTTATGTGGTACATGTGGATGTGCCCGGAGTGGGCGAGCGCGTGCTGAAGTGGTTCGGAGCCACCCGGCCACTGAACTTAGATTCATTTTAAACCAATCAATCACCCTCCCGACTATGGCCGGTTCCGGGAAACCCAACCGGGCCGGCCATCTTAAAAACTTCAACGAAAATGAAAAAATATAATTCCCTCATTATCAGTGGGTTTGCAGGACTTTTATTTGCCTGTGCCCTTCATCTTTCAGCTCAGCCAAACGCTTCGCAATTAAACATCAATAACATCGATGCCCGGATCAATTCTCATGGTGGTCTCTTTTGGGACCTTACCGGAAACAAAGGTTTTGAAGTTCCAGCTGGAAGTGGACGACATAGTATCTACGCCTCAACGCTATGGATCGGAGGGTTTGACCCTTCGGGCCAATTGACCTTGTCTGGAGAAACCTACGGAGTGTCTGGTCCAGATTTTATGGCTGGACCAATATGCGATCCTGCGCATTACCAAAGCAATGCAGTCCTCTGGGACCGTGTGTGGCGGATTACAAGAAATGAAATTGATCTCCACCGGGCCAACTACGGTCAACCCGGATATGTTGCGCCAGCCGACCTGCTTTCCTGGCCAGGGAACGGAGATGTATCCAAAGGAGAAGCCGCTATTTTAGCGCCTTTTAGAGATGTCAATGGCGATGGCATTTATCAACCCATGAGTGGGGATTATCCCATTATTAGAGGCGATTTAGCCATTTACTCCATTTTCAACGATGCGGCAGTTGCCAACCCCGGAACTGGTGGCCAGCCTTTGAGCGTGGAAGTACATCAAATGGCCTATGCTTTCGATTGCAACGATCCCGCGGAGGCGAATACCATTTATCTCAATTACCGATTGATCAACCGGTCTGCTACAAACTACACCGACACCTATCTGGGCATGTGGACTGATTTTGATGTGGGTGGTCCGCAAGACGACTATGTAGGTTGTGATGTTGGCCGAGGTGCTTACTTTGCTTACAACGGAGATGATTTTGACGAAAACTCTACAGGAAGTTTGGGCTATTTGGATTACCCACCGGTGCAAGGAGTCATGGTATTGGGTGGACCTATGCGCGATATGGATGGCACTGATAATTCGGTGGCTACTTCGGAGCCTGGTTCAGTCAATGGAATCGGTTATGGCGATGGAATTACGGATAACGAGCGGCTGGGAATGTCCAATTTCATGTATTACACGAATGCTCCTCTTTTTGACCCTTCCACTGCGGCTGATTTTTACAACTATTTGCGGAGTATTTGGCCCAATGGCCAACTCCTTACTCATGGGGATAACGGCTCCCTTGGCTCCAATCTTCCTACCCAATATGCCTTTCCTGGCAACAGCAATCCCGATGGCCATGGGCACTTTGGAATCGTACAACCCGCCTGGACCATGGGTGGGGAAGGTCTTCTTGGAAACGATGTACGGGGCTTGGGCTCTTGTGGTCCGTTTACGTTTGAGGCGGGCAGTGAGGAAGAGTTTGATCTTGCCTTTGTTTATGCCCGCGATCCGCAACAAACGGGTGCCTTAGCGGCTCTACCGCTTTTCGAGAGCTATTTGGATGACGTTAAAGCCAATTACGCAATGCGCCAAAGTGCTTGCGGCACTGCTTTGGCTACTTCCATCATTGCGGTGGAACCAACGTTGGCCGGCGTAGAAGTGTTTCCTAACCCCAGCCGAGGATGGGTAACCGTCGATCGATCAGAAAGCCCTTCTCCACTACAGTACGAGTTAGTAGATGCCACAGGTCGAACGGTAAAACAGGGTACCGTTTCAGGCACTTCTCAGCAGTTGGATTTTTCTCAATTTTCTGCCGGATGGTACTTGATCCGCTTCCAAACAGAAGAAAGTTTCCAAAGCATGCCCCTTTTGTTGCAGCCTTAAAAACTGTTTCACCAACCACTCTAAAAACCAACTAAACATGAAGTTAAGCTCTGTTTTCACCGGTATGTGTCTTTCGGTGGCCTTCACGCTTCCGTACACCGCTGGCATAGCACAATCGGCTTTTTCACAATTGGACATCAATTCCATTTCAGCTCGTATCAATTCCGTAGGCCCGCTTTGGTACGACCCTACCGGGTTTCCCGGTTTTGAGGCCCCCCAGGGAACCGGTTTGCATACGCTCTTTGCAACCGGCCTTTGGGTGGGCGGATTGGACATGAACCAAAACCTTCATTTTGCCGGAGAGTTATACCGCCAAGGCGGACCCGATTATTACTCCGGGCCAATTTCCGATCCGGTTTACTATGCGGACAATCAGCAAGCGTACAATCGAGTGTGGAAAATCACTCGCCAGGCAATTGAAGATCATCTGGACAACTGGATGCAACCCGGATATCAAACCCCGGCTGCTTTATTGGATTGGCCAGCGCACGGCGATCCTGCCAGAGGTGAAAACTATTACCTGGCTCCATTTTTCGACATGGACCAAAATGGCATTTACGAACCGACCAAAGGAGACATACCTGACATCAAGGGAGACATGGCGATTTATTCCATCTTCAATGATGTTGGCGGCCTCCACCTTTCCTCAGGCGGGCAGGCGGTCGGCATTGAAGTGCACCAAATGGCTTACGCTTACGATTGCCCGGATGATCCTGAGTTGCCCAACACCGTTTTTGTCAACTACAAGATCATCAACGGAACCACGACCAATTATCCAACCGTCTATTTTGGCTTGTTTACCGATGGAGATATTGGAGACGGAAGTGATGATTATATTGGTTCGGATGTAGAGCGCGGGGCGTTTTATTTTTACAATGGCGATGCTATCGATGGTCCGGGAAATCTAGTGTACGGAGGTGATCCTCCCGTTCAGGCGGTGGTTTTTCTGGCTGGGCCAAAAGACTATATCGACGGGATGGACAACGTCAAAGATGTAGCTATACCCAGTACTTCCAGCGCTTTTGGAATGAACGACGGCATTGTGGACAACGAACGTTCAGGGATGAGCCATTTCATGTATTTCAATAACACTACTAGCCCTTTGGGAAACCCCAGTGCTGCGGTTGATTATTTCAATCTCATGTCGGGGTATTGGAAAGACGGTTCCCAACTTTCTTTCGGGGGTAACGGCCATCTTGGAAGCATCAACTCCGTGTTTGCTTACCCCGGAGCAAGCGATCCCCTGGGTTTTGGAACATTTGGAGTTCCGCAAGGCCAGTGGAGTGAAATAGATGGGGCCAATGCCAATGGTGATCGCAGAGGTGTAGGGACTTTTGGCCCGGTAAGTTTTGCGCCAGGTGAGGCCGTGGAACTGGATTTTGCTTTTGTTTATTCCCGGGTTTCAAACCAAGCTTCACCCTGGGATGCGATCACCCGTATGGAAGATGCCGTGTATCATGTAAAAACGAAGTTTAATCAAGGGAACCTGAGTTGTAGAGGTCCGGTTGGATTGGCCACAGAGAAACCATTGCCCACTACCTTACAAGTGTTTCCCAATCCTACTCAAAACTACCTCACCGTTTCCATCTCCTCTTTTCAAGTTCCGGTACCCTACCTGTTGAGGGATGTTACCGGAAGAATCGTAATGCAAGGCCGTTTGACCAACCCCAACGAGTCGCTCGACCTCTCCTCACTCGACCGGGGTGTGTATCACCTTCAGGTTGAGGGTCTGAGTGCTCCTGCAGTTCCCGTAATCCTCAATTGAGCGGAGCAACTGCATTTACCCAACCACTCAGCTGCCGGACGTGTAAAAGCGCTCCGGCAGTTGCTTTTTAGCAGGAGCGTAGGAATCGGGAAAGCGCCATAAAACAATCTTCTTTGGCTTCGATAAAACCCATGTGCCCACAATCTTCAATGACCATTCCGGTACCATTTTCCGACAGGAGCATTTGCGGTTCTAAGGTTTCCAGAGGAATCACCGAATCGTGCTTACCCGCCAAAATGAAAATAGGGCAGGGAGCAAACCGTAAAATGACTTCTCGGTTGGGGCGAATTTTCATTCCTTCCAAGCTGGCAATTACGCCTTGTTTTGAGGTTTGCAAGGCCTTGGCTTTAAGTGCCTTTAGTTCGGCGTGAAAGAGCTTGCGGTTTTTGGGGCGAAAGAGCAGCGGAATGGCTTTTCGGATGAAGCTGCGATGGTTTTCTTTCACCAGCTCAATGGCCCGGGCGCGATCTCTTTTTTTCTGGTCAGTATCTGCACGTGCCGTAGAGAAAAACAGGCACAATCCTTTCATCTGATCGGGGTAGCGGTCGGCGAACGCCAGGGCCACATAGCCACCCATGGAGTGCCCAATAAAAATATACCGCCTCAAATGCAACGAATCGAGCACAAACTTCACGGCTTCGGCCATCACCTCCATGGGATGAACGTAGCCCAAACAATCGCTCTGCCCATGGCCAGGAAGGTCGATGGAAATGACCCGAAAGGCTTTGGACAGGCGACCGGTGTACTCCTCCCACATGTCCAGGGATTCAAGAAAACCGTGCAAAAAGATTACTGCGGGGCCAGAACCCTGATCCCGGAAACGAATTTGCCCTTGCTTATACGATAGAAATTGATCCATGAGCCAAATGTTGCCCCATGAAATTCAGGGGAACGTCCCCAATGGTCTATTGATTCATGAGGTCTTCGATCTCTTCGACTTCGATCGGAATGTTTCCCATCAAATCATTGGGAGCCCCATCGGTCACCACAAAATCGTTTTCGATACGAATGCCCAAGCTTTCTTCCCGAATGTAGATGCCTGGTTCACAGGTGAACACCATTCCAGCTTCCATCGGGGTGTTCCACAAGCCTACATCGTGCACATCCAGGCCAAGATAGTGGCTGGTACCATGCATGAAGTATTTTTTGTAGGCAGGCCAGGATGGGTCTTGATTGTCGATGTCGTGTTGCGTGATGAGGCCCAGTCCTTTCAGCTCCGACTCCATCATTTTGCCCACCTCCTGGTGATATTCGCCGAGCATGGTGCCTGGGCGCAACAACTGGGAAGCTTCGCGCATAACCTGCAATACGGCGTTGTACACCGATTTTTGACGATCGGTATAGCGTCCATTCACCGGAATGGCTCGGGTCATGTCCGATGCATAGTTGGCGTATTCAGCTCCAACATCCATTAACAGTAAGTCACCGTCTTTGCACTCGGCGTTGTTTTCTACGTAATGCAACACACAGGCGTTGAAACCAGAGGCCACAATCGGCTCATAGGAAAAGCCACGGGAGCGGTTGCGTAAAAACTCGTGCATGAATTCGGCCTGAATCTCGAATTCCATCACTCCTGGTTTTACGAACTCAAGTACCCTTCGAAACCCTTTCTCGGTGATGTTGCAGGCGGTTTGCATCAAATCGATCTCGATGGGAGATTTGATGGCGCGAATTTGGTGCATGATGGGTGCAGAACGCTGGTAGCTGTGACCAGGATAATCCGCTTTCAGTTTTTTGATGAACCGAGCGTCTCGGGTTTCAACGACAATTTTTGCCCGAAGGTGCTCGTTGGAGTTGATGTAAACGTTTTCAGCTTCTGCCATCATGGCTTTGAAAACGGAATCAAAGTCTTTCAGCCAATGCACCGATTCGATACCGGAAACTTCAGTGGCTTGGGTTTTGGTCAATTTAGCACCCTCCCAAATGGCAATCAGTTCGCTGGTTTCCTTCAGAAATAGTACTTCACGGTGTTTGGCGTCTTTGGCATCGGGAAACAATACCAAAATAGATTCTTCCTGGTCTACTCCCGAAAGGTGGAGCAAATCACTGTTTTGCCGAAAAGGCATGGTGCCATCGGCATTGGAGGGCATGATATCGTTCGAATTGAAAACAGCCAGTGATTGAGGTTTCAAGTGTTGGACGAACTGTTTCCGGTTAGCAACGTATAATGAGGCGTCAATTGGGAGGTAGCGCATAGGTGTCTTTTCTGTCAAGATTCTTGGTAGCCGAATCTACTAATTCCAAGTAAAACCGCCTTCTGAAACCTCGATTCTAATCAAATCCTACCAACAAAAATGTCATTGATACAATCAAAATTGGATTTCAATTGTTTATAGGTATTAGAAACAGAGTATATGCACTTAAAACCGTCGTTTTTTGGCCAATACCTTGGTACACAATTTTTTCGACCCTAAATTTGTAACGCTTGAAATCATCCCTAATTATTTCAAAATGAGCGGAGCATCTGCGCTGATCAAGTCATCCCTTGCCAAAAAGTATTGGATGGCCCTTACTGGTTTATTTTTGTGTTTTTTTCTGATAGTACACCTTGCAGGAAACCTTACGCTATTGGCCGGAGATTCCGCCAGAGCGGGATTTAATGCCTACACAAAATTCATGACTTCCTTTGTACCGATCAAAGTTGCTTCTTATATCACCTACCTGGGAATCTTATTTCATGCTGTAGACGGATTGTTACTCACGCTAAAGAACCGAAAAGCGCGTCCAGTTAAATACGCTTACGAAAAACCTCAGGTAAATTCCATTTGGTCGTCTCGAAATATGGGCGTTTTAGGAACCGCAATCTTCGTATTCATCGTATTGCACATGGGGAATTTTTGGTTTAGATACAAATTCACTACGCTTCCTACCGATGTAGATGGTAACTTTGATATGTATGGCGTAGTGGTCGAGTCATTTAAGATGGAATGGTACGTCGGATTATACGTTTTATGTATGGCCGCACTTGCATTTCACCTCTACCATGGTTTTTGGAGTGCATTCCAAACGCTCGGGGTGAACCATCCTAAATACACCCCCGCCATTAAGAAGTTGGGTTTTGGCTTTTCGATCCTAATTCCATTGGGATTTGCCATCATTCCCATTGCGGTTTATGTGATGAACCTTTGATTGAAGATTGAAAACGAGTTGATATGGCATTAGACGAAAAAATCCCGGAGGGTCCACTGGAGCAAAAGTGGACGAAGCATAAGAACAACATTCGGTTGGTTAACCCGGCTAACAAGCGCTTGATTGACGTCATTGTGATTGGTACCGGTTTGGCGGGAGGCTCTGCCTCTGCTTCGCTTGCCGAAATGGGGTACAATGTCAAAGCATTTTGTTTTCAAGACAGCCCACGCCGGGCTCACTCCATTGCTGCTCAAGGGGGAATAAACGCTGCAAAGAATTACCAAAACGATGGCGATAGCGTCTATCGCTTGTTTTATGATACCATTAAAGGTGGTGATTACCGTTCGCGTGAAGCTAACGTCTACCGCTTAGCCGAAGTTTCTACCAACATCATTGACCAATGTGTAGCGCAAGGAGTTCCTTTTGCGCGTGACTATGGTGGCCTTCTGGACAACCGTTCTTTTGGTGGAGTACAGGTATCACGTACGTTTTACGCCAAAGGACAAACCGGCCAACAATTGTTGTTGGGAGCCTATTCAGCCATGTCGCGCCAAATTTCCAAAGGGAAAATTGAAATGTTCAGCCGTCATGAGATGCTGGACATGGTGATTGTAGATGGAAAAGCACGGGGAATCATTACCCGCAATTTGGTAACTGGTGAAATCGATCGCCACTCCGCCCATGCGGTAGTGTTGTGTAGCGGAGGTTACGGAAACGTATTCTACCTTTCTACCAATGCGATGGGTTCCAATGCAACCGCTGCCTGGAAAGCACACAAAAGAGGTGCTTACATGGCCAACCCATGCTATACTCAAATTCACCCCACCTGTATTCCGGTTTCAGGCGACTACCAGAGTAAGCTTACTCTGATGTCTGAGTCACTTCGGAACGATGGTCGTATTTGGGTGCCTAAGACCAAAGAGCATGCGAAAGCAGTGCAAGCTGGCGAACTCAAACCCACTGCGATCAAAGAAGAAGATCGCGACTATTACCTCGAACGCCGATATCCTTCGTTTGGTAACCTCGTACCACGTGACGTTGCCTCGCGTGCAGCCAAAGAGCGCTGCGATGCAGGTTACGGTGTAAATAAAACCGGAAACGCTGTCTTCCTCGACTTTAGCTCTGCTATCGTTCGTTACGGTAAGGTAGAAGCCAATACCAAAGGCCTGGATTCCAATGATGAAGCATTGGTGCAAAAGCTGGGAAAAGATGTGGTAGCCGCAAAATACGGTAACCTCTTTCAGATGTACGAGAAAATCACCGATGACAACCCGTACGAAACGCCGATGAAGATTTTCCCGGCAGTGCACTATACAATGGGCGGTTTGTGGGTAGATTACAATTTGATGACTACCGTTCCCGGTTGTTTTGCTTGTGGTGAAGCTAATTTCTCCGATCACGGAGCCAACCGCCTCGGAGCTTCGGCTTTGATGCAAGGATTGGCCGATGGATACTTTGTATTACCCTACACCGTTGGTGACTTCCTGGCCTCCGATATTCGCACCGGTCCAATTTCGACCGATTCTCCTGAGTTTGAAGCTGCTGAAAAAGAGGTGAAAGAACGCTTGAGCGCCTTCGTCAACAATCCGGGGACCAAACCAGTAGACCACTATCACCGCCAATTGGGCAAAATCATGTGGGAATACTGCGGCATGGCCCGGGAAGGAGAAGGTTTGAAAAAAGCCATTGTCATGATTCAGGAACTTCGCGAGGATTTCTACAAGAATGTGCGGGTTCCAGGTAAGGAAGATGAGTTCAATCCTGAGTTGGAAAAAGCCAGCCGTGTCGCTGACTTCCTGGAATTAGGAGAACTCATGTGTAAAGATGCCCTCGACCGCAACGAATCTTGCGGTGGTCACTTTCGCGAAGAAATGCAAACAGAAGAAGGCGAAGCCTTAAGAGACGATAAAAACTACCGCTACGTATCTGCCTGGGAGTGGTTTGAGAATCCCACCGATGCGAAGCTTCATGCTATTGAATTGACTTTCGACAACGTAGAATTGAAGACTCGGAGCTACAAGTAAGCTCCGGGTAGAATGTAGAACTGATAAAGCACTCCGTATGAAACTGACTTTGAAAGTGTGGCGGCAAAACGGACCGAAAGAGAAGGGTAAGATTGCCACTTACCAGGTAGACGACATTTCTGAAGACATGTCGTTTTTGGAAATGATGGATGTGTTGAACAATGAGCTGATTGAGAAGGGAGAAGATCCTGTTGCCTTTGACCACGACTGTAGAGAAGGTATTTGCGGAGCTTGTAGCATGTTCATCAATGGAGAAGCGCACGGGCCAGGACGTGGAATTACCACCTGCCAATTGCACATGCGCTCCTTCAACGACGGCGATACCATCTATATCGAACCATGGAGGGCGGCAGCTTTCCCGATCATCAAAGATTTGGTGGTCAACCGCTCAGCCTTCGACCGAATCATTCAATCCGGAGGTTTCATTTCGGTCAATACTTCAGGAAATACCCTGGATGCCAACGCGATTCCTATTCCCAAATCAGATGCAGATGCTGCCTTTGATGCGGCCACCTGTATCGGTTGTGGAGCTTGCGTAGCTACTTGTAAAAACTCTTCGGCCATGCTCTTCACCAGTGCCAAGATTTCCCAGCTTTCGCTCTTACCGCAAGGTAAGCCCGAGGCCAAAGAACGGGTAGTCAACATGGTGAAACAAATGGACCTGGAAGGCTTTGGAAACTGCACCAACACAGGCGCCTGTGCTGTAGAGTGTCCGAAAGGAATCTCTTTGGAGAATGTGGCCCGAATGAACCGCGAGTTCTTGCTGGCCAGTACCACCAAAAGCTAAGCCTACCAAAACGTTTTCTTTAAGGGCTGATTCGAAAGAGTTAGCCCTTTTTTTGGCTTAAAAGTTAGGTGAAGACCTCTATCACCACGAGAAATCGCGCCCGGGTTGAAGGGAAAGAAAATACAATTTGGAATGAGGCACATTCCATTTGTCTTTTCCAGGCATTTCCCTCAGATTGACATGCAACAGTTTTCCTTCAACGTTGAATTCAAATTTAATTCGCATTTCTAGGTCAAGGACAGCATGGTGAAACCGGGTATAAGTTGTTAGCAGACTTTCCGTGGCAAGAAACGGAGCCATCCATTTTCGATCTTTTCTGCTGTTTGGAGGAGGTTGTCCGTCTTCTAAGATTCGTTTTCCAATGAATGCTGCTTGCCCTTCATACCAGTTGAGTTGAACCATTGGGAAAGACAAGTCCGTTGGGAGTTGCAAAGAATCGGAAAAGGCAGACATCCATCGCTCTATCTTTGCTCCACATTGTCGCCTAAGTTTGGGAGTGGGGACATAATGATGGGAAAGAAATTTCAATACCGCAGACCCATATTCGTCTATTTGGTTTTGCGACAGAGTGTCTTGCGAAAAGGCAGGATATGAGAGCAACCATAAAAGGAGGCCAAACACTCCTAATGGTCTACCCTGACAAAAATGAAGGGACATGGGAGAACAACGCGGAAATGAGTTCCCAGGTATTCTGCTCTGCCTAAAACCGGAATCCGTTGGGCTCGATGTAGCGGTTGGCAATCAATTCCTCATGGCGGGCCGGCCGCACGTGGAGCACCTGACCGTCAAAATAAAGGTCTTTTCCAGCCATGGTGTGGTTGCAATCCACTACGAGGTAAACCGGGGTAATTTGCGACAAGCGCCCGGCCAATTGCCGGCCGTCATTCGTGTTGAGTAACAGCGAGTCTCCTTCTTGAAACACATCAAGGGGAAAATTAGGGTCCTCCTCCACATCATCTCGAAATACCTGAACAAATTGACTGGGTTCTGCCAGGCCGTAAGCGTCTACCGCTGGCAGCCGAAACTGAAACCGGCGACCTTCTTCCAGAAATTGAATGTTTTCTTCAAAAGCCGGAAGCAAGGCTCCCGAGCCAAAAAGCACCCTTAGAGGATACTGAGCATCCATTATTTCCAATACCTCACCATTGGCATCGTTCTCGTGCAAGATGTAGCGCAGTTCGATTACGCGTTTTTCGTCTACTTCCATTTCAAAGAAAGATACCCGCAAAAGCCACTTTTGTTCGGCATACCGCAAATATTATGGTTACTTTTAACTCCCAAAAATTTGGCTCCCCACCAATACAATGCCTAAGTATCCCAACACCATTGGTTCGAAGCTGCCAAAAGTAGGCACCACCATTTTTACGGTGATGTCTCAGTTAGCCTTTGAAGAACAAGCGATTAACCTTTCTCAAGGTTATCCCGATTTTCCCGTTCATCCCAAGTTGCTCGACCTTGTCGAGTACTTCATGCGCAAGGGTTATAACCAATATGCTCCTATGGCAGGTGTGCCCTCCTTGCGGGAACAAATTGTAGAAAAAACCCACAAGCTTCACGGAACACAATACGATCCGGATACCGAAGTGACGGTTACTGCCGGAGCGACCCAAGCCTTGTTTACCGCCATCACCGCCATTGTGAAAGAAGGCGATGAGGTGATCCTTTTTACACCGGCGTATGATTCTTATGCACCGGTTGTGGAGCTCAACGGCGGCAAACCGATTTACGTGCAGCTTAAGGCACCCGACTACACCATCGATTGGAATGAAGTTAAAAAAGTAGTGACCCGCCGAACCCGGATGATCCTCATCAACTCTCCGCACAACCCCACAGGAAGTGTGTTGCGGGAAGAGGACCTGTCGCAATTGGAGCGGCTCACCAACGGCAACGACATCACGGTATTGAGTGATGAAGTATATGAACACATTGTTTTCGACGGAGCTAAGCACCAAAGTGTAGCACGCTTCCCCAAACTGGCAGACCGCAGTTTTGTAGTGGCCTCTTTCGGGAAAACCTTTCACTGCACGGGCTGGAAAATGGGCTACTGCCTGGCTCCGGCCAACCTGATGGCTGAATTTCGAAAAGTACATCAGTTCAATGTGTTTACTTGCAACACCCCGATGCAACTGGCGCTGGCCGAATTTCTGAAAGACGAAAGCCACTACCTCGAATTGGCAGCCAACTATCAGGAAAAGCGCAATTTCTTCTTGGATGCCGTGGCGCCCTCCCGGTTTAAAGCCCTTGCCAGCAAGGGAACTTATTTTCAATTGCTGGATTACAGTGCCATTTCAGAGGAATCCGATACGGATTATGCCGTGCGCCTTACCAAAGAAATGAAAGTCGCTTCCATTCCGGTTTCGGTCTTCTACCACAGCCGGGTCGACCACAAAGTCTTGCGTTTTTGCTTCGCCAAGCAGGAAGAAACCTTGGCCCAAGCCGCCGAGATTCTGAACAAAATTTAGTTCCAATGTCCCTCAGCAGTGATCTGAAGGTAAGTCTGGTGCAAACGCCCTTGCATTGGGAAAACCCGGAAGAAAACTACCGTCACCTAAGCGACCTGATTCGTCCGTTAGCCGGAAAAACAGATCTGGTGGTGCTGCCCGAAATGTTTACCACAGGATTTTCTATGGACTCAGCTCGCCTGGCTGAACCGTTGAACGGCCCCACTTTGGGTTGGATGGTTCAAACGGCCCAAGACCTGGATGCCGTAGTAACCGGGAGCATCATTGTGGAAGAGGGAGGCAACTACTTCAACCGTTTGATCTGGATGCAGCCCGACGGGCATTTTCAAACCTACGACAAGCGCCACTTGTTTCGCATGGCCGAAGAAGATGCACATTTTGAAGGAGGCACCGCCCAACTGGTTGTAGAGTGGCGCGGATGGCGCATTTGTCCGTTGATCTGCTACGACCTTCGGTTCCCTGTTTGGAGCCGCAACCGTTATGAAAACGGAGCCGCAGCCTACGATGTGCTGATTTACGTGGCCAACTGGCCAGCCGCTCGCCGAACCGCCTGGCAAACCTTGTTGCGGGCGCGTGCGCACGAAAACCAGGTTTATGTATTAGGTGTCAATCGGGTAGGAGAAGACGGGAAAGGCATTGCCTACGCAGGTGACTCGGCCGTGATTTCTCCGAAAGGAGCCGACTTGATGGAATTTGAAACCAACGAAACCGGTGTTAAGACCGCAGTGTTAAGCGCGGAAGCCCTCAACGATTTTCGGGTAAAGTTTCCAGTAGGGCTGGATGCCGATGATTTTACCCTTGGGTAAACACCCATCGCTTTACTGCTTTTTGGCCGCCCGTTTCCGCTTGTAATATTCCTTATCGGCAACATAGATGGTTTTGGTCACCTCGCAAAAAACAGTTTTCCCATCCTTATCCGTGAGTTGAGTCAATTTGTCAAAAACTACCTCCCGGTCTCTTTCCACCTGTTTTCGTATGTCTTCTACCTCCGATTCGGAATACACAAACTCGGCGTATAAATGCTCCCGAGCCGGTCGTTTGAATTGAATCTGGGCCGCTTTGTCCCACACCACATACCCTTTGCCTAACAGTTGAATCAACTGCACCATGGGAATGGGATCCACCGCCGAAAACATGCTGCCTCCAAAAATGGTGTTGGCATAATTCCGGTTTTTCCAGCTGATGGGTAGCTTCACGCGAATGCGCATGAGGTTTTCTTCTACATAAATGATGCGACCGGTACTTCGGCGGTACATCGGAGAAAGGTTGAACCCGTGTTGAAATAGCTTATGACGCGGAATGAATTTGGAACCTACTTCGGCTACTTTTTGGTAGAAGGACATGGTTAGAAGAATAGAAAAACAACCGTGACAAGGTACGAATCAATAAATGCAATGCCACGCTTCCGGCGTTTAGCGCTCCGAATCAAGGTTGAACCAAGGCCTGCCCAGCCCAATGGCTGCATCTTCTGCGTAGAACCGATCTTCAAACCGGTCCACTCTAACGTAGGAGTACCGTAGCCGTTCTTTGATGAATGGGAAAAAGTGGAGGTTGGGCTGTTGGCTGATCAGGTGTTCAATACCAGATCGAAGCTGACAAGAAGTAGTAGGCTTATATAGGCTTCCATTTGTAGGGTATTGCCATTTTTCGGTTTGCAGTTTCAGGTGCAAGCCAAATCGATTTTTTAAGTTGGTGGATTTGCCCACGTAGAGCAGGATGTATGGAGGCTGTTTTTCAGGCAAGTGCCAGCATGTTTCAATCCAAACCTTCTTTTGGCCAGCGGGTCCCTTTAGGTGCAATTTTCGCCTCAAGCTGGCGGCTATTTGATCTTGATTATCCAGCCAGAAAGCATAAATGCCACCCACCTCTGGGAGTTGGCCCGTGTATTTTACGGGTCGTTTTTGGGGGTGCGACTTATCAAATGGTACGTCTACCAGTTCAGGGATCGCAAATTGGGGCGGTTTTGAAAGTAGTTTCAGTACCTCAGCGGAAACTTTGGATAGCATATTTTTAGGAAGAAACGAATTCGCCGAAAAAGGCCCAAGCAGAAGGGTGTTTACTTTGCTCAGTGTTCGCCTTTCAAGGTGCGAATGTCAGCGATCAGTTGCTGTACCGAGGTGCGGTTCAGTCCGTTGTATATCCCACGGATGTAGCGGTTCCGGTCGATGAGTACAAAATTTTCGGTGTGCAAAAACGCATCTGCTTCCTTTAGTAAGCCCAGGTCTTCCTCCACAAAATATTCTTGTCGACCCAAATGGTAAATTTCGTCCTGACTGCCGGTTGCCAGATGCCACTTTCCAGATACGATGGCGTGGTTGTCGGCATACGCTTTCAACACTGAAACCGAATCGCGCTTGGGGGTAACGGAGTGGGACAAGAGCAACACTTCCTTGTCTTCCCTAAATTCTTCTTGCAACACTTTCATGTTGCGGGTCATCTTAGGGCAAATGCCCGGGCAGGAAGTAAAAAAGAAATCGGTGACGTAAATCTTTCCGGCAAACGTGGCCTCAGTGAGCGTATCCCCATCCTGGTTGACCAATTGGAAAGGAGCAACCTGGTGAAACGAAGCCTTTCGGGCGGCTTCGGGCGAGATCCAATGGGGAGTAAAACTGGCTTCGTTGTAGAAAGGAAGGGTTTCTACCCGACTGTCTACTTCTTTCTGAGGTGTAGAACACGCTCCGAGCAGCAGCAAACCCAAGCCAAGTCTAAAGCTGAATCTCTTCATCGTCCAATTGATAGCAGAGGCCCGCCCTTTTTAAACCAAACACGCGGCCGTTTTTTGCTTCGTAATTGCTGAACAGTTTGCCGTTTTCACGGAAAGATTGTTGCAAGCCATTTTCTTTCCCTTCTTCCAAATGCAAGCGCTTGAACAAGGTGCCGCTTTTGTACCATTGCAACACCTGGCCGTGGACTACACCACTTTTGAAAGGGGTTGTACTCCGCTTTTGGCCATTTTGCCACCAAGAAGTAGTGGTGCCGTGCTTTTTGCCGTGCTGGTATTCGCTTTGGAAACTCAATTGCCCATTGGGAAACCACTGTTGGTGCACACCGTGTTTTTTCCCAAAAAGGTATTGCGTAGACGCAGAAGGTGATCCGTTGGCGTATTGAGCGGAGGCGGTACCGGAAAAGGGTACTCCTTCATAGAAAAAGAGCCCTTGCTCAGGTTGCAGCACCAGGGAAGCAACGGCCACCTTTCGGTCTGGAACCGCCACATTTGATGCATCTGGTTCTGGAGAGTGACAGCCGCCACTCCATAAAACAAGAAGGATACCAATCAGCTTATCGAATCGCATTGGGAGTGCCTTGATAGTCGCCCGGAAATAGGATGTAATACAGGTTCAGGTACAAATCGTTTTGAACGTGGTAGTGATACTCACCATCAGCATTGTGTGGCGTAGGACCAAAGTGCCCACCAGAAGCATCTAAATCGGTAGGGTAGGCGCCCGATGGATAGTCTCTTCGGCCGTAAAGAAAAAAACCGTCGGAGATAATTCCAATGAGGGCATCGTCGTCGTTAGACCAGGCTTTGGGTTCCAAGTGGTAATGGTAGGATTGTGGGCCCGTGTGTGCGCCCGAATAATCCAGGGATGGAGCCGCATTGTCCAAAGGCACATTAGGCCCTTCTTCATCGTTGTAGATCACACCACCGCTTACTGCAATTCCGATAGCGCCCAATCCCGTGGAACTTGTAGAGCTGGCTTTCTCTGCGGAAACGGGTACGCGCAGAGTATAGCTCCCATTAAAATCATCAATGTTTCCAGGGGCCATATCGTCATAACTGGTGACGGTAGGGGCCACAAACAAAGGATGATCCGCCGATGCTGCCGGGGTGCCCATGCGTGAATTGGTACTCGACCAATAAGGAGAAGTGTGGTTGGGTTGCCCATTGGTTTCGATCACAACCTCATCCCCGTCGAGATAAACGGTTACGTTGTCACTGGAAAATTCAGAGAAAGCCTGATGCAGAGTGCCATTGGTTGGAGTGGAAGTGGAGGCAGTGCCATTGTCGTCGTCGTTGTTGCAAGCCACAAAAAGGGCAGCGAAGGCCACAAGGGCCAGGGGTAGAATTTTGAGTCGATTCATCTTTTCACGGTTGTTAGTGGTGCTTCTTAGGAGACAATGCCTTGAAATTCCTGCGCCAAAAAGCGCTTGCTGTTTTAAAAAAGTGCATTTGCGGTTGAAATCAATGCATCCATCCTTCAACCTGATAAAACATTTCTGTGATCTTTCTTTCAGTTGGGCGACCGTCAGGTGGAAACCAAACGTCAACCATAGCCGCATACGGATAATCCCAATCGCCCTCGTGGACCGTGAAATCACGAGGGCTCAAATAGTGAACCACTGAATCAAAAGCCGCAGTAAATCATAAAATTCGAGTAAAAAACCCTCAATTGTAAACTTGTGTAGTCTACAATGCTAACGCTGTTAAAACGCCTCATTGACTTTGGATCAGCAATTACCTCCTGTTTTCAATAGTGCGACACTTGCCCATTTGGCAGGTATCCGGCACCGGGTAATTAGAGCCGGTGGGAGTGAAGCTTTTAAGAAGAACAAGGTTCATTTTATGTGAAGGAATTCTGCGGTGCGCTAACTTTTAAATTCAGCTAGAAATGCAGTGTGAAGACATCCTTTGCTTTGTTTAGGGCTTTTTTATGGATAGTTTTTGTGAGAGGTGCATTTTTTACTAGGTTGAATCCCATTCAGATGAACACATCTAAACCTTGATTGAACTCCAACATTCACTCGAAAGGTTTCCTTCCGACTAATGGAATGCCCCTTATTACTGTAACCCTTTATCTATAAGTTGGAGTATACAGGCAGTATTGGTAAAACCTGTTGTTTTCCCCCTTTTGCAAGCAATGCGTTCAATACCTGGTGTTAACAAAAGCAATCGAATAAGGAAAAGCGTTTGGTTTAGCGTTGTTTTTAACCGTAAAAAATTCCGGATAGTAATCATGAAAAATGCATTGATACTTCTCTTGTTATTTTCTGCTCATTTTGCGATGAGTCAAAATTTGGTAGATGTCAGAAAAGCATCGCTAATGGATGGTGATTATGCCCTCCAAGGAGATGTGTACCTGGAATTGTACGACGACAATTCTCTCAACCTACGGTTTGACACCAATTATCTGACTCAAACCAATGTTTTTGACGTTCATGTGTTTTTGACCAATAACAACGACTACACAACTCCTATTGACACTACTGGAATGCTGCTCGTAGAAAATATTGGGACAATAAGTGGGCTCAACTACTCGTCAGGTGCTATGACCTTTAATCTACCCTCGGGAGTGGGCATCAACGATTACGGCCACATTGTCTTGATTTGCATGCAGTTCGGTCAACTACATTGGGGAGACGGCGTGTTCAATGAAATAATTCCAACCAATGTCAGTGAGGGAACAAAGACTGAGGCAAACGACATAAAAATATTCCCAAATCCATCCGTAAACGGGATGGTTGAAGTTCAGTTCCAAGACAATCCACAAGACGTTTTAGTAGAACTTCTAAACATGAATGGGCAAGTGGTTTACAGCGAGCGCATTGTTAACAGGCAACAATACTTTGTGGAACTAAACGATCCGGGGATTTATTTTTTGAGTCTAACATCTGACAGCGGAAAAACGGTCCGAAAAGTAATCCGCCATTAATCCGCAGTTTATTTTCTATCAAGAGGAGGTTAGCCTTCGGTGGTAACGGTCCAGCTGATGTCAAGGTCCCAACCGGCACGTACTTCAAGCGGCTCTTGGTAGAAAATGATTTTCTCCGGCTGTCGTTTCTCTCCGTAGCTTCCCGTGTCCCACTCTCCGTTTCCATTCACATCGTAGATGAGCTTTAGGCGGTATTTTCCCGGATCCAGGTTGAGGAAATCCAATTTGGTATTGGATCCAATGACGCGTTCTTGCACCAGGTCGCCCCTTTCGGTTAAGAGTTGCAAAATGTAGGGATGATCCTTATCAGGGCCCTGAAACTCTAAAACAAACTGTCCATAGTCGCGCTCCGTCTTGGTGGTGAACTTCACCTTGGAAGAGTCGTTGTTCAGGTTAAAGATATCGGTGAAACTGTTCGGAGGGAATTTAACCTCATACTTCACCTCTTGTTTAAAGGCATAGTCCACTTCAAACTTGCGAAGTGCCGGATCAATTTGTCGAAAAGGAACCTGAATGGCCACGCTGTCTTCCATAAGTGTGATTTCTTCAGGATAAGACTTTACCGGATTGGAAGCGATGAACCGCAAGGTTTTGAAGAAAGGATAGCCCCCGCCCTTATGATTGCTTTTCAGGCTGAGAGAAACCTGGTTCTTTTTCAACTTTCCTTTCACTTGCGTTTTCCGCTCAGGAATGGAGATTTTAACGGTGTCCAATGCAGTGTTACCGTCGTAGAGCACAAAGTTCAAGGTGTCGGGCACCACATCCGTCAACCACAACACGATTGAATCTCCGTTGGTGAGGCGCTCCTCGATGTACCATGCCTTTTTGCCGCTGTAATTGGTCGGTTGAATGCGCAATTCGTCAGAAGGCCGGTTGAACACAAACATCAACTTGCCAAAATGCTCTGCTTTGGCCCGCTTCACGTATTGTTTTTCCGAATCTTCCTGAAACATGTTGAGTTGGATTGGGACGGTATCGGGCTGAGCAGGATCAATTGATGGACCTGGAAAAGCAATGGCTTCGTTAGGTTGGTCAAACAAATAGTTGTTGTTGGCATCTTGCAAGGCAAACAATTGATAATCGCCACTCGCAAGGTTGTTGAAAGTAAAATTCCCCTGTTTGTCTGCTTTGGTAAAATACGTGGGGCGCTCCTTGCAGGGAATGCTGTCTGATGGGTCGTCGTACATCATCACATACACCTCTTCGGCGGGTTTCAGGTCAAACGCCTGCCGCACATTCCCTGAAAAGGAAAGCGAATCGAGGTAATCGCCCGTACTGAACACAAAAATATTACTGTCCAATGGGTTGCCCTCAGTCAGGTCTACGATCCCACTTCCAAAGTTGATGGTGTAGGTCGTGTTTTCCCGCAAGGTGTCTTTGATGAGAAGGGTCGCGGTTTTTCCTTTGATTTTCAACTCCGGAGTCTCCCGAAATGGAGGCGAGGCCACCAATTGCTCCTTGAAGTTGCGCGCCACCACAAATTCGTCAAATTGCAACTTGATGGTCACTCCCACAAAATTGGTGGAGTAATTGAGCGGTTCGCTACTTTCAATTTTTGGAGGATCGGTGTCTTTGGGCCCACCAGTGGGTGCTACTTGCTTGGCGCATGCACCGAGTAAGAGCAACAGAAAGAACCCCAAGGTGTACTTAAAAAGGTTTTTCACGCTTTCAGCAAATCTTCAATCAGCGCAATCACCTGTTCCAGGGCTTGCTGATCGGTTTCGTCAAAATCTGCCAAGCGATCGCTGTCCACATCCAGCACCAGCGCTACCCTTCCGTCCGGTCCCTGAGCAGGCAACACGATTTCCGACTTGGAATCGGAGCTACAGGCAATGTGCCCGGGGAATTGTTCTACGTCTTTTACCACGATCGTTTGAGCTTGTTGCCACGCGCTTCCGCAAACACCTTGCCCAAAACCAATTCGGGTGCACGCCACCGGGCCTTGGAAGGGACCCAATACCAGTTGATCGTTCTTCACAAAATACACGCCTACCCAGAAAAACCCCATTCCGGTTTTAAGTCCGGCCATGAGGTTGGCAATACCGGCAATCAAATCGGTTTCACCCGCCACAAGAGCTTGTAATTGGGGAAGCAAAGCGTGGTATTTTTCTGCCTTGCTGGCGTGTTGGTCTACAAATAAAGATTCGGCCACAGTACCCGTTTTTGGGGAGCGCCAAAGATAGTAAAAGCCAACCGCTCTTAATCGGTTACCGCCAGGGTAGCAATGCTCACCTTACAATCCGGCAGGCTCAGCAAAGTGGCGGCACACGATTCGAGGGTAGAACCGGTGGTCACCACATCATCTACCAACAAAAAATGCTTATGATCCACCGCTTTCTTTTCGTTGATCTTAAAAATAGAAGCAACATTTTGCCACCGTTCGTAGTGGCCTTTGCGTGTTTGAGAAGTATTGGCAATGGCCCGATATAGCAGTTGGTTCTCAGAGACAATGCCCAAACCGTCCGCCATTCCTTCGGCGATGAAGTCACTCTGATTGTAGCCCCGTTTGCGTTTTTTTCGTGGATGCAAGGGTACAGGAATCACCAGGTCAACGGTTGAAAAATGGGCATCTTTCTTCAAATCCTCCCCCAAAAAAAGTCCCAACGTACGGCCTACTTCTGGCCGGTCCTTATACTTCAATTGGTGAATCAACCGTTGTACTTTACTTCCTTTTCGGAAATGATAGCCAGCTGTGGCCCTTTCTATGGCCACTTTTCCCCAAAACAATTTGTTGACCGGATTTTCCGGATCACCGTGAAAGCGGGTTCGGGGAAGGCTATACCGACAAATGGTGCAAACTGATGGTTCGTGCCGCAACAAGGCCTGACCACAACCCACACAGAGACGTGGGTAAATAAGCGAAATAAAGTCCGCAAGCATTTGTGAATAAAGCTTGGTCTGAGTTAATTTGTACGCAACCGGGGAATCTTAAATATATGGAAAATAAGCCAGGAAACGCACCCAAAGGCCGCAGGCCCTTAGACATCATTTACCCGGTAGCACTTGTGCTGCTGGCCGGGTTTGCCATTTTCATGACCTTTAAAAACCAGGAACTGGAAAAGGAGAAAGTCACCATTTTGGAAGATTGTGCCAACACCGAGCAGGAAAAAGCCTTGGTAGTGGATCAATTGACGGACCTCCAAGAGGAATTTGGAACCCTCCAAACCGATAACGAAGCCTTGCAAGCCGAAATCGATTCTCAGCGGGTACACATTGCCGAGCTTTTAAAAGAAGCAGAGAAGCACAAAGACGATGCTTACATCATCTACAAGTTAAAGAAAGAGGCTGCTACATTGCGCGAGATCATGAAAGGCTACCTCCATACCATCGACTCACTCAACACCTTGAACATCACCCTCCGGGAAGAAAAAAGTCAGGTAGAAAGGGCGCTTTCCAGCGAAAAGCAACGCACTTCCAACCTGGAATCGGAAAAAGAAAGCCTGGCAGAGAAAGTGAAAATCGGCTCTAAGCTAGAGGCCATGGAAATGGTGAGCATCGCCCAGCGGGTGAAAAGCAATGGAGTACACCGACCCACCACCAAAGCCATCAAAGCCGAAAAGATCAAAACCTGCCTTTCGCTGAGCCGCAACGAAGTGCTCGAGCCGGGTAAAAAAATCGTTTACCTCCGGATACAAACGCCCGACGGGAAGATTCTCTCCCTGGGCGAGGACGAAAAAAACCTGTTCGATTACGAAGGCGTGCGCGGTCTGTACAGCGTTAAAAAGGTGGTAGATTATCAAAATCAGGAACTGCCCCTTTGCATGTATTGGGAAGTAAAATCTGCATTGCCGGCCGGCGAATATGAAGTAGCTGCCTACGTAGACGAGATGCTGATTGGTACCACTAAATTTTCGTTGAAATAATCCGAAGCCAGCTTTAGAAAAAGGCCCGCACCTGAACACCACCGGCGTGTACGACCGGTGTTCCTTCCGAACTTCTTCCGTTGTAGTTGAGGCTCAGTTGCAGGTATTCGGCCAAGGTGCGTTGGTAATTGATGGTCCAGGTGATGTTTTGACCCGGTTGCAGCGCATCCAGCATTTCAAAAGCAACAGCATTGTTTACCGCTCCATCGTAGCGAATTTGAACAAAATTTACCTCAGAAGTCAGGCTGCCTTTTCCTACTGAGTTGTATTTGATATCCGCGCCAAAAGTTTGATTGAGCGTGCTCTCTCCACCCAAGCTTTCGGCATTGTCCTTCACCTCATAGCGGTAGCGCACCGAGCCGCGAAAAGTAGTACCGGGTTGCCAGGTGAATTTGGGTTCAATGGCGGAAAAGTCGATCTCGTAGTTCCGACTGGAGAAGAAATCCGATTCATTCACCTTCTTGCCCAGCAGCAGGTCCAGTTGCATGGTAAAAATCCGGCTCAGGTTCCAACGGCTACGGAGTTCCTGAAACCGATTGCTCCGCGATTCGAAACCGTTGGTGAGCAAGGTTTTCCCTCGGATATCCTGCGAATTGAGTTCGGCTCCGAAAATGGGATGCGACCGGTTGAAATAAAATGTGTTGCGAAACGATGAATTCAGGGCCAGCAGATTCGTGTCGGCAATGGCTGTTTCAAACGGGTTCAAGCGAGACGAAAACTCCTCCTGGTTGGTTTTTCGGTCAATGCGGTAGGCCACCTGATCCGAAAACTTCGATACCACTTTGCGCCACCCTTTTTTGTTGTTCCATACGGCGGCCGGCTGAAAAAAGAATACCTGATTGAATTGATTGGTAAACGTTTTCACGTAATCGTCGGTCGGAGTGAACACCTTGATGAAATTGGCCTGATCCTGAAATACCGCCACCTCAAATTCGTCCAATTCCTGCTGGTTGTTGCCATTGTAGTCCGTCCAGGTGAACGCCCCTTGACCAGAAGTAACTTCGATGTAGGTAAACTCCCGCCGGGCTTCCAGGCCCGAACCAATTTCGAAGAAGGAATTGGACGAAATGGAACCTTTGAACAGCTTAACATTGTACTCCAGGCGGTTGAGAAAAGTGTTGTCGGGCGTTTGATTGGTGATCTCTTCGTTTTTGATGGTCAGCGACCGGTAAGACGTTTTCCCCCGGAGCACACTCTTGGGGTTTTTCACCAGGTCAAAACTCAAGCCCACGCTTTCCCCAAAAGTAGCCAGGCTCACCTGGTTGTTGTTGCGTGCCTCGTCATAGCGTTGGGTGTAGTTCACCCGGTAGTTGTTGCCCGTCGTGTCTGCCTTGGTGGCAAACAACTCCCATTCCCAAAAAGAGTAACTCGAAGCCAGCAAGCTGTCGGTTGTCGGGTTGCGAATTTTGTTGTCCTCAAGGTCGTCCCGATATCCAATCACCAGCCAGTCCAGCAGTTTTTTTTGTGCCAGGGTGTTGTGCCGAAAAAAGGCTGTATTGCTCCGTTTGCCATCCGAAGTCATGCGGCTAACGCGGTAGTTGATCTTCGTAGCAGGTCGGTTGACGATCAACCGCAGATGATTACGCAAAGCCTGGTACTCGGCCGCACTGTTGAACGATTGTAGCCCATAGCTAAGCCTTCCCAGGCCCACCTTTTGAATTTCCAGGCTGGCATCGGTTACCAATTGTTCCGATACCAAATTCAGGTTACGCACATTCCAATCCCGATCAAACTCCACCGACCGGAAACGCTCAATGGCCGAAAAATTATCGCTCAGGTATTCATAGCCCACATTGGAGACCAACTGCCATCCAGCCGAATCGGATTTTCCGAGGCGTTTTGCGTTTTGAAAATTCATCTTCAATGCAAAGCCCTGATCGTCCGAAGCATCGCGGCTGGAAAACGTATTGAGGTCGTTGTTGCTCAAGGCACCTTCAAAACTCAAGCGGGTGTTTTTCGAAAACTGATAAACCCCGCCCAGCGTCACCATTTGGTTTTGGCTGGGAGGAATGAGTTGCACTACCGGAGCAAAATTGCCCGTAGGCCGCCCCGTCGAATCGGGCGGCACCCATTGGTACACCCTACCGTTGGCCAGGCTCTGGTCCAGCAGGTAATTGCCGTTGCCTTGTCCCACTTCCGAAAAGGTAAGCCGGTACAACTGCACCGTAGAGTCGGTTGAAAATTCGTAGACATTGGCATAGGTCACCCCATTCACCGTAGTGTCGATGCGCTCGTACAAGATTTCCGAAGGATCAAAATCGGCCGAGTCGATGCCGGGAGCCAATGCCAGATTGGTGCTGTCACCAGCATTGCGCAGCACCTCCCTTCGATTATCGTCCAAAGATTGCTGTAGAGGTTGGTTACGGCCATCTTGCTCCGAATACAGGTGAAAGCGCAATTGCAGCTTATCCGTTTGGTACTCGTCCGAAAAATGGATGAGCGATCGCGCATAATTTTGATCCGAATATTGGAATTCCACAATGATGCGCTTGTCTTTAGTAATCAACTGCTTGGCAGTAAACGTGAGCTCAGCGGTATTGTAGTTGATCACATAATCTTGTTCCTGGCCACGGGTGAGCAAGCGGCCATCGATGAAAACCCGTTCAGTACCGGAAAGCACCACAATAAACGTTTCGTTTTGATTGCCACGAAGGCGATAAGGCCCCTGATTGCCTTCCACCCCTTGAATAATGTTGCGGGCAAACTTTCCCCGGGAGATGGCTCCACTGGCCTGCACCCGCATCCGGTGTTTTAAGGTATCCGTGCGCGAAAGCGAAAAACGACTCTGAAAAGTGGCCCCTTGTGCTCTTTTGAGGTAGGTGAGAAAATAACTCTCCGGCCGGTCCAATTGAAAATCACCGGCAGTAAGGCTCGATTTCTGATCAAACAAAGTGATGTACACCCGATCAAACTCTTGCAATTGTTGGGTGTTACCCTCCGGTTGAATGGGGATGTTGTTGTCAGAAATGGCCGCAGCCACACTTACCCGCTCGTTGAGCCTGCCCGACAGTTCGAGGTTGAGGTTAGAATTTACTGACAGGTCTTGGTTGTTGCCAAAGTTTACTCCCCGTGAGATGCTTCCCCGCTTGTCGAGGCCCCGAAGGGTAAAAGTTCCGTTGGTTTGCGGAACTGAAGTGTAAGAAAAAGGGTTGACCGCCCCGGTAGCATCTGGCTCAATTAGTTTAGAGTCTTTGTGTTGATATGGAGCCGTAAGACGAACCGGAAATACCCGGTAAACCACCCAAGCCGTGGCGCCTTCTGGACGTTGATCGGGTTTCCAGATCAATTTTCCGTTGGCCTCATCAAGCCAATAGCGGTCAGTATTGATCGTATCCGACTGCAAGCGCACCACCACCGAACCCGGAACGAGGCTCAGGGAGTCGAGAGTTACCGTATCGGTACTCAAGGGAATGGTTGTTTGCCGCAGGTTGGTGAGCCGTTGGGAAAGTCCCTGAGAACCCCAAAGGAGCACAGCAATCAACAGCAAAGCACGGTAAAAGGATATCAAGCGCTTGAATTTGAAGTCGAAATGCTATTCCCGAATTACAAAATAAAGGAATCAGAACCATACACCCGCTTCGGTGCTAAAACGCAGAAGCGAGAACATCATTATACAAAAACCTGCACTAAATCAAGCGAATAGAGGGAAGCCGTTTGGTCAAATCTTTTTGACGGTTCGTTTGTTAATACCATACGAGGGTTCTCCACAATCGAATTCTTGTATCTTTCCATCCCTACTTGAAACCATTTGCTTGTAAATAAAGTATAAGGCCTCCTGGCCCTTGTCTATCAACCGAACTGAAACACAACAGCATGAAGCCGATAGCACTCGGATTTTTGGTCTTGGTTTTCACAATTACTGCTTGTGGAGATACTGCCAAAGAACCCAAAAAAGTCCGTGAAGCCCGTGGAGGCGTGACTTATGGAGGTGTATTTCGAATCAACGAAGTAGAAGGTTTCCGAAGCCTCTTTCCCTTAAATATAACCGAAGCTACTGCCCATCGCATCGCCAATCAGGTGTTTGAAGGCTTGGTGAAATTCAACCAAAAAACGTTGATGGTTGAACCCAGCCTCGCTGAACGTTGGGAGTTAAACCAAGATGCCAACTCCATTACCTTTCACCTTCGCAAAGGCGTTCTCTTTCACGATGACGCTTGTTTTGCTGAGGGAAAAGGCCGGGAAGTGACCGCACGCGACTTTCAATATTGTTTCGAACAACTTTGCACTTACCACGCCAACAATCAGGTCTTCTTTCTCTTTAAAGACCGGGTAAAAGGAGCCAACGAATATTTTGCCTCCACGAAAACCGGTCAACCTTTAGAAGAGGGGGTGAGTGGCGTGAAAGTAATTGACGACTACACCCTTCAACTCGACCTGATCACTCCCTTTGGCGGATTTCTCAACATTTTGGGCCAACCAGGATGCTGGGTGTTTCCAAAAGAAGCTGTAGAAAAATACGGAGACGAAGTTCGAACCAAAACCATTGGTACCGGTCCCTTCGTGATGAAAACCGTGAAAGAAAACGAAGCGGTTATTTTAGCTCGAAACGCCAATTATTGGCGTAAAGACGAATTTGGCAACGCCTTGCCTTACCTGGATCGGGTGCGCTTTACCTTCGAAAAAGAGAAAAAAATTGAGCTGCTCAATTTCCGCAAAGGCAACCTCGACATGGTGTTTACCTTGCCCCTCGAAATGCTCGACGAAATTGCAGGAGAATTGGAAGATGCCCGCAGCGGAAAACACCCCGATTATGATATTCAGACCACCACGGCCATGGGCAGCCAGTACTACGGATTTCAACACCAACTGGAGCCTTTTAAAGACGTTCGGGTGCGGCAAGCTTTTAACTACGCCATCAACCGTGATGAAATCGTAGAGTACGCACTGCAAGGCGATGCAGAACCCGCCATTTATGGCATCGTTCCGCCTGTATTTCAGAAATACCAGAGCAGTCGGTTGAAAGGATATACCTACAGTCCCGAGCGGGCTCAGGAATTGCTGAGCGATGCCGGTTTTCCCAACGGAGAAGGTTTTCCAAAATTGACCATGGAGCTCAACCGAGGAGGGCAAAACAATGTGTTGATTGCTGAGGTGGTGCAAAAAATGCTTCAGGAAAACCTGGGCATTGAGGTAGAACTCAACGAAATGTCGATGGCGCAATACCTCGACAATACCGAATCTGGGAGATCGCTCTTTTGGCGGGAAGCCTGGATTGCCGACTACCCGGATCCTGAGACATTTCTCAACCTTTTGTTGGGCGAACATGTGCCCCTGGACGGTGACGAAAAAGCCTATGTGAACTCGGTTCGCTACCAAAACGCTGAATACGATTCTGTTTTCAAAGAAGCGATGATGGCTTCTGATCAAGAAGACCGTTTTCGTTTGTACCGATTGGCGGATCAAATTGCTTTGGACGATGCGGCCATTTTGCCCATCTATTACGAAGAGTTCACGCGCTTGTTGGCGCCCAACGTGCGCAACTTTCCTCAAAACGCGATGGAATACCGCGACCTTTCCGAGGTATATTTCAAGGCATCTGCCGAAGAGCAAGCCGCGAAAAAGCAAGTGAGTGAGTTGCGCTAAATAGCTTGTTTTAAGCGCTATTCACAGCTATCCTGTTTATAAGTCGGGGACCACACGGTCCCAATCCCACCTTGGGCACGTTAGTTTTGCACATTAAGTGTATTTAAACCAACGTACCATGAAGAGCTATCTGCGTCCGTTTTTGATCGTTGCCGCCTTTGGTATGGCGCTCCAAGCTTGTGTTCCTGCCCGCCAGTTCGAGGAAATGAAGAACAAGCAGGAGACCTGTGCCGACGAACGTGCCCAACTCAGCCAGGAGAAAAAAGACCTGGAAACGGAGCGCAACGAATTGTTGGTCAGTACCGAATCCATGCGCAAAACCGTGGAATACCTGGAGGGAGATACTACCCGGTTGGGCATTTCACTGCGCAAAATGAACCGCCAATACGACAAGATCAACGAACTGAATGACGAGCTGCTGCGCAAACAGGCCGAACTTAGGGACGGAAGCGCTGCCGAAAATCGAAAATTGGCCTTAGAACTGCAGAAAACGCAGTTTGAGCTGCAACAAAAAGAAGACGAGCTCAACGATCTTGATAAGGAACTGAAGGCGAGAAGTGCCAACCTCGATCGACTCAATTCAGAACTCATCAGCCGGGAAGCTCGGGTAAAAGAACTGGAAGCCCTCGTTTCAAGAAAAGATTCGGCCACTCAGGCATTGAAAGACAAAGTAGCTGCGGCACTCTACTCCTTTCGCGACAAAGGCTTGACGGTGGAACAACGCAACGGAAAGATCTATGTGTCGCTCGAAGCGAAACTCCTGTTTCCCAAAGGAAGCACCAACATCGATCCGGAAGGAAAAAAAGCCATCCTCGACCTTTGCAAAGCCATTGCCGAGCAAAAAGACATCAGCATCTTGGTAGAAGGGCACACCGATTCCGACCCGATGAAAGGTGGAACGATGAAGGACAATTGGGATTTGAGCGTACTCCGGGCCACTGCTGTGGTGCGATTGATGGTAGAAAATGGGGAAATTGATCCCACCAAATTAACGGCTGCCGGTAGGGGAGAATACATTCCGGTAGACCAAGGCGAAACCGAAGACGCCAAAGCCAAGAACCGCCGTATCGAAATCATCCTGACTCCCGATCTAAACGACTTGTTCGAAATCTTAGAGGATTAATTTTAGCCGAAGAGGTGGCGAAATACTTCTTCGATCTTTTTCACCGGAATTACGTCCAGTTTGAAACGGGCGGTATCCACCCCCTTGAGGTTGTAGGCTGAGACAAAAATGCGTTCGAAACCCAATTTATCGGCTTCTCCAATGCGTTGTTCCAGTCGGCTCACTGCGCGAATCTCTCCACTTAAACCCACTTCGGCCGCAAAGCAGCTTCCCGAACCAATGGGCAGGTCTTCGCTGGATGATAGTACTGCGCACACCACCGCCAAATCAATGGCTGGATCGTCTACCCGGATGCCTCCAGCAATATTTAGAAAAACATCTTTGGCTCCGAGTCGGAACCCGCAGCGTTTTTCCAATACCGCCAACAACATGTTGAGCCGGCGGAGGTCAAAACCAGTAGAGGAGCGTTGAGGCGTACCGTAGGCCGCAGTACTCACCAAAGCCTGGGTTTCGATCAACAAAGGGCGCATGCCCTCCATGGTAGCTGAAATAGCAATACCACTCAAGGATTTGTCCCGATGAGAAATCAATACCTCCGAAGGATTGGTCACCTCCCGAAGCCCGTCTCCCTGCATTTCGTAAATGCCCAATTCGTTGGTAGAGCCAAAGCGGTTTTTCGTGGCCCGTAGTAGTCGATAAATGTGGTGCCGGTCGCCTTCAAACTGCAACACCGTATCTACCATGTGTTCCAGCACTTTGGGCCCCGCGAGGTTGCCATCCTTAGTAATGTGTCCGATTAGCAATACCGGAACGTTAGAGGCTTTGGCGTAGCGCAGCAGTTCTCCGGCACATTCCCGAATTTGAGACACACTGCCCGCGGTAGATTCAATAAAGGGCGTGTGTAAGGTTTGAATACTATCCACAATGACCAAATCTGGTTCCAGCTGTTTGGCGTGCTTAAACAAGCTCTGAGTGGCCGTTTCGGTAAGGATGTAGCAGTGTTCGTGTGCCACACCAATGCGTTCGGCACGCATGCGGATCTGGCGTTCGCTTTCTTCCCCAGAGATGTAAAGCACCTTCAGGTTGCGTTGGAGCAAAGCCACTTGGAGCATTAAGGTCGATTTACCGATGCCCGGTTCACCACCGATCAATACCAAAGAGCCCGGCACCAGGCCTCCGCCTAAAATGCGGTTGAGCTCTCCATCGTAGAGCTGCATCCGGCTTTCCGCCGAAGCGTCAATTTCCAGCAAGGTGCGCGGCCGGTTCGACTTTTCTTCAATGCTGGTCAGAGCATCTTTGGCCGGGGTAGTGCTCTTGCTAATGACTTCTTCTACATAGGTGTTCCATTCCCCGCAAGTGGGGCATTTGCCTACCCATTTCGGGGAGTTGGCTCCGCAGTTTTGGCACGAATAAACCGTTTTTACTTTGTTGGCCACGCTAACTGCTTATTGCGTTTCACGAATTTTCCGCTCAATGGCCGTAGTGGAATAGCCAGGAAGGAAAGGAATGACCTTCACCACGCCTCCCCGAGCCATTACCAGATCATGTCCGGCAATTTGTTTCAGCTTATAATCTCCTCCCTTGGCCAAAACATCTGGTTTAACGGCAGCAATCAATTCGTAAGGAGTGTCTTCGTCGAAAAGGCAAACGGCATCCACACTGGACAAGGCAGCCAACAACAGTGCGCGGGAACGCCCATCTTGAATGGGGCGGCCTGCGCCTTTTCCCAACCGACGGGCAGAGGCATCGGAGTTGACACCTACCACCAACTTATCGGCAAGCGCCCGGGTGTTGGCCAAATAATCGGCGTGACCCAGGTGCAATAAATCAAATACACCGTTGGTAAATGCCACTTTGAGCCCCTCCTGTTGCCAGGAGTGCACTTGCACGGCCAGTCCCTTCCGGTCGAATAACAAAGTTTCTAACTGATCAAGCCCCGCCATGTGCCGGCTTTTTATTGTAGAGCGCCATTCCTGGAAAAGAGGCGCCACCGAGTACGAGGATCATCACGGTTTGGGCGGCCCACATGATCCAGCCAAAGGCAAATCCGATGGGCAGATCCACTCCATACAGTTGTAAGGTGGCGGCCACAATGGCCGGATACACTCCCAAGCCACCTTGTACCACCACAATGCTAATGCCGCCCATTACAAAAGCGGTGATCACACCGGCCAGCGGTACGTTGCTGGTGCCTGGCAGGCTGAAAAAACTCACGTAAAACATCAGAATATACATGAGCCAGATGAAAAAGGTGTGGCCAATAAAGCTCCAACGTTGCCGCATCACCAAAATACTCTTCAAACCGTCCAAAAGACCGCCGATGAAGTCGCGCACCTTTAGAGCGATACCTTGCTGTGAACTGCGCAAAAAGCGAATCAATACCACCAAACCCACGATACCTCCTATGGCCAGAAGAATCAATACCCAGGTTGGAGGAATTTTGTCCAGCAACAACTCTTTCATGGTTTGGTCTGCAGTGGCGGGGTCGGCACTTTCGCCCAATATATCTTTCACCGGTTGGCTCATGATCTCGTTGATCTTGTCCAGTTGAAACAAGATTACGCCGGCAATTAAACTGAGAAGAATCGCAAAATCGGCAACGCGTTCGGCAATCACCGTCCCAAAGAGTTTGTTGAAAGGGAGGTTTTCGTAACGGGCCAGGGCTGCACACCGCGAAGCTTCCCCCAAGCGGGGAAAAGCCAGGTTGGCGATGTAGCCGATCATTACCGAAAAGAAGTTGTTGAGAAACTTGGGCCGCATGTCGAGCGGTTCAAGGGTGTATTTCCAGCGCCAACCACGGCTGAGGTGACTCAGTATGGCAAACAATATGGAAAATGCAATCCAGCTGTAATCCGCAATGCGTAGCGATTCGAAAACCTGAGCTTTGTCTTCTTCCGAAAGGTCTTGGTAAATGTACCAGGTAAGGCCCACACCTAACAGTAGAGGTACCACTACCTTGAGCAGGGAAATCAGCTTTTTCTTCAAGCAATCAGACTTTTAAGGCGTTGGAAGTTTCATCTGGAAACACGATGGTAGGACGAAAGGTTTTGGCTTCCGCCTGGTCCATGATGCCGTAGGCGATGATGATAATGATGTCTCCCACTGCCACCCGGCGAGCTGCCGGACCGTTGAGGCAAATTTCACCAGAAGCGCGTTGGCCTTTAATAACGTAAGTTTCCAACCGCTCCCCGTTGTTGATGTTGACGATCTGCACTTTTTCTCCTTCAATGAGGTCGGCGGCATCCATTAAATCTTCGTCAATAGTGATGCTGCCAATGTAGTTTAAATCGGCCTCTGTCACCCTTACGCGATGGATTTTCGATTTCATCACGGTTATCTGCATGGCGTCAAAATTATGGAAATAATATCATATTGTCGATGAGCCGAACCGGCCCGGCAAAGGCTGAAATACAACCTACTAAGGGACTTTTCGGATGATCAGAATCGGGCGTTTCCAGGCTGTTGGCATCGGCAATGATGAAGTATTCCAACTCAAAATCCTGCTGGCTCGTAAAGTGCTCCTTCACCAGGGCTTCTGTCTCGGAAACCGTGGAACCGACCAGGTGATTTTTGGCTTTGCGCAAACTCTGGTAGATGAAGTCTGCTTTATCGCGCTGCTGCGTGTTCAGCCTCAGGTTGCGGGAACTCATCGCCAAACCGTCAGATTCCCGCACTATCGGGCAGCCAATTACTTCAACGGGTTGGTGTAAGGTGTCTACCAACTTGCGGACTACCAACAGCTGCTGGTAGTCTTTTTCTCCAAAATAAGCCCGTTGTGGTTCTATCAGATCAAAGAGCTTGCCCACGATGAGGCCCACTCCTCGAAAGTGACCTGGGCGAAACTGGCCCTCCATAATGGTTTCGAGGTGGCCGTAATGCACCTCGTAGCGGCTTTGGTCTTCTCCTTCGGGATACATTTCAGTCACCGGAGGTGCAAAAACCAAATGGCATCCTATGGATTCCAACATGGCAAGGTCTTCTTCCATGGTGCGAGGATAATTTTCTAAATCCTCTGGGTTGTTGAATTGAGTAGGGTTGACAAAAATGGAGCAAGCGCCAAAGTCATTTTCCTTCAAGGCTTGCTCCACCAAAGAAAGATGCCCCTGGTGAAGCGCTCCCATGGTGGGGACAAAGCCAATGCTCTGTCCTTTTTTGAGGTGGGCTCGTTTCCATTCACGCAGTTCGATTCTGGTTGAAACAACGCGCATAAAATCAATGGCTTAGTAGGCTAAAACGAAGGGAAGAAATACGTCAGATTCGGGATAACCCAAACCGGCAAAGCTATACGAAAAGTTGAAAAACCGCATAAATTTTGCTAATTTTGTGCGAATTTTAATATAAATCGTGCTGTATGAGAAAAGCCAGAGTTCTTTTTGTATCACAAGAGATTATGCCCTATCTGCCGGAATCAGAAATGTCTTCTATCGGTAGAAATCTCCCCCAGGGTATTCAGGAAAAAGGAAAAGAAATTCGCACGTTTATGCCTCGCTTTGGTACGATCAACGAAAGAAGGCACCAATTGCACGAGGTGATACGACTCTCTGGAATGAACCTGATCATTGATGATTCCGATCACCCACTGATCATTAAAGTTGCTTCCATCCAGCCTGCCCGCATGCAGGTATATTTTATCGACAATGAGGAATATTTTCAGCGGAAGGCCGTTCTTACCGACAAAGAAGGAACGTTCTTTGAAGACAACGACGAGCGGTCGATCTTTTTCTGCCGCGGAGTGTTGGAAACCGTTAAAAAATTAGGCTGGGCGCCCGATATCATTCACTGTCATGGTTGGATGACGGCGGTGCTTCCGCTTTACCTCAAAAGGTCTTACAAAGACGATCCGATGTTTTCTGAATCCAAAGTCATTTACTCGATGTACGACAAAGGATTCGATGGTACCTTGAACAGCAATTTTGCCAACAAGGTAATTCACGAAGGCATCAGCGAAAACGATGTGGACCTGATTCGTACTCCCGACCTGAACAACCTTCACCGCCTTGGTGCATCCATGTCGGATGCCTTTATTCAGGGCAGTGAAAATATCGATCCCGAGTTGCAAAAATTCGTGGAAGGCCTTAACAAGCCAAACCTCGGATACCACAACCCGGAAACCTACATCGATGCTTATTCAAGCTTTTACGATGAGGTTCTGGAAGAAAATTCCATTTTGGTAGACTGATAGAATGACCAAATATCATTTTTTAAGACCACGGTCCCGATTTATCGGGACCGTTCTCTTTTACTTCGTTTTTGTCCTTGCCCTTTCTTCGTGCAAAGACGACAAAGAATTGGGCTTGGAAGTACAGCCTGTAGATGGTCAAATCGGCATTGTAGTTGATAGTTTGACCGTTGAAGCTTTCACAGAGCAAGAAGACTCACTTTGGACCGACGGACGGTCGATCAACTTGATCGGTCGTGTTTCCGATCCGGTTTTTGGCGACCACCAATCCAGTCTCATCACTCAGCTGGAACTTTCTAATGCCATCGATCTCTCCAATGTGAATGACCTGGTGGTCGATTCAGTCATCCTCTCTTTGGCCTATACTGCCAATGCTTACGGGGATGTGACGGTACCCTTAAGTTTTCGGGTGTTTGAAGTAACCGAAAACCTCAGCATCGAAGACGATTATCAGTTCAATCGCGCTCCGCAAGTAGCCGCAGTTGAAATTGGTGCTTTGGACAATCATTTGCCGCAGTTTTTAGACAGTGTTACTGTTAATGGAGCGCGGGAAGCGCCTCAACTACGTATTCCGTTAGACGTTGCTTATATGCGGACCAAACTCCTGGAATCGGGGAGTAATATTTACGATGATATTCCTTCTTTCCAAAACCACTTGAAAGGGCTGTATGTCACTACCATTGACAACGGCCAGCCGGCGGCCTCCATTTTGTCCGTCAATCCATCGAGTTCATTTTCACGAATGACCCTCTATTATCGAAATACAGTAGATGATGACACGCTATCGCTGGATTTCCTGATCAATGATTCGAGTGCCCGTTATTCCGAATTCATTCATGACTATACCGTAGGAACCGTTTTGCCATTTATCGATGCGGTAGACATGGGAGACGACAACCTTTACGTTCACTCCATGGCCGGGTTAAAGTCGCGCATCGATTTTCCCGATATCGAAGATTTAGTAGCCAACGGTCCGATCATTGTCAACAAGGCGGAAATTTCCTTTTATGTAGAAGACAACACTACTGAAGACTTTCCAGCCCACGAACAGTTGTTTTTGGCTCGAATCACCGAAGACGGCACCACAGACTTTGTATTGGATCAGCTCATTGAACTTGAAGGGCATTTTGGCGGAACATTGGATACCGACAGTCTAAATTATACCTTTAACATTACCCGCCATGTTCAGGAATTGCTTAACACGCACCTTGATGGCGGTGAATACAACTACGGTTTGTTTTTGGTGCCCGGTGGGGGCTCAGTGAATGCCAACCGAACCATTTTAAAAGGATTGAAAGACCCAGACCAACCAGTTACCCTTACCATCTCATTTACACCAATCTAAGGATCGAAAGCTATGTGCGGAATTGTTGCATATTTAGGCGAACGTGAAGCCTATCCGGTATTGATAAAAGGACTAAAACGCCTGGAGTACCGGGGCTATGATAGTTCAGGAGTGGGCTTGATGAACGGAGATATCCGTTTGTACAAATGCAAAGGCAAGGTCGCCGACCTTGAATCTCACGTAGGTGAACAAGACATTACCGGAACTGCCGGAATCGGCCATACCCGTTGGGCTACCCACGGAGAGCCCAACGATACCAATGCACACCCGCATGTATCGCAGTCCGGGGATTTGATTTTGATTCACAATGGGATCATTGAAAATTACGGTCCATTACGGAAAGAGTTGGTCAAGCGCGGCTACGAGTTTCGTTCAGAAACCGATACCGAAGTATTGGTGAACCTGATCGAGGAAATTCGATTGAAAGAAAAAGTTTCAGTTGGTGAAGCCGTCCGTAAAGCACTGAGCGAGGTAGTTGGCGCCTATGCGATCGTGGTAATGTCCAAGTCGGAACCCGACAAAATGATTGCCGCACGTAAAAGCAGTCCGCTGGTGATCGGTTTGGGCAAGGGCGAATTTTTTGTTGCCTCTGATGGTACTCCGATTGTGGAGTATACTAAGAACGTGGTTTACCTCGAAGACGAAGAGATTGCCATCCTCGAAAGGGGAGAAGAGATGCGCTTGTTCAACATTCGCAACAAGAAAAAAACACCTTATATCCAAGAGTTAGAACTCCACCTTGAGGCACTTGAAAAGGGTGGCTTCGACCACTTTATGCTCAAGGAAATATACGAGCAACCGCGGTCGATTATGGACAGTATGCGCGGTCGACTGCGATTGAGCAAAGGCCTTGTTTCTTTAGGAGGAATCGTAGAATACGAACAAAAATTTCTGAATGCCAAGCGCATTATTTTCGTGGCGTGTGGCACTTCCTGGCACGCAGGCCTGGTTGGGGAATACCTTTTTGAAGACCTGGCCCGAATTCCGGTAGAGGTAGAGTACGCCTCTGAATTCCGGTATCGGAATCCCATTATTTATGAATCTGATGTGGTGATTGCGATCTCCCAGTCGGGAGAAACGGCAGATACGTTGGCTGCCATCGAATTGGCCAAGTCCAAAGGAGCCACAATCATTGGAGTTTGCAATGTAGTTGGATCGTCCATTTCAAGGGCTACTGATGCCGGATCCTACACCCACGCCGGACCAGAAATTGGTGTAGCATCTACTAAAGCATTTACGGCCCAGGTAACCGTATTGATCTTAATGGCGCTTTCCATTGCGCAAAAGAAAGGCACCATTTCCAAATCGAAGTACCGCAACCTGCTTACTGAACTCGACTCGATTCCCCAAAAGGTGACCCAGGCATTGGAGACCAACGACCAAATCAAGTACCTGTCGGGCATTTTTATGAACGCAAGAAACTTCCTCTACCTCGGTCGTGGTTATAGTTTTCCAGTTGCTTTAGAAGGGGCATTGAAACTGAAGGAAATATCTTACATCCACGCTGAAGGTTATCCGGCCGCTGAAATGAAACACGGTCCTATCGCCTTGATTGACGAGGAAATGCCTGTAGTGGTGATTGCTACCCGTGGAGCTTCTTACGAAAAGGTAGTAAGCAACATTCAGGAGGTTAAAACCCGCAAAGGCGTAGTGATCGCTGTGGTCACAGAAGGAGACAAAGAGGTGAAGGAAATCGCCGACTACACCATTGAAATTCCAGCTACAGAGGAGGTGTTGATGCCCTTGGTATCGACCATTCCATTGCAGTTGCTTTCGTACCACATCGCCGTGCTTCGTGGCGCCAATGTGGATCAACCGAGGAACCTGGCAAAATCAGTTACGGTAGAGTAAAAAAGAATACATTTCTGTATGAAGCCATCCTGAGAAGGATGGCTTTTTTTGTAGGTCATTGGTTGATGGGCAACCACCGTTGGAGGGTGGTGAAAATGCTTTTCTCGGAAAAAGGTTTGGCAATATGGTCCACCATCCCAACATCCAAACAACGTTGAATATCTTCCCGGTAAACATTGGCCGAAAGTGCGATTACCGGTAAGTCAGGGCAGACTTTAAGAATTTGCCGGGTAGCCTCATAGCCGTCCATGATTGGCATTTGGAGGTCCATGATCACCGCATCGAACTCTCCGGATTGAATCATCTGTAGGCTTTCTTCACCGTTGTTGGCTACATCTACCTCTGCACCGAGCTGCGTCAGCACTTTTTTAGCCAACAGTTGATTGACCTTGTTATCTTCAGCCACCAATATGCGCCAGGAGCGGTTGAACCGCACGTTCTTCTCCACATGTCGTTGGTCGTCTTCTACCTCAGAATGCATTCCTTGCTCTACCAGAAGGCTAAATCGAAATCGGGTTCCGCCTTTTTCAGTGAAATCGGCTACCGGACTTTGCACCTCCACTTTTCCATCCATTAAGCTCACCAGTTGATTTACAATGGTTAGCCCCAATCCACTACCACCATATTTACGAGTGATGGAGTTGTCGGCTTGTGTAAAGCTGTCGAAAATCTGGTTCTGTACCGCTGTCGGAATGCCATTGCCACTATCGGTTACGGTACCAACCAGTTGCAGTTTTCCGTTTGGTGTATTCACCGCATCCAGTATCACCTCTATCCGTCCTTGATTGGTAAACTTGATGGCATTGTTGATCAGGTTGATCAACACTTGTCGAATTCTCACCGGGTCACCAACGATGTATTTAGGCACCCCTTCCCCTAATGCATAGTTGAACTGCAAGCCTTTCTCCCGGGCCATGTACTGGTAGGGAAGCAATGTTTTGGAAAACATGCTCCTGAAATTAAAGTGAATGTTTTCCACCTCCAGTTTCCCTTGTTCAATCTTGTTAAGGTCAAGGATATCGTTGAGCAATTGTAATAAGGTATCTCCCGAACTGTAGATATATTGAAGGTACTCCCGTTGTTCCTTCGATGGAGTGGTTTTAAGCAGGAGGTCGGTAAAGCCAAGAATACCGTTAATTGGAGTGCGAATCTCATGGCTCATGTTGGCCAGGAAAGTACTCTTAAAGCGATTGGCTCTTTGAGCAGCATCCCGAGCACTTTCAAGTTCTTGTTCGTGTACTGTTTGATGCGTAATGTCGGTGTGTGCCCCAATCATTCGAACTACTTCTCCTTGGGCGTTTTTCAAATGAACGGCCCGGCTGAGAATGTGTGCAGTCGTTCCGTTTCGGTGGTGGCAACGGATCACAATCTCAAATGCGTTGGTGGCACCTTGGTTGTAGGCGTCCATCATGTGGCGCGCCTTTTCCAGGTCATCATCAAAAATAACCCGTTCCCAGGTTTGAATGGTGTTGTCCAATTCGTGGTCCTGGTAGCCCAACATCTCTTTCCAGCGTGGCGAAAAGTATACTTCATTGGTCTTCAGGTTCCAGTCCCAAATACCATCATTGGTCGCCTGAACCGAAAGGGCAAATAAATCCCTGGAATTTGTAATGGCTTCTTCGGCCATTTTTTGCTCTGTTACATCTTGCAATACCCCTACCATCAAGTGGGCATTTTCTCCCCGGTCGTACATGGCCTTACCAGAACTGTGGATATAGATCATACGACCATCGTTTTTACGGAAAGCACGGTATTCTAATTCGAAAGGTTTTCGATGGGCAAAAGATTCGGATAACTGCTTGATGGTCGCTTCACGATCCTCCGGGTGAACGAGCGGCCGAAAGGATTCAAGGGTTATTTCAAAATCTTCGGGCAAGCCAAAAATTTCATGCAACGATTCTGACCAATAGATTTTATTGTTTTTAGTATCAATCAGGCTGTTCCCCATTCGGGCCATGCGAAGCGCTTCCTTCAATTGTACTTCTTGCCTTTTCAAAGAAATGCGGCTCTCTTGTAGTTCTGTCACATCTGCAATGCGCACCATGTAGGTCGAACGCCGGTCGAGTTGCAAGTCGTTGATCGCAGTACTGCCCCAAAAAGGAACATTGTTTGCCCCCAGGTACTTGGCTTTTCCTTCCCAACCGCCAAAAGAAACCTGTTTCTTTATGGATCGCATGGTATCCTGCGAAGGAATTTCTTCACAGAACTCAATCAATGACCGACCTATAATGTTTTCTTTTTGATGAATATCCATCATGGTTTGTGCTTTGCGGTTGCACTCCAGGATGGTTAGCCGCTCAGGGTCAACCAAAAAGATCGCATCGTTACTATGTTCAAAAACTGCTGTAATGGTTTCTTTAGCTTTTATAAGCTGAACCCTTCGCTTTCGGGTAATGTCTAAAGAAAGCCACGATACCGCAACGGAGATCAGGCAGGAGGAAAACATATTGGCCCTACTGAGAAACCGGGCAACTCTATCTGAAAAAACATTGTTTTGAAAAAGACTATAGTCTGTCAGTTCAAGCGTAATGTAGAGCACAACAGCCAAACCAGAAACCAATGCCAGCGACTGGCGTTCGCGGGCCCCAAAATACAATACTGATCCATAAAGAATAGGTGCATACAGCCACTGAAAACCTGAATTGACGCCCGTTACCGAGGCAACAGAGAAAATAGACAACTCCAGCATGATCAGCGGGATGACTTTTCCCATGAAATACCAGCGCAGCCGATTGAAGAGGAGGCTCGACAAAACCAGGAAAAAAAACAAGCTGGTGATGCCTATCAGTAACTTGTTGTAAACCGAGAAGCTGAAATAGAAAACAAAAGGAATCGTCAGCAGTCCAATGACTAACGCGATACGGTTGGATACCCGAATATGCGTAGCACGGTGCTGAGGCGTGAGTTCGCTGATTCCTTGATCAGATAACCACTGCCAAAAGGCAAATATGGGATTCGACTGAGGCGCAGGCATAGGCATTCTGTGAACTGTAGAGTACCCCCTGCTTCAAACCCTAAAATTCTAATGGTTCCAAACATTAAGCGTTTGGATGTAGCTTTTGTTTAACGGATTTCCACCTTAGGGGTTTCGTTTTGAGAGTAGATTTCCGACTTTTGTTCCTCTGCTTAATTCTCTCTGCATCCTGCATGATCCCCCGCGAAACCGTTGATCAAATTATTGAGACCGCTCAAATTGAAGAGGTGGTTGGGGAATTTGTTAACCTTAAAAAGAAGGGAGCTAACCTTTGGGGGCTTTGCCCTTTTCACAACGAGAAAACTCCGTCTTTTTCGGTGGCTCCCGCCAAAGGTATCTACAAGTGTTTCGGTTGTGGAGAAGGGGGAAACTCGGTCAACTTCATCATGGCCCACGAAGCCATGTCGTATCCCGAAGCCTTACGGTACCTCGCTAAACGCTACAATATTGAAGTAGAAGAGGAAGAGATGACTCCTGAAATGGAGGCGGCAGTGAGCGAACGTGAAAGCCAATACGTAGTGATGGCTTACGCAGAAAGCTACTTTGTTGAGCAGTTGTGGGAAAGTGAAGCTGGAAAAGCCATCGGCCTTAGCTATTTCAAGGAACGAGGGTTCGACGAAGCCACCATTCGCAAGTTTGGTTTGGGATATTCTCCTGAATCTTGGGAAGCCTTTACCAAAACGGCCCTTGAAAATGGCTATAAGAAGGAGTTTCTGGTAAAAACCGGCCTGTCCAAAGACAAAAATGACCGCCTCTATGACGGCTACCGCGGGCGGGTCATCTTCCCGATTCATAACCTTTCTGGTCGGCCCATTGGGTTTGGCGGACGTACACTTAAGACGGACAAGAAGGTTCCGAAATACATCAATACCCCAGAGTGCGAAATCTACAACAAGAGAAAAGTACTCTACGGACTGTACTTTGCTAAGAAAAGCATCGTAGCTGAGGATGCCTGCATGTTGGTGGAAGGCTATACGGATGTTATTTCCATGCACCAGGCGGGATTTGAGAACGTAGTTGCCTCTTCGGGAACTTCGTTGACCCTCGATCAGATTCGCCTCATCAGTCGCTATACCCAAAACATCACCATCCTCTATGATGGCGATACAGCGGGAATAAAGGCTTCCTTTCGGGGGATTGATCTTATTTTGGAACAAGGGCTAAATGTTCGGGTGGTGATGTTTCCCGATGGAGAAGACCCTGATTCGTTCGTGAGGAGCCACACCAGGGAAGAGGCCAGCGACTTCATTGCTTCCAATGCCAAAGACTTCATCGTTTTTAAAACCGATCTGCTCTACGCTGAAACGGCTGGCGATCCGATCAAGAAGGCGGCTTTGGTGCACGACATCGTTGATACCATTGCTTTGATCCCCGATGAGATCAAACGCTCACTCTACATTCGGGAGTGCAGCGATTTGATGCAAATACCTGAAAAAGCACTGTTGAGTGAGCTCAACAAAGCTCGACGAAAGTTGCTGAAGAAACGGGAAAACAAGGCTCCGGTGGAAGGACCACCACCACCAGCCTTTGATGCAGGGTTCCCCAGTGGAGATGCCGTCCCGGCTTTGCCCGATGGCGTGTCACCCGATGAGTTGCCCCCGGATTTCTTCGATCCCGATCGCGCAGTTGGTGAAGACCCCAACGATTGTTCGCATCAGGAGCGAGACATGGTGCGCTTGCTCTTGCAGTATTGCCACAAGACCTTCAAGCTGGAACAACCTTCAGAAGATCCCAAGGGAAAACCGGAAAAAGTGGAGGTAATGGTCATTGACTTTATTCTTGGGGAGCTGGAACACGATAACATTCAGTTGGAAAACCCGATTTACCAGCGCATCGTGGAAGAGCTGGACGAATTGGATAAAAAGCACAGCGATGAAGAAAAGGAGTTCAATGCCGAAGCTGCTTTTCTCAACCATTCTGATCAAGAAGTTTGTAAAGCTTGTGTCGATCTCCTTAGTTCGAAATATGAACTGCACGATTGGGAGCGGAAAGGCATATTTGTAGACCCCGAAGACCGAAAAATAAAAAAGGCAGTGATGGGTTCGGTGTATTCCTACAAGGCCAAAAAAGTGGGACAAATGATTGCCACCAATGAGCGGGAACTGAAAGCAGCTTTTACCGACGAGAAAGAATTCTCTGAAATCGAAAAACTGCTGGAAACCAAAGTACAGCTCAACAACATCAAGAAAGAACTGGCCAAGCCAGGCGGGAGGGTAATTTTGCGTTAGATCGTAAAGCGAAGGTCTTTCACTTTCAGCTGCAGGCTCACCTCTCCCATCCATTCGTTTTCATCCAGGGCAAAAGCGAGATCAAACGGCTCACGACGGGCAATCTCCGGTTCGCGGTCGCCCATGCTAAAGGCAATGCCTTGCATAACCATTCCGTTTTGTTCTACTTCCAGTTTCAAATGACTGTCATCGCTGCCTACCCTGCGGCTTCTACCAGTATCCTTCACTCCCTTAGCTAAAAAAACCGGGCTCAAATTTCCTGGGCCAAAGGGGGCAAACTGTTTTAAAATGCGGTAAAACTTAGGATTGATATCGCTAAAATCCAAAGCCGTGTCGATGGCCAATTCAGGAATCAATAATTCTTCCGGGAGTGTTTGAGCTACAACTGCTTCGAACCGCTCCTGAAAGGCCGGAACGTTTTCTACCGGAAGGGTCAATCCTGCGGCATATTTGTGCCCACCGAAGCGATCCAATAAATCGGAACAAGCCTCAAGCGCATCGTATACATTGAAACCACGTACCGAACGAGCCGATCCGGTGGCCATACCGTTGGAGGCGGTAAGTAGTATCGTAGGACGATAATGGCGCTCGATTAGCCGAGAGGCTACAATGCCAATCACCCCCTTGTGCCATTCCGGGTGAAACAACACCGTGCTAAAGCGCTGTTCCCAGTTTTCTTGCGCTTCCACCATCTCCCATGCGTGCTCGGTAATTTCCTGGTCAACTTCTCGTCGAAAAGCATTTTGCTCGTGAATGTGCTGACCGCTGAGGTCAACCCGGTCGCCCGGTTGCGACAACAGCAACTCCACGGCTTTGCTTCCATGGTCCATCCGACCCGCAGCATTGATTCGAGGACCAATGCGAAACACCAAATCAGAAACCGACAAGGCCAGTTTTTTTCGGGTAGGATCCAGCAGCGCTTCAATTCCTGGTCGAGGTTTTTCGTTGATTCGCTTCAGGCCCGCAGACACCAAAACCCGATTTTCACCGGTAATTGGAACAATGTCGCAGGCCACCGCGATGGCTACCAGATCGAGGTAAGACTCCAGCTCTTCAAAAGGTCGATCAAGGCGGTGGTGAAGGGCTTGCAACAGTTTGAAGCCAATGCCACACCCGCAGAGTTCGGTGTAAGGGTAATCACATTTCGATTGTTTAGGATCGAGAATGGCTACCGCTGGTGGGAGTTCATCACCGGGGAGGTGGTGGTCACAAACAATAGCATCGATTCCTAAACTTTGAGCATATCCCAACTGCTCTACGGCTTTGATGCCACAATCCAAGGTGATGATGAGTTGAAAACCATGAAAGTGGGCATAGTCCATCCCTTTGCGCGATACGCCATAACCTTCCTGATACCGGTCGGGGATGTAATATTCGGTTGCGGGAGCGAGTTCTTTGAGATAGCTGGTAACCAGGGCAACCGCGGTAGTGCCGTCTACATCATAGTCGCCATACACCAAGATTTTTTCTTTGCGTTCAAATGCCAGCAGCAAGCGATCGATGGCTTCGCTCATCCCATGCATGAGGTAAGGGTTGTGCAGCAAATGATAGCCGGGCCGGAAAAAATCCCGCGCCTCGTCGAAAGTAGTAATCCCGCGTTGTACCAGCAGGCGGGCCAATGTTGCGTTGATGTTGAGCGCCTGCGACAGTTGCTCTACCACCAGGTCATGGGCCTGTTCGGCCATTCGCCAGCGTTTTTCCATGTTTGTGTTTTAGTCGTTTACCGGGGGGCGGTTCATGACTTGGGTTTGACGGGCGATGGATGCTTCATGAATGACCTTGAGCAAGCTCCTTATAAAAGTAGTATCCAAATCCTGACGGGAAGCCCAATCGGTACGCGTGGCCAAAATTTCGCGCCAGCGTTCCAGTTGCAAAATGGTGAGGTTGTTTTCGTGTTTGTATGCCCCAATCTCTTCAACAATGCCCATGCGCTCCGCCAACTTGCTCACCAACAGTTGATCAATTTCATCGATTCTACTGCGAAACATTTCCAGTTGAGAGTCAAATTGTTGATCAACCGGTTTGGAGGATCGGAACTGCAAACTCTCTAAAACCTGACTTAGCGTGTCGGGTGCCAATTGCTGTTGGGCATCGCTTAGTGCTGCATCAGGTTGGATATGACTCTCAATCATTAAACCTTCCATGTCGAGGTCGAGCGCTTTTTGAGCCACTTCATGGATGCCGTCTCGTCTACCGCTGATGTGGCTTGGGTCACAAAAGATGGGCAATCCAGGAACTAAGGTTTTCAATTCAATTGGAATTTCCCAATTGGGAGCATTGCGGTAGTGGCGATTGTTGTAAGAAGAAAATCCTCGGTGGATCGCCCCAAGGTGTTTGATTCCAGCCTGATCCATGCGTTCCAATGCTCCGATCCACAAGGCAAGATCAGGGTTGATGGGATTTTTTACCAAGACTGGGATGGAAACGCCTTTCAGTGCATCGGCAATTTCTTGCACCGAAAAAGGATTTACGGTGGTACGGGCACCGATCCACAAAGCATCAATGCGGTGTTCCAGACACGCTTCTACGTGATGCGCATTGGCCACTTCGGTGATGACTGGCAGGCCTACTGCATCACCAGCCGCCTTCAACCAGGATAAACCTTGGGTGCCTACACCTTGAAAGGAACCGGGGCGGGTTCGGGGTTTCCAAATGCCCGCTCTTAAGAGGTGTACTTTGCCGGATGAGGCCAAGGCCTGGGCAGTATCCAATACTTGTTGGGGGCTCTCCGCACTACAAGGGCCACTTATGATAACGGGCTCCCCTTTTTTCCCGATCCAACTTTCCAACGGGTCGTTCTGCAATTCAATCTTCACGTGCACACAAAATTAATTCATCATACCTAAAACGACTAATCGTCTTGCTTTGTTCCTTCCGTAGTGGGTTGGCGCAGCCGTAGCAGGTAGTAGACCAACAGCCCTGAAATCAAACAGGCGACAGCAATGGTTGCACTTATGGGTGCTTGAATCAAGGTATTCCCAACGATAAAAAGCGATACTAAGATGAAAATGGCCGGAGTAAACGGATACCCGAAGGTTTTATAGGGCCGGTGTTGGCCGGGAAGTCGTTTTCGGTATAGAAAGATGCTAAAGGCGGCCAAAATCAGGAAAACCCAATCGGCAAAAACAACATAATAAACCAAGGCTTTAAGGTTGCCCCACAACAGCACCAGCAGCATGGCCCAGCCACTTTGAATCAAAATCGCGTTTACGGGTGCTTTGGTTTTGGAATGTAAACGACCCATAAAAGGAAAGAAGCTTCGATCTCTGGACATGGCGAAATAAATCCGGGGTGCCGTAAGGGTGTAAATGCCCACTGTTCCAAAGCTTGACAAAGCAATGAGCAAGGCTACCGTGATGCCACTCCACCCAAAAACCGGGGCCAAAGCATCTGCTGCGACTGCTTTGGAAGTTGCCATTTGCGCTACTGGGAGCAGCCGCAGGTAGGCAAGATTGGCCAACAGATAGACCAACATCACCAACACTACTCCTCCCACCAGGCCTTTGGGAATATCCTTTTTAGGGCTCTTGGCTTCTCCGGCAAGATAGGAGGCGTGTTGAAATCCTCCGAAAGAAAAACAAACCCCCACTAAAGCTAAGCCAATGGCTGCTGCAAGTCCTGGTTGCTGCATACCGGTTTCGGGAGGAACAATTTGCGAATAATCGTTAATGGACCAGGAGCCCAGTATAAAACCAATCAGCACAATGAGGCCAATACCCAACAGTTTGCTGGCCGCGAACACCAGGGAAAAACGTTCTCCTTGCTTGGCTCCTAAACCGTTGACCAGGGTAACGGTGGAGATCACCATCAGGGCAACCACTGTTTTGCTACCTTCCTCCATTGGGAATACCACCGACAGGTACTCTGCTACAACAAGGCTCAATGCAGCAATGGTTCCCGAAACGATGACCAACAACGACATCCAACCGTAGAGGTAGGCCACCAATTGGCCATAAGCCGCTTTAAGGAATTGATAAATGCCACCAACCTTTGGGAAAAGGGCGCCAAGCTCTGCAAAAGTGAGCGCACCAGAAAGCACCATGATGCCACCCAAAGCCCAAACAGAAAGAATAAGCGAAGGCTCCTTTAGCGTGGCTGCGATTTCGGCAGGAGTGAAAAAAATACCCGCTCCAATACAGGAACCCACTACTACAGTGATGATCCCAGTGAGGCTGAGGGAGCGTTTCAGTTGGTTCATTGCCAGAAGATGGCCACCTTACCCGTAGTTTTTCGCGTTTCGAGCAGATGATGGGCATTGGCCAACTCCTCAACCGGAAATTTTCCACCCACCTGCGGTTCAAGGACACCCTCATTGTACAAATCAACCACGGCTTGCATCACCCGTTGAAGCACTTCCGGTTTTTTGTCTGCGATGCGCAACATGTTTACTCCGATGGCCGCTCTGGAATGCATGATGAGTTGCACCGGCAGTACAATTCCGAAGCCCCACATGAGTTTCAAGGTAGATAGAAAGCCCCCGTTTCCGCTGCGTTTAGCCGCGCCAAAGCTCACCATTCGGCCACCGGCATTGAGCAACTTCAAGCCTTTGGAATAGGTGGTTCCTCCGATCGAATCAAATACTACATCCAGGGCAGGTTGGGTATGCATTTGGGCGATCAACTCGTAGAAATCCTGTTTTTGATAGTCAATCGGGTGATCTACGCCAATCTTACGCAGGTAGTCGACCTTTTCAGGCCCTCCGGCAGTTCCATACACTTCGCATCCAGCGTGTTTGGCTAATTGTACCAAAGCAGTGCCCACACCGCCTGCTGCTGCTTGCACCAATACTTTATCCCCTGGAAACAACCGGGTCATTTCACAAGCGCAGAAATAAGCCGTTCCATATTGTGTGGCTAAGGCAGTAGCTTGGGCGCCATCCATGGCTTCCGAAATTGGTGCGATGGCTCGCGAATCGGTAAGCGCATATTCAGCATAGCCTCCGAAACGTGTAAAAGCAACCACCCGCTGGCCTTCAGCAATACCCACTACACCCTCACCCAATTGGTCCAAAGTGCCTACTACCTCATAGCCCAATACCGAGGGGAGAGGAGGAGCGTCCCGATACAAACCCTGACGGGCCATCACATCGGCAAAGTTGAGCCCAAAACATTCTACCTTGATTCTAACCTGTCCTGGACCCGGTTCGGGAGTGGGGCGATCTTGTAATTCGAAGGCCTGATCCGCTGAGCCATTTTGAACCAATACTTGCGCTTTCATGGAGCTTTGGGTGTTTTTTTGGATAGTCCTTCGACAACAATCACCAGTTCGCCTTTCACTTTGCCCGCTGAAAAATGAGTCAACAGCTCCTGTAAACTCCCCCGACGAGTTTCAGCATAAACCTTGGTCAGTTCTCGCGATACTGCCGCTTTGCGGTCAGGACCAAACTTATCCACCAATTGTCCGAGGGTTTTTACCAACCGGTGTGGCGATTCATACAGGACGATGGTTCGGTTTTCTTCTGCCAATTGTTCCAAACGTGTCTGACGTCCTTTTTTTAGCGGAAGGAAGCCCTCAAAAACAAAGCGATCGGCCGGTAACCCAGATGCTACCAAGGCGGGAACAAGGGCAGTGGCTCCAGGAAGGCATTCCACCTCTATTTCGGCAGCAAGGCAGGCCCTTACCAATAAAAAACCGGGGTCGGATATGCCAGGAGTACCGGCATCACTCACCAGGGCCATGCTTTCCCCGGCTTGCAAACGGTTGACCAACTGTTCAACCTGTCGGTGCTCGTTGTGTTGATGATGCGCAATTACCGGCTTTTTTATTTCATAGTGCTGCAACAATTTGGCGGTTTGCCGGGTATCTTCAGCCAGTATGAGGTCTACCGAGCGCAGGGTCTCCAAAGCCCTTAGAGTAATGTCTGAAAGGTTGCCTATCGGAGTAGGAACAAGGTATAAATTGGCCATTTCGTAAGAAAATCAAGCAGCAGAGGATGGAAAAGTAAGACGAAAAAGACGGCCTAACAAGTAACTCCACATAGGCAAACCGGAAGAAAGCCGTTAACTTTAATGGAAAGACTCAAACCCAGGCCTCTGTTGATCCGATGGATGTAAAAAGTGAGAGGAGGAAAAAGCGCTGGGTCTGGGCAACTTTTGAGCAACAAATTACATCTTGTGTTTAAGGCGACTGAAACAAGTATGACGGATGAGCAACTAATTCATGGCTGCGTAGAGGGCAATGCAGTTGCACAGAAGCTGCTTTACGATACCTACTCGCGCAAAATGATGGGAGTTTGTTTACGATATGCCAGTGATTACGAAGAGGCTCAGGACATCTTACAAGATGGTTTTGTGAAGGTGTATCAAAAGTTGGGTTCGTTTCAGCACAAAGGATCACTTGAAGGCTGGATAAGAAGAACGGTGGTAAACACGGCACTCGACAATTTCCGTCGAAACAAACAACACCGCCATCAAGTAGAATTGGGTGCGGTAGATTATTTGTTGGAAGCCGATGACAACGTTTTGAGCAGCCTTGCGGCCAAAGACCTGTTAAAGATCATACAAAAACTACCTTCGGGTTATAGAACGGTATTCAACCTGTTTGCCATCGAAGGATACTCACATAAAGAAATTGCCGATCAACTGGAGATTTCAGAAAACACTTCTAAATCCCAGTTTCGGAAAGCAAAAGCCTACTTACAGCGGTTTTTGCCAAAAGAAAAAGCAATCCGGTGAAAGAAGATCAATCCATAGAAAACCTGTTTCAGGAAACTTTCGAACATTTCGAGAGTGATGTACGTCCTGAAGCGTGGCAAAACATCCAATCCCGGGTAGATGCGGCAGCTGCTGGTAGTTCAGCGGCCTCCTCTGCTGCCTCGGGTACTTCCCTTGGCACTATTGCTACCATCTCTGCTGTAGTGCTCATTGCTGCTTCTGCTGTTGCATATGGCCTTTTAGGAGAAGATGAGACCACTACCACACCACCTGCCGTTGCTACCATCGTCGAAGAGCCGACTCAAAGCACTGCTG